>JBEOKA010000441.1:0-29594 GCA_040275325.1 Myxococcaceae bacterium | reverse complement strand
CGAAGGTGACGTTCGCCGCGCTCGCCACGCGTGGTGACTGGTTCCTCGAGCCGGGCGACGCGGGCGAGCCGTGGCGCGGCGTCATCTTTCAGGTGGCCGGCGGTCTCGAAGGGCTGCACCGGTTGGCCAACCCCAATCCGTACGTGACGAAGATCGACGGAGAGGCGATCGCGAAGATCGATCCGGCTCCGACGCCCACGCCTGTGGTTCCGAGCGGTCCCTCGACGCGCTGGCGCAAGCTCACCGACGAAGAGCGCGCGCAGATCGAAGGCGTGAAGGCCAACCCGCCGCCGAAGCCGGCTGCGCCAGACGCAGGCGTTCCAGACGAGGGCTATTTCTCGGTGATCACGTGGAAGGACGACGGCGCCAAGCTGCGCGAGAACGATCACCCCGACCAGCCGCCTCCGCCTCCCGAGCCGCACGACCCGCTCGTCATCGACACCGGCGGCACGCACTGGCCGTGGGCGAACGACGTCTCTCCCATCGTCGCGGGCATGCACCCGTACGATGAGTCCTCGATCGCTGCCGTCGCCCAGTACATCAAGTCGAGAGAGCCGAACGCCTTCAAGCGGGTGAAGGCGCTGCACGACTGGGTGGTGACGCGGCTCGAGTACGATCACGACTCGCTCAAGCCGGGGCAGCGAAAGCCGCAGGACGCGAACTCGGTGTTCGTGAACCGCATCGGCGTCTGCGAGGGCTACGCGCGGCTGATGGTCGAGCTCGGCAGAGAGACCGGCGATCAGATCATCTATCTCGGCGGCGACGTGCGCGAAGAGAACGGCTCCGCGGCGCCCATCGGCCACGCGTGGAACGCGGTGGAGATCGATCGCCACTGGTACCTGGTCGACGCCACCTGGGACGACCCCACCGTCAACGGCCACAGCCGCTCGTATCGAACCGACTACCTCTTCATTCCGCCGAACGTCGCGATCTGGAGCCACTTCCCCGACGACGCGCGCTGGCAGTTGCTCGACAAGCCGCTCTCGCGTGGCGATTTCCTTCGCCAGCCGTTCGCGCGCCCCGGCATCGCGAGAGAGGGCTTGACGCTCACCAGTCCGAACCGCGCGGCCGTCGACGCCAGCGAAACCCTCGCCGTCGTGCTCGAGAACCCGCTGCGTCGCTACCTGATGATCAAGTACCGCACCGCGAGCGGCAAAGAGCTCGACTGCGCGAACACGAACGCCGAGCGCGTCAGCTCGAAGTGCCCGGTGCCGGAGTCAGGCGAAGCGATGATCTTCTCGAACGACCAGCAATACGGCACCTTCAACCAGGTGGTTCGAATCGCCGTCACGCGGAGATGACGCTTCCCCTTCCCTCGTGTCGGTGAGATCCACTCCGGCATGAAGGCGATGATTCTGAAGGCGTACGGCATGGAGCCCGCGGCGGCCGAGCTGCCCGACCCCGTGCCCGGCGCGAACGAGGTGCTGGTGCGCGTGCGCGCGACGAGCATCAACCCGATCGACTGGAAGCAGGCCTCGGGAAAGTTCAGGCCGATTCTCACCGCGTCGTTCCCGTTCATTCCCGGGTACGACCTCGCCGGTGAAGTCGAGGCGCTCGGGCCAGGCGTCACGGGCTTCACGAGGGGTCAGCGCGTGCACACTCGGCTCTCGGGTCGAAGCGGTGGCGCGAGCGCGACGCTGGTGAATGCGGGCCTCGACGTGCTGTGCGCGATGCCCGACGGAATGGACTTCGAGCAGGCAGCCGGGCTTCCGCTCGCGGGCATGACGGCGCTGCAGGGCCTGCGTGATGTGGGCGGGCTGCCGATGACGGGCGCGTCGAAGCGTGTGCTGGTGGTGGGCGCGTCGGGCGGCGTCGGGCACTTCGGGGTGCAGCTCGCGAAGGCGATGGGCGCGCACGTGACGGGCGTCTGCAGCGAGCGCAACGCCGCTCTCGTTCGGCGGCTCGGTGCCGATGCGATCGTCGACTACACGAAGCCGAACCCCTACGCGGGGGTGGCGCCGTTCGATCTGGTGCTCGACTGCGTGGGCAGCGCTCCGGGCGACTTTCTCGAGAAGCTCGTGCGCGGCGGTGTCTTCGCGTCGTGCGTTCCGGGCCCTGCCGTCTTCGCGCGCCAGGCGATCAACGGACTGTCGTCGAAGAAGGTGCTGCCGGTGATGCTCAAGGTGAACGCGGCCGATCTCGCGGTGCTCGACGGGCTGTTCACCAAGAAGCAGCTCGAGGTGGTGATCGACTCCCGCTACCCTGCCGAGCAGCTCGGCGAGGCGTGGAAGCGCAGCGCCTCGGGTCGAAGCGCGGGAAAGATCGTCGTCACCTGGTGACGCACGCGCTGACCGAGATGACGTCGTTGCTGCGCAGCGGCTGAGACACCTTGCCGATCTCGAGCACGCACTCGAAGAGACCGGCGCAGACGCCAGGGTGTCGTTTCCACTCGATCGACATCGACAGGGCCTTCGAGAGATCGGCCTGACTGCCGCGCACCGTCACGAACCCGCCAGCGTTGGCCGCGTCGAGCCCGAGCGCGACGAGCTCCTTCTCGAGCGCGGGCCCTTCCGAGCTGAACGTCATCAATCTCACGCAGGCGGGGCGTGCCGAGCAGTCTTCGGGCGCTCGTTGGCTTCGCGTGGTGACGAGCGCGGCCGGCGCATCGTCTCGACCGCGAGCGCTCGACGCGAGCGTCCACACCTCTGAGGCGCTCCCCGGCAGGAAGAGACCGACGGTCAGCGCAGCAGCCATGACATCGAAGAGGCCGCAGCCGTTGCCGCCGGGTGAACAGACGCACGGACCACCCAGCGGCGCCGTCGTCACGCCGCGGCACTCGAGATCGAGGAACCTGAACGTCTCAGAGCTGCCCGGCGCGGGGAACGTGAGGGCCGTCTGGTCGCCTCGAAGGAGGCCTCCGTTCCGCGCTGCCAGCTCGAAGTGCACCGTTTTCTTCCCGACCGAGAGGCCGACGGTGAACCAGCGAACGCCGCGCTTCCAGTCTGCCTTCTCAATCTCGACGATGGCCGGTTCTGGGAGCGGCCGCTGTGTCCGTCCGGTCGGGAGCAACCCGAAGAACAACACGTCGCCCTCCTTCTTCTGCACGCGATCGAAGACCCACCGGTTGCCGACTCGAAGCTCGAAGGAGGGATCGCCTCGCTCCTCCGCGACCTCGATCGCCTGGCGATGCACCACGCGAATGGGACCGAGCTCGCCCGTCGTCACGAAGATCGACTCACGCGGGCTGGGGCGCTCGAGGGCTTCCGTGAACGACCAGCGCTGACTCGGCGGCCGTGAGGGCCTCACGTCGAGTTCGTGCCCTTCGTGCACCCACTTCTCCGCGACCCGAGGGAACACCGGCAAGGGTCGGTGGATGACGGTCGCGAGCGACAGGAATGGCGCGATCGAGATCGCTCCGAGCACGAGGCTTCCGACACCGAGCGGCCCGATGCCTCTCGAGCGCCGAAACAGCGCCACCAACGCGCCAGCCACGGCGCAGACGCTCCCGAGCAGCGCCACCACGACCGCGCGCTTCGTGCCTGCCGAGAAGATCGTGCTGAAGGTGGAGTCCCGGAGCAGCGTCGCGCGCAGCCCGATCACGCCGAGGAACGACAGCGCGATGAGAAACGCGATGCCGATCGCACCTGCGGCGGCGATCACGAGCGGAGTCCGAGTTCTCCATTCACCGCGCCGCGCGAACGCCGCGCCGATGACGAGCAGAACGAGTGCCCCAGCGGCGCACCACGACGCCAACCCGAGCGACGGCAGCGACAGCGTGTACTCGGCGCCGCTGACCGTGCTCGTCCACGTCACACGAGCACCGCGTCTCCACCGGGGTGACAACGCACGACCTCACGCGCGCCGTGCTGCTCGAGCACTTTCACGATCTTCGCTTCGTCTTTCGCCGAGGTCAGCAGCACGGGATTGGGCCCAGCGTCGAGCGTGAACCAGACGCCCAGCCCCTTCGCGCGCAGCTCACGGCAGGTCTGAATGACGGCCAGCGTCTCGGGCTTCAGGTAGCAGAGCGGTGGATCAGCCGCGAAGGCCGTCGCGTGCATGCGCCAGGCGTTCTTCTCGGCGATGGCGCCAACGGCCTCGAGATCGCGGCGCTTGATGAGCGGAATGATGCGCTTCACCTCGGCCTCTGCGTCCTTGGCCCACGCCGGGTAGTACGGAGACGTCTCGACGGTGCCGCGCATGCCGTCACGCGACTTCACTTCCTTCTCTTCGCGGCTCACCATGCCGACGAGCATTCGCAGCTCGGGCCAGTGCTTCGCATCGAAGAGCTGCTCGCCGAACGAGTCCTTCCCATCGGCGCGCTTGCCCCGGTTCCACCGAACGAACCCGCCCTGCACGCTGCGCGAGGCCGAGCCACTGCCGCGGCGCGCGAGAACCGACTCCGCCTTCGTGTCGCGATCGAAACCGGCCGCCGTACGAGCTGCCACGGCCAACGCCGCGAACGCTGCAGCGCTCGACGCCAACCCTGCCGCCGCCGGGAAATCTCCAGCGCTCACCATGCGCGCCGCGCCCAGCTTGCTACCGCTCTCTTTGCGAACGAGGGAGAGCAGCTCGACGACGCGGGTGCGCTCGCTGCCCTGCGCGATCTTCCCGTTGATGCGAACGTCGTCGTCGCCGCGCTCGCCGGTGAACTCGACCGAGGTCGTCACCGAGAGCGGCCCGAGCGTGACCGACAGGCTCGACTGATGCGGAAGGATCAGTCGCTCGTTTCGTTTTCCCCAGTACTTCACCAGCGCGATGTTCGGGTGCGCCTTCGCCGTCGCCTTCACGTGGATGTCCCCTTTAGAGCGCGCGCGGGCCGGCCAGCTGGCTCACGAAGCACGTCACGCCTTCCTGCTCGAGCTTCGCGACGATGGGCTCGGGCTCACGGAAGAGCCCCAGCACCGCGCCGCCATCACCACCGGCTCCGGTCAGCTTCGCGCCCAGCGCGCCGTGCCGCCGCAGCTTGTTCACCATCGCCTCGAGCCCTTCGCTCGAGAGGCCCACCGCGTTCAGCAGGCCCTGGTTCACGTTCATGAGATCGCCGAGCGACTCGAGATCGCCAGCCGTCACCGCCGCCGCACCTTCACGCGCGACCCGGCCGATCTCGAGGAACAGCCGCTTGTAGCGCGCGGGCCACTTCGCCTGACGCTCACGCAGCGCTGCCACGGTCTTCTTCGTCGACGGCCGCTCTCCCACGATCGCGACCAGCACGCGCACTGGCTTCGGAGCCTTCACGACCTTCACCGACCCGCGCTTGAACAGAATCATCTGCCCGCGCGCCGAGGTCGTGTGATCGACGCCCGACGGCGTGCCGTGAAACTCCTTCTCCATCTCGAAGGCCACCTGCTCGAGCTGTTGCTGGGTCGCAGGCCTCGCCGTCTTCGCTTCGATCAGCACGCGGCTGACGGCCACCGAGAGCGCCCCCGAGCTTCCCAGGCCCATCGAGAGCGGCAGATCGGACTCGAGCGTCACCAACACCTTCGGGTTGCCAGTCACCTTCGCCGCGCGCTGAAACGCCTTCTCGAGCGACTTCGAGTGCTCGTCCTTCAGCGCGTCAGGCAGCTCGATGCCGCACTTCTGCGCAGGCACGGCCCAGGCGCGAACACCGCGAGAGATCGGCGCAGCCAACGCGGGCTGGCCGTACACGACTCCATGTTCACCGAGCAGAATGACCTTGCCCGGACCAAAGCTGGTGATGTGCACGGTCACGACTCAGCCCGCCTCGGCCGCCGCGTCACGCATCAAGGTCGCGAGGATCTCCTTCGCCTTCTCGACCTTCACCTGACCGGCCTTCACCAGCCCGTTGGCGACCTGTTCGATCCACGGACCGCGGGCGCCAGCCGTCACCGCGACGCACCGGGCGTGCATGGCCATGTGGCCCTTCTGAATGCCGACCGAGCCCAGCGCACGAACGGCCGCGAAGTTCTGCGCGAGGCCGACCGAGACCATCACCATGGCGAGCTCACGCGCGCTGGTGGTGCGCAGCAGCTTCATGGCCGCCTGCACCTGCGGGTGGATCTTGATTGGCCCGCCGACGGTGCCGATGGCGAGCGGCATCTCGATGCGCCCGACCAGGTGCGCCTCTTCGAGCGTCCACGTCGAGAGCGGGCGGTACTGGCCGTCACGCGCGGCGAAGGCATGAGCACCGGCCTCGATCGCGCGCCAATCCTGTCCACACGCAATGGCGACCGAGTCGACGCCGTTCATGATGCCCTTGTTGTGCGTCGTTGCGCGGTACGGGTCGGCCACGGCGAAGCGGCTGGCCTGCACGATGCCTTCGGCGATCGACTCACCCGACATGTCGAAGTCGGCGAGCGCTGTGACGGGAATGCGGCAGGTCGAACGCGCGAGGCGGCGATCGGCGAGGTTGCTCAGAATGCGCAGGTACACCTTGCCGCCGGTGATCTGCTCGACGAGCGGCGCCACGCCTTCACACATCGTGTTGATGAGGTTCGCGCCCATCGCCTCCTGCGTGTCGATGAGCAGGTGGACGATCAGCAGCGGCTCTCCGCGCGGGCCTTCGGGAGCCGGCAGAATGCGCACCTCGACGTCCTTCGCGCCACCACCGCGGGTCTGCATCGTCGGGTGGAAGCTGTTGGCCAGCGCGAGGATCTGCTCCTTGTGCGCGACGAGCTTCTTCGAGGCCTCGGTCGGGTCTCCGAAGTGGGTGACCTGGATCTGGCCGATCATGATCGGGTCGTCGGCCTCGGCGATGAAGCCACCACCCTCTCGAGCGATCTTCGCGGCGAAGCTCACGGCGGCGATCACCGAGGGCTCTTCGACGGCCATCGGCACCACGTAGTCGCGCCCGTTCACCTGCATGTTCAGGCCGAGGCCCAGCGGCAGCCCGAAGATGCCGACCGCGTTCTCGATCATCGTGTTCGCGAGATCGGGCGTGAGGCCGGTGCCGCCGCCGATCGCGTGGCTCTCCTCCGGCGTCAGCTTGAACATGCGCGAGACCGTGCCCAACCGATCCGCGACCGGGAGCTTGTGAAAGCCACTCAACCGCGAAGTCACCGTCGTCTCACCCATCGTGTTCTCCTTCACAGCGCCGCCAGCCAGTCCTTCAGCTCACCCGTCACCACGCGAGGCCGTTGGCGGAGCTCCTGCGGGGTCCGGCACCCCGTCAGCACCATGGCCTGCTTGAACGCCGTCAGAATCGTCGTCATCGCTTCACGAACGCCCGCCACGCCGCGCTCCTGATGCGCGCGGAACAGCGGCAACGCCATGCCCCCGACGTCAGCGCCGAGCGTGATGGCCTTCGCCACGTCGAGCCCCGTTCGCATGCCGCCCGCCGCAATGAGCGAGACCCCGGGGCCGACCGCTTTGCGCACTGAAGCCACCGCAGCGGCAGTCGGAATGCCCCAGCTCGAGAACTGCGCCCCGACTTCACGCGCGACACCTTCGGCGCGGAGCTGCTCGACCCGAACCCAGCTCGTTCCGCCAAGGCCCGAGACGTCGAGCGTGCGCACGCCGACATCGACGAGCCGACGCGCCACCTCGGGGCTGATGCCGCAACCGGTCTCTTTCACCATCACGCGGGAGGCGCCGAGCGCCTTCACCAGGGAGCCGACGATGTCGTACCCACCACGGAAGTCGCGATCGCCTTCGGGCTGCGTGAGCTCCTGGCCGGGGTTCAAATGAATGGCCATCGCGTCGGCGTTGATGCCCTCGAAGAGTCTGCGAACGCCGTCCACGCCGAGCCTTACGGCCTGCACCAGCCCGATGTTTCCGATGAGCACCGTCGAAGGCGCCACGTCTCGAACGGCGAAGGTCTTCGTGAGCTCTGGCCGCTCGGCCATCGCGCGCTGGCTGCCGACGCCGAAAGCGACTCCGAACTCTTCGGCCACCATCGCGATGTCGCGATTGACCTGCATGGCGCGCTCGGTGCCGCCCGTCATTCCCGTCACCAACAACGGGGCCTTGAGGCGCTTGCCGAACAACGGCGTCGAGAGATCGAGCTCGTCAGCCGACAACTCCGGCATCGCGCAGTGAACGAGAAACAACCGATCCAAAAGGGTGGTGTTCTCGACGGGCGCCACCTCTTCGGTGGCACACAAGTCGAGATGGGCGTCTTTTCGCTTCGCGGTGGTCTCGTCGACCGGCATCGGTTGTAGGCGCGTAGCAGACATCGTTCACCTCATCCAACCGTCAAACCCGTTGATCTGATTCTCGTTTGTCATCAGGCGGTCGGTTGACTAACGCGGCCGGTCGAAAAGCGCTGGTTTCCGGCACGTGATGCGGAGAAGAGCGCGGCCATGGGTCCGGTCTGCGTGTTCCTTCACCGCGGCGAGTACGACGCCGTTCATCAGGGGCTGTCGATCGCGGCGGCGTCGGTCGCGATGGGCCGGAAGGTCGAGCTGTATTTCTTCTGGTTCGCGCTCGAGCGGCTGGTTCGCGGCAATCTCGACGAGCCTGATCTCGAAGGCCGCGACGACGTGAACGCAACCATGGAGCTTCGCCAGGTGCCCACCTGCCGCCAGCTGCTCGATGTGGTTCGCGACTCGGGGCTGGCGACGTTGTTCGCCTGCACGGGATCGATGGCGTCGCTCGGCCTCAACCCGCCTGATGTGGAGCCGAAGGTCGACACGCTGATCGGGTGGACGTCGATTCTCGGCCGCACGGCGGGCGTGGTGGACCGCTTCTTTCTGTGAATCGGAACGTCGTCGTCGCGATCGTGGGAGCGGCCGTGGTGCTGGGCTGCGCGACGGTGGCGATCGTGCGGGCGATGCCTGTGCCGGTGCAGGTGGTTCACGTGGGCCTGCGCGCGCCGTCGCTCGGGGTCTGGCAGATGGAAGAGAAGGCCCAACGCGCCGAGCACTGGCTGGCGAAGCTTCCGAACGTCGAGCGCATGTCGACGCGAGTGACCCCGGGAAAAGCGTCGCTGCTGCTGAAGGTGCGCGGTGAAGACAGTGCTGTGCTCGAGGCCGTTCGCGCTGCGCTTCCCGTTCAGGAAGTGCCGGCGACCGTGTGGCTCGATCGGGGGTCACAGCAGACGGTGCTCGCGATCACCAGTGACCGACTGAACATCATCGAGGTCGGTCGCGCGGCGCTGAATGTGGTGGCTGAGCTCGAGAAGCGCGACGGTGTGCTTCATGTCGATTGGTGTCAGCCCGAGCAGGAGTTGCGCATCGCGCTCGATGCTGAACGCATGAAGGCGCGGCAGATCGCCCTGAGCGCCGTGAAGACCGGCGTGTCTTCCGAGCAGCGGTCAGATCCAGCGTTCATGCGAGACGCGCCGGTTTCTCCCGACGTTCGCTTCTCCGATATCGCGACAGTATCGCTCTCGAGGGCGCGGCCGTGCGCCGAGGCATTCGACGGGCGCGACGCGGTGTTGCTCTGGGTGACTCATCGGGCCGCGGCTTCGCTGCAGGTCTCAGAGAGTCCACCTTTGACGATCAGCATGGTTCCCGTCGTCGCCGCGACTCGCACGGTGATCGAGCCTTCGGCGCTGGAACGCGCGTCGATCGGAGTTGCGCTCTCGCTCGAAGGCAATGTCGCGCGCTCGACGTCGCCACTCGATGCGGGCGTGTTGGTGGCGCACGGGGAAGAGCACCTGACGTTCTTCGTGACGGGTGAGCACCGACGAGAACTTCGAAACCATGCAGAGGCGCTGCATGCGCTCGTAGCCAAACAAGCCCGATGGACTGGCCCCGTCGAGGGGCTGCAACACAAGGGCCGATTCGGCATGGAGTACAACGACGTCGAAGACGCCGAGTTCGCGCGCGGGCGCATCGAGCAGATCTCAGCCGACGGGCAGCGTCGGGCCATCACGTTCGACGCCGAAGCGCTGCTCGGTGCAGGGGAGATTCGGAAACTGCGCGCTGAGCCGTACGTGCTCGAGGCGCTGACGAGCGTGCTGCTTCGTGAAGACGGTCAGCCCGCCCTCGCCTTCTCGTTCTCGCTCGACGTGAAGTCTGCAGAAGCGATCGCGCGATCGAAGGCGCCTCCTGCCGGTGTCGACGTGGTCTTGCGAACGTCGAGCTGCGCCGATTGGTGACGAATTCGGCTAAGGGGCGCCGATGCTCCTCGCACCGAAGACGATCGAGTCCCTGCTGCAGCACAACAAGGACTGGGCGGCCGAGCGCGTTCGCGAAGACCCTGCGTTCTTCAAGCGGCTCTCTGGCCTGCAGACGCCGAAGTTCCTGTGGATCGGCTGCAGCGACAGCCGCGTCCCAGCGAACCAGATCACCGGCACCGATCCCGGAGAGATCTTCGTTCACCGCAACGTCGCAAACCTCGTCGTGCACACCGACATCAACGTGCTCTCGGTGCTCGAGTACGCAGTCACCCAGCTCAAGGTCGAACACATCATCGTGTGTGGGCACTACGGCTGCGGTGGCGTGCTCGCGGCGATGGGCCGGCAGTCGTTTGGCGTGCTCAACAAGTGGCTGCGAAACATCAAAGACGTGTACCGGCTGCACGAGGCCGAGTTGATGGCGTGCCCTGATGACGTGACTCGTGGCCGGCTGCTGGTCGAGCTGAACGTTCGTGAGCAGGTGCTCAATCTCGCGAAGACGTCGATTCTGCAGAAGGCGTGGAAACACGAGCATCGGCCGGTGCTCCACGGTTGGGTGTACGGCCTCGAAGATGGGCTGATCAAACCGCTCGTCGACATGCAGCCCGGCCACGATCTGCACCCGCTGTATCGCTACGAAGGCCTCTGAATTCTCGCGGCGACGTCGCGCACGACGGGGTCGGAGTCGTCTTTCATCGCCCGAATCGCCGCGTGGTACGGCTTTGCGGCCGCCTTCCAATACGAGAGCGACAACACTGCGAGGCGCCTCACGAGCGCGTTCTTGTCACTCAGAACGCCAGCGAGCGCCGGAAGCACCTTCGCGCCGGATCCCACCTGACGGTCACCGAGCAACGAGGCTGCGTGCCAGCGAACGACCGCGAAACGACTCGAGAGCCCACGAATGGCCTCGTCCACATCACGCTTTTGGATGTCGACGTAGCTGCGGCCGGGCGCGAGCTCTTGCTCGACCCGTGATCGCGCTTTCGGGTTCTTCGTGAGCCACGTCTCGAGCGGCGCGTAATCGAGCGGCCTCGGCGGGCCGCCTGCCGTGATCGCCTTGAGCGGCGCGGTCAGTCCATACACTGCGGTCGCAGGCGCCTGCTTCGAGAGCCACGCGAGGTCGCCGAGCATTCCCAACGCCATCGCGAACCACAGCTCATCCGCTCGTTTGCGAAGCGCGGCGATCACCTGGGGCGTCGCGATGCCGATCTGCCCGAGCACCTTCGCGGCGGTCCAGCCGTGCTCCTTGTCGGCGAGAGCGTCGATCAGCGCGTCGAGCGCAGACTCACCCATCGTCAGCAGCTCGCGCTGCGCCTGCTCGCTCGTCACGCCCTCGAACTGACCAAAGCGTGTCACGAGAAATGCGGCGCGCTCATCAGGAGACTGCTTCGCGAGCTTCTGCCGCTCTTTCTTCTGACTCGACTCGCGCGCGAACAGCCGGTTGGCCAGTGTTTGGCTGATCGTCTTGTGCGCAAGCTCGAGCCCGCCCTCTTCGTCGTGCCAGAAACAGACGAAGTCGTCGGTGCAGGTGAGGTGTTCGAGCGCGTCGGACCGGAGCACCGCCGTGATGTGGGTGAGCACCCGGAAGTACCTCCGCTCGACGGAGCGCCAATGCGCGACGGTGCCGCTCGTGGCCTCTGCGGTCAGCTGCTTCTCGAGTTGAAGCCCCGTCTTCCGACTCAGCTCGAGTTCGTGTGGCCAGTCAGCTGGGTTGAAACGCGCGCTCCAGAAGCTCGTTGGGGCCTCTGGTTCTGGGCCTTCTTCGATCGTGCTCGCGCCCAGCGTCGGCAGCGAGAGCAGCCCATCGAGCTCGCGATACACGCCGAAGATCGCGACCGCGTAGAAGTGCTCTTTGCGGTGCTGCTTCGCGAAGCGCTTCAGTGCAGCCCGGAGTTCTTCGAGGAGCTCGCGCTCGAAGTGTTTCCAGTCGAATGCCATGCCGCGACCATCTCAGAAAAGCTGCGCGCCGATCACGAATCCCGGAACGAGCCGCACGCTCTGGCTCGGAGCCAGGCCCCACGGAGCAAGCGCCGTGATGTCCGAGCGCGAGAACGAGACCATCTGTGTGAACGACGGGCCGGCGAACACCGAGAACGCGTCGGCGAACTGGTAGCCGACGGTGAGGCGCTCGTTCACGAGGAAGACGTCGGCGTTGCGGAAGATGGCGCTGGGCACGTACAGGTTCCCCGCGTCGGCCTCGAGCTGGCCGTAGAACTTGCCGAAGTCGAGGTGAAGCCCGAGGCCGAGTCCGGCGAAGAGCCGCGTGCCGTCACGAGGGTTCAGGCCGATCGACAGCTGGCTGTAGACGTTCCGGCTGCCCAGCTTCGCGGCGACGTTCACCACCTGCGTCTCGTTCGCCCAGACCGCCGCGCGGAACTGCCCCTTCGTGATCACGTTCAGCAGGCCGATGGGCGCGTCCGACTCCTTCGCGATGTTCAGCACGCCGATCTGCGTGCCCTTGACGGTCGAGGCGATGTTCAAGACGCCGATCTGCGCGCCAGTGACGTCACCACCGATGTTCAACACGCCGACCTGGGCGCCGGTGGTGACTCCCGACGCGATGTTGAGGACTGAGCCCTGGAAGCCACGCAGCTCGGCCGTGGTCACGTTCACCGCCCCCGCCTGCAGTCCGGTCGCGCCGCCAGTGACGACGTTGACTGCACCGACCTGCGCTCCGAGCAGCCCACCCGCCGTGAAGTTCACCGCGCTGATCTGCGCACCCGTCGTTCCATTGCTGACGAGGTGAAACGCGCCGCCCTGCAGACCCTTCATCGAGCCGGCGACGATGGTGGCAGGAGCCAACACCACACCACGCACCGCCTCCGTCGAGATGAACGCGGCCCCTGCTCCGCCGAACCCTTCGAGACCGCCGGTGCGGTACACGACGCCTGAGACTCCAACGCCACGCGTCCGGCCATCGACCCAGGTGCCGAGGCTGCTGAGGGCTGCTCCCGCCACCTCGCCCTCGCGCGCCCACAGAATGCCGAGGCTGAAGTTCGTCTTCGGAGGCTCTGCCAGACCACCAATGCTGAGCGGGTACGCGAACGCGACATCGACGGGAAGGCACGGACGCGCCTCGTCACCACGCGCGACCAGCGCTTCCTTCACCGAGGGAACGAGCTGTGCCGACGTCACCGTCGCGGTCTGCTTCTCGACGAGCGCAAGCGTCGTCTGGCCAAGCCCGCCCTTTCCGTCGTCGACGAGCACGCGGTAGCTGCCGGCCTCGACGCCGAGCTGCAGCGGAGCTCCCGCAGCCTTCGCGACCTCGACCACCAACCCACCCGTCGCGTTGAGCACGAACACCCGCCCGCTCAGGGCCGCGTCGAACTCGAGCTGCGAGGTGGCGATGCGCACGTCGGTGAGCACCATCTCGCCCGTGCCGACGAGCTGAATGTCGAAGGCCGGCCGTTGCGGCCCGCTGCGGGTCGACGCCGTGCGCGCGAGCGTCTCGTTGAAGGCGAACTGGTATGCCTCGGCGAGCGTGACGCGGCCATCGCGGCTGGTATCGGCAGCACCACGAAGGCCCGAGACGAGCGCGTGCGTGAAGACGCTGGCTTTGAGCCGCTCCGATTCTTGCGCGGCTTCGTCGATCGACGCCGAGGTGAGAAACGCGTGGCCCTTGAGCTGATTCGACGCGTCCACCAGAAACGGAGGCCGTGACACGCCGCCCTTCGATCGTGTGAGCGCTCCCGAGGCGCAGGCGTCGACGATGGCGAGGCGCACCTCGGCGGGGAGTGCATCGAGGCGGCGCCGCAGCTCGTCGTACGTGTAGCGCTCCTGGCCGAGCAGCAACCCGTTCTCGTCCGAGTGACCCGAGTAATAGAAGATCACCTCGAGCCGCCCTGCGGAGTCGCGGGCGCCCGTGAGCTTCTTCGAGAGCTCGTCGATGGCGCGCCCGATGTCGGCCGGCTTCGGCTCCTCGATGGCCATGAGATCGCGCGGGGCCACGCCACCCAACTGCGCGAGCACCGACGCCACCGACCTCGCATCGCTCGCCGCGTACCGCAGCGTCACCCGTTCACGACCACCGTCATTCGCGCCCACCACGAGCGCGAAGCGGCGAACCGCGGGCTCCGACTGACCCGTCACCAACTGGGCGATCAGCAACGCTGAGAGAATCATCGCAGCTCCTTTACGAGAACCACCGACCGCTGGTGGATGGAGGGATCGACCGCGAGCGCCACGTGCTGGGCGTCACTGCTCCGCGCGGCCTGGCGAGCCGACTCCGAGAGCGCGTCGATGGAGAGCGGGTGTCTCGAGGTGAAGAGCACGAACCGCTCGAAGCCCGGCGAGCTGTCGAGCTCGAAGGACTGCTGCGTCGAGAACGAGCCCGCGTCGCTCGAGGTGTCAGCGCTGTGCACGGGAGCGTGGAGCGTCACCTGCCCGAGCGCGTCGAACGAGAGCAGCACCACGAACCCCGCTTCGTCGACGCCGTAGCGCGCCTGCACGAGATCGCCTGGTCGAACGGGAGCGCCGTTTCCCAGCGGCTGTGGGCCCTGCGCCGTCATGCGGAACAGCGCGAGGCGAGCGCCCTCCCCTTTGAGGATCGTCTCGTCTCCTCGGGGAATGAAGACCACCGCGAAGATCACCGCCAGCCCGAGCCCGAGGGCAGGCAGGAGCCATCGGCGTTCGTGCTGAACCGGAGCGTGCGCCTTCACCAGGGCCGCGACCCGCGCGGGAGGGTGTGCGGCCAGGGTCTTCGCGGAGTCGGCCTTCAGCGCCTCGAGCCGTGCCTGCACCGTCGCGTCCATCGCCTGATCGACGCGTGCGCGCTGCTCCGGGGTGACTTCACCGAGCAGGTAGCGCTCGAGCAGCCAGTCTGGAGGTTCCTGCCGGCTCATGGCGCCGCTCCTTCTTCCAGCGTGGACAACTTCGCGCTCAACGTTCGAAGGCGCTTGCGCACCCCTGACACGGACAACCCCACTTCTTTCGCGACCTCGTCGTGCGTCATGCCGTCGAGCAGGTGCATGACGGCGATGGTGGCGGTCGACTCGGGCTCGACGCTGAAGAGTCGTCGCAACGTCGAGGCGGCCTGGGCGCGCGACGCTTCGTCGAGTTCCTGCGCGATGGTGAGCACCAGCTCGTCGTCGCGATCTTCCGGCTTGCGCTTCTGCGTGCGCAGCTTGTTGAGGCACACGTTCGTCGCCAGGCGAAACAGCAACGACGAAGGCGCGGTGGCATCGAGCGACTTCTGGTGCCGAAGCACCTGCACGAACACGTCCTGCATCGCATCCAGCGCCTGCCCTTCGTCGCGCAGCAGCCGACGGCACCGACGGAGCACCATCGGCCCATGCGTTCGGTAGAGCTGCTCGACGTCGAGGGCCACGAGGCTCCTTGTTGCAGTGGCCCTCCCGGTAGCAAGAGAAGCCGACGGGAGTGAGAGCGAATTCATCGGCTCAATTGCTTCGCCGCACCGTCGAGGCGCCGCTCGAGGTGACGTTCATGGTGCCGGCTCCCGAGATCTCGACCGTCGACGCGCCCGACGCGTGCCCGGTGACCGAGGTCGCCGCGGTGAGATCGACCAACGAGGCCCCTTCGACGGTCAGCGTGGCCGTGTTCGCCGACAGTGGGCGCGCACGCACCGTGGAGGCTCCCGTCACGTTCATCGACAGCGCCTCGCTCTTCCCTTCGAGCTTCACCGTCGACGCGCCCGACGCATCGACCGTCACCGTCGCGCTGTCGACGCCGCTCACGATCACCGTGCTCGCACCCGACGCTTCGATCGGCAGCTTCGGCACTGCCGTCGCGGGAGCCGTCACGCTCGATGCGCCCGACGCGCTGATGCCCTCGAAGCGATCGTTCGAGACCTCGATCTTCACCGGCGTGAAGCTCACGTCGACGTCGGGGCGAACGCGCAGCACCAGCCGGCCATCGGTCACGAGCGTCTCGATGTACTGGGTGATGTTCTCGTCGGTGGTGAGCGAGACCGAGTGATCACCCTTCGTCGCGATCACCTCGATGGCCGAGTGCACCTCGATCGACGAGAAAGCCGGCACCTCACGCGCCTGGGTGACGCGCTTCCCGTTTCCAGCGATGCCAAAGCCTCCACACGCGGTGAGGGCGAGCGAGACGGCAGCAGCGAGCAGGCGGGACATGGCGGGTTCCTCGAGGTGCGGCGGGTTCGCCTGCTCGAACACCAGCCCCACCCGGAACTGTCACCACGTCGAGAACTACGGCGTCGAATTGCCCAAAGGCCCCGAAAACCCGCTGGTTCGCTTCGGAGGTTCGAAGGCTTCGAGGTTGTAGAGGTTCACCGCGCGCAGCAGGAACGTGTCGGCCAGCTGGTTGAAGAGCACTCCCGCGATCGAGATCACCGCGCCGCCCAGCAACGCGATGGGCAAAATCGGAAAGATCGCCCCCGCCGCGAGCCCGACGATGAGGCCAGTCAACATGGTCACGGGCCCGGTGATGCCCAGCACCAGCCCCGTGATGCGCAGGCCCTTCACGCGCACCAGCTCGTCCTGGCAGAGCGCACAGCCCTGGAAGAACGGTGGCGCCTCTTCACCGAAGAAGCCCAGCTCGAGCTCAGCGCCGTTCTTGATCAGCCGAAGCCCGCCGAGCCGCGTGTCTTCGAAGGGAGCGACGGTGATGAGACTCGGCTTCTGAGCCAGCGCGGGGAACGCCAGCAGCGAGAGGATGAGGGCCAGTCGCATGGGGCTGCAACCATACAGTGCCTGCGGAGAACGGCCAGCCACCGGAACAGCCGTCAGCGACTCACGTGTAGCGCTGCTCGAACAGCCCACGCAGCTTCGCGTTCTTCCGCAGCAGCTCGAGCGTGAGTTCGGCGTGCCCAGGCACGTAGCCGTTGCCGACGAGCATGGTGACGTCCTTGCCGACGCCTTCGGCTCCGAGCGCCGCAGCGGTGAAGCTGGTGGCCATCGAGAAGAAGATGACGGTGCCGCCATTCTTCACCGAGAGAATGCTCGCCATCTCGGTGTTGCCGACCGACGCGCAGTTCACGACGAGGTCGGCCATGGCGCCGTTCGTCAGCTCCGAGACCTTCTGCATCACGTCGACGCCCTTCGTCGCATCGCAGGCCACCACGTGATCACACAGGCCGATGTTCTTGAGGGCATCGAGCGCGGGCTGCGAGATGTCGAGCGCGATGAGCGTGCCGTTGCCGGCCATCAGCTCGCGAGCCTGGGCGAGACAGAGCGCGCCGCTCTTCCCTGCTCCGAGCATCACCACCGTCTGGCCAGGCTTCACCCAGCGCGCGACCAGGGCCGGAGCTCCTGCCACATCGAGTGCTGCGAGGCTGAGCGTGTCGGGCAGATCGGAGGGGAGCTTCGCGAAGATGCCGCTGGCGAACAGAATCGCGTGACCGGTGATGTCGATGCGATCGATCTCGGGCCTGATGCCGCGAACGGTGTCGATGACGAGGGGCGTGAGGGTGAGGCTGACGAGGGTGGCGATTCGATCGCCCTGCTTCAGGGTTCCGAACGCCGGGTGCTCTTTCGAGACCTCGCGCACGCGGCCGATCAACATGCCGCCCGAGCCCGTGACCGGGTTCTGCATCTTCCCGCGCTCGGCGACGATGGCGCGCACCGCGTCGACGATCTTCGAGGAATCGCCGCCGGCCGTGTCTTTGAGTTGCTTGAACGACGCAGCGTCGATGTTGAGGCTCTCGACGTCGATCAGCAGCTCGCCCGGCCGCAAAGGCAACGTCGGGTCGATGACGCGCGCACGCTGAGGGAGAACGCCCTGCTCGTTCTTGACGCGAGAGAGGCCGTAGAGATCGAGAGCCATGAGCCGCGCATTACCACGCGGCTCTTCAGCTGATGATCAGAACGTGTACTGCACGCGCGGGTAGAACCCGAGCGACGGAATGTTCGGGCCGATCACGAACCGGAACGCGACATCGAGACCGATGGAGAAGTGGTCCATGTTGGTCGCGTACTCGATCGACGCCGCGATGCCCGCGTTCACGCCACCCGTCACGTCGGTCACCGGAGCGGGATCGAGCAGTGTCCACCCCGCGAGGATCTTGCCGCCGATGTAGAGGCGCTCGAGCACGCGGTGCAGGTAGCCACCCGACGCGCTGACGAAGATGAGCGTGAAGTTGTCCGACAGGGTGCAGGAGTTGTCGTTCTTCAACCCCGACCAGCAGTTCTGCGCGTTCGCGCCGATGCCGACGTGCACGCCGATCGGAATGAGGCCGGAGCCACCGCCGATGGTCAGCTGGTAACCGCCACCCAGCTGCAGGTACGTCTGCAGGTTCGAATACCCGTTGTCGCCACCGAGCGTGAAGAAGCCGCCGATGTCGGTCTCGGTGAAGAAGCCACGGCGGACCTGCAGCGGCACACCCTCAGACGGGGTCGCGGCAAGGGCCGCAGAAGTGAGGGTCAAGGTCAGCAGCGCAACGAGCTTCCGCACGAATCCACCTCCCAGAAACAACGGGCGCGGCACCATACAGAACCGGGGTGGGTCCGCCAACGCCAAAAACTCACCTCGGAGTCGATTCAAACCGGCAGAACGCCGCGCTTCCGGCCGACAGGCAGCTGTTGCGCGGGCACATACAGATCGAGACGGGCCGAGAGCTCCTGGCGCAGCTGCTTGCCTGGAATGATCTCGTCGACGATCAGCTCGGAGGCGAGCTTGAAGATGTCGACGTCTTCCCGGTACTCGTCGCGCAGCTTCTGAATGTACGCCTGCCGCTCCGGGCCCTCGGGCTTCTCCTGAATCTTGTTGAAGTACACCGCGTTCACCGCGGCCTCGGGCCCCATCACGGCGATCATCGAGCCGGGCAGCGCGAGCGTGACGTTCGGGTTGAAGCCGGGGCCGCTCATTGCGTACAGGCCGGCGCCGTAGGCCTTGCGAACGACGACGCAGATGCGCGGCACGCTCGCTTCGCTCACCGCCGAGATCATCTTCGCGCCCGAGCGAATGATGCCCTGCTTCTCGACCTTCGAGCCGATCATGAAGCCGGGTACGTCGGCCAGATACAGGAGCGGAATGTTGAACGCGTCGCACAGCCAGATGAACCGCGCCGCCTTGTCGGCCGAGTCGACGAAGAGCACGCCTCCTTTGTACTTGGGCTGGTTGGCGACGATGCCCACGACGTAGCCGTTGATGCGCGCGAGGCCGGTGACGAGCTCCTGGGCGAACAGCTTCTTCACCTCGACCCAGCTGCCCTCATCGATGAGCTCGTTGATGAGCGCGTACATGTCGAAGGGCTTGTTCTGATCGCCGGGAATGATCGACACGACGGGCGGCTCACCCTCGCGGGTCGCCACGGGATCGATCGGCTTGCCCGAGCTCTTGGGGGCCTTCACCGCGGCGCGCGGCGGCTTCTCGGAGCAGTTCAGCGGCATCATGCCGATGTACTGGCGCGCGAACGCGAGGGCTTCCTGTTCGGTCTTGGCGAGCACGTCACCGCAGCCAGAGATCGAGCAGTGCATCTTGGCGCCGCCCATCTCTTCGAGCGTCACCTTCTCGCCGATCACCTCGGCGGCCATGCGCGGGCTGCCCAGGTACATCGAGGCGTTGCCGTCGACCATGATGACGATGTCGCAGAACGCCGGAATGTACGCGCCGCCTGCGGCCGATGGCCCGAACAGCACGCAGATCTGCGGCACCATGCCCGACAGGTGCACCTCGTTGTAGAAGATGCGGCCTGCACCTCGGCGACCGGGGAACATGTCGACCTGGTCGGTGATGCGCGCTCCGGCGGAGTCGACCAGATAGAAGAGCGGCACCTTCAGCGTCTTGGCGATCTCCTGAATGCGGAGGATCTTCTCGACTGTACGCGCGCCCCACGAGCCGGCCTTCACGGTGGAGTCGTTCGCCATGATCGCGACTGGCCGACCATCGATGCGGCCGACGCCGGTGATCACGCCATCAGACGGAAGCTCGGGATCACGGTTGTTGGCGAGCTTGCCCTCTTCGACGAACGAGTCCTTGTCGATGAGCAGCGCGATGCGGTCACGCGCGAAGAGCTTGCCGACCTCCTTGTTCTTCGCGTGGTACTTCTCGGCGCCGCCCTTTTCGACCCGCTCGACCAGCCCGACCAGCTTCTCCGTCATCGACATGTGAGAACCTCGCGTTCGACGTTGGTGCGCGCGCGGCTGTACACACGTCGTGGCTGGTTGTCAGCGCCGATTCACTCGGGGACTTCGCGAGAACCAAACCAGACCGACGCTTTGGGAGTCTCTTCGCGAAACGGGAAGAGCAACGAGTCGACGACGGCGGGCGGGCGCTTCACGCTCGCCGGCAGAATCGCTTCAGCGCGGCCACCGGCGTCGAGCTTGGGCTCCTCGAGCGCTGGCAGCGCCTCGGCGATCTCGTTCCAGGGCAGCGACAGCTTCGCGCGCCCGAACTCTGCCGCCATGCGCGGGTCGGCCGTCGAGCCTTCGAGCGAGAGGTGGAACTGACGCAGGCGAATCACCTGCCCGTTGCCGAGGTGCGCGCGCACGAACTCGAGCAGATCGAGCGCCTTCACGACCTCGCCGCGCTGCACGACCCACAAGATGAGCTCGTGCGTCGTCCACAGTTGCTCCTGCTTCTCGAGAAGACCGCTCATCACGCGCTCGAGGTCGGTGACGCTGGTGACGACGTGCTGGGTGCACGCCCGCGCGGGTGGGAAGATCGTCTCTTCGACGGCGAAGAAGCTTCGGGGAGAGGTCATGAGATCACTTGCCCTTG
This sequence comes from Myxococcaceae bacterium, assembly GCA_040275325.1. Taxonomy (GTDB): domain Bacteria; phylum Myxococcota; class Myxococcia; order Myxococcales; family Myxococcaceae; genus Xiheimicrobium. The sequence continues at coordinate 8,995 of JBEOKA010000441.1, read as the reverse complement.
AAGACGGGAGGCCGCTTCTCAGCGAACGCTTTGAGCCCTTCGAGGCGATCTTCGGTGCCGAGGGTGCGCTGGTAGAACTGCTGCTCGAGCGCGAGGGCGGCGTCGAGGTCGAGGTGCAGGCCGTCGTCGATCGCGTGCTTCGCGAGGCCCACGGCCAGCGGCGCGTTCTCGACGATGTTCTTCGCCAGGTGCATCGCGTCGTCGACCTCTCCGACGCGGTTCACGAGCCCGAGGCGCAGCGCCTCTTCGGCTCCCACGCGTCGCCCGGTGAGGATGAGGTCCTTCGCCGCGCCCTTGCCGATGAGCCGTGGAAGCCGCTGCGTGCCTCCACCGCCCGGAATGATGCCGAGCTTCACCTCGGTGAGCCCCATCTCGGCGGCCTCATCCATCACGCGCAGATCGCACGAGAGCGCCAGCTCGGTTCCACCACCGAACGCCGCGCCGTTGATGAACGCGATGAACGCGCAGTCAGAGAGTTCGATCGCGCGGAAGGTCGAGCGCAGCGTGTCGAGGAACGATCGAACGTCACCTTCCGACATCGTGGCGCGCTCTTTGAGATCGGCGCCGGCGCAGAAGGCCTTCGTTCCCGCGCCCGTCAGCACCACCGCGCGCACCGAACGATCGGTGCCGCTCACCCGTGCGACGTTTTGCGCGAGTTCGGCCACCATCGCGCGAGACAACGCGTTGCACTTCGCCTCTCCGTTGATCGTCCAGCGCTCGACCGCGCCGTGCGCTTCGATGGTGAATTCAGCCATGGTGCAGGCTCCGCTTTTCCATAGAGTCGCGCGCCATGAAGGCGCCTCCTCGGTGGTGGATATACCGGCTCGCTGCGTTCGTCCCGCTCCTCGTGGTGATCGCGGCTCCCGCGCTCGCGCGTGTAGGCAGTGGTGAGAACTACAACTCAGGCCGCAGCTCGAGCGGCTCGGGCGATGACGGCGCGCTCGTCGAGATCGCGTTTCTGCTGATTCGCCTCGCCTTCGAGCACCCCTGCATCGGCGTGCCCCTGCTCATCATCTTCGTGGTGGGCGTCTGGTACTGGAAACGTCAAGAAGGCTCGGCGTCGACCCGCCAGGCGCTCGATGCCGCCGAGGCGCAGCGACGCACCTCGGTCAGCTCACGTGACGCCGACGGCTGGGTCACGTCACTCAAGTCGAAAGACCCGAAGTTTGATCTGATGTCGTTCTTCGATCGCACGAAGAAGCTCTTCGTCGACGTGCAGGAGGCCTGGTTTCGCCGCGATCTCGAGCCCGTGCGCCGCTTCCTCTCGGACTCGACCTTCACCCGGCTGGGCACGCAGCTAAAGATCATGCACGCGAACGGCATTCGCGACGCCATCGCCGATGTGCAGGTGATCGATCTGCAGATCATCGGGCTCGAGCAGTCGCAGTTCTTCGACAGCGTGCACCTGCGGGTGAAGGCCTCGCTTCGTGACGACGACGCTCCGAGCACAGCGACCGACGAGCAGGCCCGGGCGTTGGCACAGAAGAAGTCGCCCGAGACGTTCACCGAGGTGTGGACGTTTCTTCGTCGGCCAGGCGTTCAGACCGACGCCGCGAAGGATCTCGCGCAGGGGTTCTGCCCGAACTGCGGCGCTCCCTTCACGGGTGGAGCGGCGAACACCTGCGAGCACTGCGGCGCGATCGTGAACAGCGGCAACTACGACTGGGTGCTCGCCGAGATCACGCAGGGCAGTGAGTATGTCGGCGCGAACGCCGCGGTCGATGGGCTCGCCAGGGCCCGCCAGCGCGACGCCGAACTCACGACCGAGGTGCTCGAGGATCGCGCGTCGTTCATCTTCTGGAAGTGGATCGAGGCGCAGGTGGCGGGCGACGCCATCAAGATCTCGAAGGTCGCCAGCCCCGCTTTCGTCGAGCGCCTCAAGGCCGATCTCGACGCGCTCTCTTCGAACGGAAGACAGAAGGTGTTTCAGGAGTGCGCGGTCGGTGCAGTGAACACCCTCTCGATCGGCGATGACGGAGAAGACGAGCTCGCGAACCTCGAGATCCGCTGGAGTGCGAAGACTGGCATCGGCCCCAAAGGCCAGAAGCCCCCGAGCCTGCCGTCGGTACCGCAGCGCTGGGTCTTCACCCTCGCTCGCAAAGCAGGAGCCCACACGCCGCTGAAAGCGGGCGTCTCGACCGCGCGTTGCCCGAACTGCACCGCACCGCTGAGCGACAACGCGTCGACCTCGTGTGAGTACTGCGGCGCCGCGCTCGCGAGTGGAGAGCGTGACTGGGTGCTGAAAGAGGTCAGCTCATGGGAAGGCTTCGGCTCGAGAGCGCCGGTGCCGTCTGCCCCTCGCGCTCCGACGAAGGTGCCTGATCGTGAAGAGCGTGAGCGGCTGCTCTACCTCATGGCCGCGATGGCGATGGCCGACGGAGTCGTGGACCCGAGCGAGCGCAAGCTGCTGAAGATGTGCTCGGAGCGCTGGAGCGTGCCCTGGGCCAACGTCGAGCTCGCGCTGAACGCGGGGCCGGGGTTGTTCGACAAGCTCGTCGCGCGCGGCTCCGTCGAAGCAGAGACCTTCTTGCATGAGCTCGTCGCGATGGCGCTCATCGACGGGAAGATCGATCGAAAAGAGCGAAAGCTGCTCGAAGCGGCCGCCGGTCACCTTGGGCTCGGCGGCCGCCTCGATGAGTTCCTGCGCTGAAGGCTCAGGAAGCCAGCGCTGCGCCACGCATCGCGTGATGCAGGGTCGCGTTCATGTCGTGCTGCTCGGTGAAGTGGCCCGCGGCGCGATCGATCAAGTCGCGGAGGCTGCCGACTTCGTGTTTCGTCGCGCTCCAGGTCATGAGGGAGCCCTCGAAGCCGACGCCCCCACCACCAACCTTGGCTTCGCCTCCCAATCCGGCTTCCGCCTCGAATTCCCACTTCGTATCGAGCAGCGCTCTGGCGATGTCGGCCGGTGCTTTGTCGTCGAGCGCGTACTCTGCGGTCATCTTTCCCCGTACGGCTCCCGTGCCCAGGCCCGCGCCCCGGCCCTCGAGTTCCACTTCGGCCACCACGACGTGATGCATGGGCAGCTTCGCGAGCGTTTTGGCAAGTTCAGTGCCCGAGAGTTCTCCGCTCGCGATGCGCACCTTCAGCTCCGGGGGGATCTGGCACCGCGACTCGATTCGGACGCCGACCCTGGCCTCGCCCTTTCCGCCGAACCGGTTCTGGACTTGCTCGGCGATGGTTCCGAGAGGAGACAAATCGATACTCGCCTCGCCTTCGAACTTTCCGTCGAGCCGCTTGATGAAGCAGACCTCGCCCTTCTCGAGGTTCACCTCGAGCTCCGTGGCGCCCTGCCCTTCAGCCTTGGCCTCCAGATGCGCGCCCGAGTACTTCTTCGGTCCCTGCTGAGCGAACGGTTCAACCTCCACCGTTCCCCGAAGGTCGCACTTCACCGACGCGAGGTTGTCGCTGTAGTGGCTGAGCCGCTCCATCGCGCTCCGGGACGTGCCAGTGAAGGCGTCTGCGGCCATCACGAACGGCCCCACCCCGCTGCCCGACGTCGCCGCAACGACCTCGAGCGAGGCGATCGCCTGTGCGATGTCAGCGGCGGCCTCGGGGGTGCTCACCACGTACCGGGTGCCGGCTCCGACCCCAACCGTCGCCTTTGCGTGCTCGTCGCCAACGCCCACACCGAAGGCGTTCATCACCTCGACCTCGTACTTCCCGTCATCACGGCGGGTGATCTTGAGTTTCCCTTCTGCCTTGGCCGCGAGGCCGTCGACCGCCACGTTGGCCTTGCAGATCACCTCCATGGACTGATGCTCACCGAGCGACTGCGCCCCCGACTTGATCAAGTCCTGGCCGACACCTGAGGAGCGGCCGGCGTAGTCGCGTTCGTTGTGCTCGAGCCGGTTGGACTCGACCGTACACACAGGACCAGCGGAGACCGCGTTCGACGTGTGCTCCTGCGCGGCGAGATGACCAGCGGTGGTGTTGACTTGTTTGATGGTGGACATGCGGACTCCTGTTGAGAGGGAGCCGCCACCAGATTCACGCCATCAGCCACGCCGAACCGTGCAAAGTCACTGGCGACCCTGATCTCCATCGAGAGACGCGAGACGCCAACCGTCCGGCTCCAGAGTCAGCCGCGCCACTCTGCCCTCGCCCACCACGAGCGAGGCGCGCGAGCCGACGACCGTGATTGGCCCCGCCGAAGACGCCTTCAACCTCGAGACCAACTGAGCGCCGCGTGGTTCGCTCCCGAAGTCCTGCTGAAGGCGCGCGCTCGAGTACTGCTTTCGCCAGGACGCGCCGAGCATCGAGAGCGCTACTTCGAAGTCCTTGCGCTCGACCGCCTCGACGAACGCGACGATCACCTTCCGCACCGCCGGCTCGTTCGGCTCGGCGCGTGGCTCGACGGTCGGCGGGTCAACGCACGGCTTCGGGTCAGGCTGCCTGACGAACTCGGCGCCCACGCACCCCGAACACAGCAGCGCCACCAACAGCCTGCGCATCAGGGCGCTCCGGCGTCCGCGCTGTCCTGAACCACGGGCGCGATGATCACCCGCTCGACGCGCCGCTCGATGGCGGGCCTGAAGAGCGCCTTCTGGATGCGTGGGTCGACGAACATCGGATCGGGCTCAGGCGGCTTCTCGGAGCCCGCACGACCCCACAGCGCCAGCCCCAGCACCGTGAGAGCAAAACCGATGACTGCTCCAAGCGCGACCGTTCGCGTCATGCGCGGCACATTCCCTCGAAGTCGACCTCGTGGTCTAGGGTGGTTTTTCATGACGAGTGGACCCCGTGAAGTGCGCGCCCCCCGCGGCGCCGAGTTGTCGTGCAAGGGCTGGGTGCAGGAAGCCGCCCTGCGAATGCTGATGAACAACCTCGATCCCGACGTGGCCGAGCGCCCGCAGGATCTCGTGGTCTACGGAGGCACCGGCAAGGCCGCGCGCGACTGGCCTTCGTTCGATCGCATCGTGGCCACGCTGAAGAACCTGGCTGACGACGAGACGCTGCTCGTTCAGTCAGGCAAGCCGGTCGGCATCTTGAAGAGCCACCCCGACGCGCCGCGCGTGCTCATCGCGAACTCGAACCTCGTGGGCAAGTGGGCCACGTGGGAACACTTCCGCGATCTCGAGCAGCGCGGGCTCATGATGTACGGGCAGATGACCGCCGGCTCGTGGATCTACATCGGCACGCAGGGCATTCTGCAGGGCACGTACGAGACCTTCGTGCAGGCGGGGCGGACCCACTTCGGGTCTCCCGATCTCGCCGGGCGCGTCGTCTTGACGGGCGGCCTCGGCGGCATGGGCGGTGCGCAGCCGCTCGCGTGCACGATGGCCGGCGGCGTGATGCTGGCGGTCGAGGTCGATCCCAAACGGGCGCAGCGGCGCATCGAGACGAAGTACCTCGACGTGATCGCAAAGGATCTCGACGAGGCACTGGCGCTGGTGGCCGACGCGAAGGCGAAGAAGCTCGCGAAGTCGATCGGTGTCATCGGCAACTGCGCCGACGTGCTGCCCGAGCTCGTCAGGCGCGGGTTCAAGCCAGATCTGGTGACCGATCAGACGAGCGCGCACGACCCGCTCGGTGGCTATGTGCCAAACCGCATGTCGCTCGAAGAGGCGGCCGTGCTGCGCGCGAAGGACCCGAAGGCGTATGTCGAGCGCTCGCACCAGGCGATGGCCGAGCACGTTCGCGCAATGCTCGCGTTCCAGGAGGCCGGCTCGCACGTCTTCGACTACGGCAACAACCTGCGCGCCGGTGCCCAGCAGGCCGGCGTGAAGAACGCCTTCGACTTCCCCGGCTTCGTGCCTGCGTACATTCGGCCGATGTTCTGCCGTGGAGAAGGCCCGTTCCGCTGGGTGGCGCTCTCGGGAGATCCCGCAGACATCGCCGTCACCGACAAGGCGCTGATGGAGCTGTTCCCGCGCAAGGAGCACATGGTGCGGTGGCTCAAGCTCGCCGGCGAGAAGGTGAAGTTCCAGGGGCTGCCCGCCCGAATCTGCTGGCTGGGCTACGGCGAGCGCGAGAAGGCGGGGCTGCTCTTCAACGAGCTCGTCCGCACGAAGCAGGTGAAGGCGCCCATCGTGATCGGCCGCGATCACCTCGACTGTGGTTCCGTCGCGTCACCCAACCGTGAGACCGAGGCCATGAAGGACGGCACCGACGCCGTCGCTGACTGGCCGATCTTGAACGCGATGATCAACGCCGTGAACGGCGCCTCGTGGGTGTCGCTGCACCATGGCGGCGGTGTCGGCATCGGCTACTCGATTCACTCCGGGCAGGTGATCGTCGCGGACGGCACCGAGGCCGCTGCTCACCGAATCGCGCGCGTGCTCTCGAGCGATCCTGCGATGGGCGTGCTGCGACATGCCGACGCTGGCTACGACGAGGCGACCAGCTGCGCGAAAGAGCGTGGCGTTCGCATTCCCGGCATCACGGCGTGATGGACCTCGTCATTCGCAACGCCTCCGAGGTCGTCACCTGTGATGGCCCGCTCGAGGCGCGCCCGGAAGAGACGCTCGGTCGTCGGTCGAACACCGTCATCGGCGTGAAGGGCGGGAAGATCGCGTTCCTCGGCCCTGAGTCATCGCTGCCGCCCTCGAACGCCCAGGTCATCGATGCACGCGGAGGCTTCGTGGGCCCGGGCTTCGTCGATTGCCACACGCACGTCGTATTCGCGGGCGATCGCAGCGACGAGTTCGAGCAGCGCTGCCAGGGCAAGACGTACCTCGAGATCGCCGCAGCAGGCGGTGGCATCGCGCGCACCGTCGCCGCCACGAGAAGAGCGTCGGAGGACGAGCTGATCGCGCTCGCGACGCCGCGGCTCCAGCGACTGCTCGCACAGGGCGTGACGACGGCCGAGGTGAAGTCGGGGTACGGGCTCGACGTTCGCTCCGAGCTGACGATGCTGCAGGCGATTCGGCGCCTGAGCGCAGCGCAGCCGGTGGAGCTCGTCGCGACGTTTCTGGGACTTCACGCCGTGCCGCTCGAATTCAAGACGAACCGCGCCGAGTGGGTGCGGATCTGCGTCGACGAGCTGCTGCCACAAATCGTGAAGTCTGGCCTCGCGGCGTTCTGCGACGCCTTCATCGAGCAGTCGGCCTTCACTCATGACGAAGCGCGCGCGCTGGCCGCGAAGGCTCGAACGTTGGGGCTTCCGTTGCGGCTCCACGTCGACCAGCTGACTCCGAACGGCGGCTCACAGCTCGCGGCGGAGCTCGGCGCTGTCACCGCCGATCACCTCGAGCAGATCTCTCCCGACGGCATCGCGGCGTTGAAGCGCTCGGGCACCATCGCGGTGCTCGCCCCAACGTCGACGCTCTTCGCGAAGGCTCGTCCGTTCGCTCCCGGAAGAGCCCTGCGTGACGCCGGTGTGCCCGTCGCGCTCTGCACCAACGTGAACCCTGGCTCCTCGAACTCCGAGAGCGTGAGCCTCGCGATGGGGCTGGCGTGCGTGGAGAACGGCCTGACGCCAGCGGAGGCGTATCTGGGCTTCACGCGCGTGGGAGCGCTCGCGCTTCGTCGGCCCGAGCTCGGCCGCATCGCGCTGGGCGGCCCTGCCGATCTCGTCGTCTTCTGCTGCGACTCGTATCGTGCCCTGCCCTACCACCTCGCCATGAACGAGGCGGCGCTCACCCTGAAGGCCGGGCGGGTCGTGAGCCACACCAGCTGATCGGCGCGCCCGCGCTCGCGATGGTATGTATGAGCGGCCCAGGAGGCAGTGCCGATGTGCCGGTTGTTCGCCGTTCGTTCAGAGAGGCCCGTGAAGGTGCATCGCGCCTTCGACGCGCTCAAACAGCAGGCGCTCGAGCATAAAGACGGCTGGGGCCTCGCCCGCTTCGACACGCAGCCGCCGCACCTCGAGGTGAACGTCACACCAGCCCACGCGTGCGAGCGGTTTCATCAGCTCGGCGAAGAGTTGGTGACGCAGTCGATGATCACCCACATTCGGCTCGCCTCGGTCGGCTCCGTCACCGAGAAGAACGCGCACCCCTTCTTCGCGCGCGGCTGGGCCTTCATGCACAACGGCACGGTCGCCCAGTTCAAGCAGCACCGTGACGCGATTCGCAGCCACGTGGCGCCCGAGCACCTGGCGCACATTCGTGGCGAGACCGACAGCGAGACCTGCTTCGCCCTCTTCCGCACCGTGCTCGACCCGCTCCCGACCCCTGGCCTCGACGACATGAAGCGGGCGCTGGCGCGGGTGATGACGACGGTCTCGACGATCACCGATCACGGCGAGGCGAAGTCGGCGATGAACTTTCTGGTGACCGACGGTCAGCGCATGGTGGCGACGCGTCGCGGCCGGACGTTGTTCTGCGCGTCTGAGCCGGGTGCCCGCTACATCGCGAGCGAGCGCCTCTGGTCAGACGGAGCGTGGGCCGAAGTCCCCGAAGATGGCGTCGTCAGCATCGACGCGAACCTCGACCTCACGCTCTCGAAGCTCTCAGACTGGAGCTGATTACTTGAAGCCGTTGGCGCAGTCGGCCGACAGCTTCGACGACACCATGCCGCCCGAGATGCTGATGATCTGGCTGGAGCAGGCCAGGTACGCGTCTGTTGCCGCTTTCTCACTGCCGGTCGCACAGGTCGGAACCGCCTCGACGCACTTGGTATAGCTGTCGAGGATCGTCATGTCGGCCGACGTGCACTTCGACAGCGACGAGGTGCAGGTCGACGACGAGAAGCTCGGAGTGATCGTCACGGTGGCGCCGCTCTCCATGTACGAGCAGGAGGTCTTGCTGCCGAGGAACTTCTTGTTCGCCGCGTCGATGCGCTCGCACGTGCCGCCACCGCAGCCCGTCATCGCAAACACCGAAGCCATCGCCACCGCGATCTGGATCATCATCTTCATGCTGTTGTCCTCTCCCTGGAGCCCGCGTAGCGGGCGTGTTCGTGAGGTCGACCCCCACGGGCGCGCCATAGACGAGGTGCTGCCGTGGGTATTCAGAATGCGCACAAACGATTGACGCGCCGCCGTGTAGGGTTCGGCTTCATGGTGTGTCGTGAAGGCAAAGCGAAGGTGAGCGCGGAAGCGACCGCCGAAGCC
>JBEOKA010000440.1:0-7602 GCA_040275325.1 Myxococcaceae bacterium | reverse complement strand
CAGCACGCACGGCAGCCCGGTTCTCCCTCGGGCGTTCGTTGTGGACGTTCAGCGGGGCCCACGGTGGCCTCGTGCTCTCGATGTTGACGACGGCGATGCGGGAGCGTGCCCACGGCCGGCGGCTTCGGCAGGTCACGGGGCAGTTCCGGCGTCCGTTGCGCAGTGAGTTCGAGGTCGACGTCGTCGAGGACGGGCTGGGCAAGACGGTGACGTGGTTGACGGCGCACGCGAGAGCGAAGGGCGCCGCGGCGGTCTCGGCCAGCGCCGTGTTCGCCGAAGGAGCGCTCCAACTCGCGCCGTTCGCGCCTGCGATGCCGTCAGCGCCACCACCCGAGCAGTGCCCGGTCTTCACGGTGCCGGAGGAGTTCGTGCCCTTCGCGCGACGCACGGAGATCCGCCCGGTGGGAATGGCGCGGCCGTACAGCGGTGGTGATCAGCCAGAGTTGCTGACCTGGCTGCGCTTCGTCGAGGACGAGCTTCCGCCCGATGATGAGCGGCTCATCGTGTTGATGGACTCGCTCGCGCCTTCGTACGCGGCGGTGTTGTCGGCGCTCGCTCCGATTCCGACGGTGACGTTCTCGGTGACACCCGGGCTGGGGCTCGGTGCTGCTGCTTCGCCGTGGGTGTTGTTGCGCGCGCGCACGGAGGTGTCGCGAGGTGATGGCTGGCTCGTCGAGCGGCTCGATGCGTGGGCGCCCGACGGAGCGCACCTCGGTTCAGGGGAACAGGTTCGGCTGGTGATGCCTGTCTGAAGAGCAGCTCTGTGAGAGCGAGGCTGGCTCGAGCGCCCAGCTCTCGCTCACGCTTCCCTGAGCCGGTGAAGCTCAGTCGAGTCGCGACTCCCAGCCCGTCGAGGTGTCGAACGCCGACGGCTTGATGTCGCCCAGCTTCATGCCGCGCGCCTGCATCGCCGCGAGCCACTTCTGTCGGCCACGCTTCACCCGCACCAACATCACCCGCTCGAGCTGCCCGAGCTCTCGGCAGTAGCGATAGTGGTACTCGTTCAAGAGCCCGCGCTCGACCGACTCGGCCACGCGCTTCGCGGTCACGTCGTCGACCTCACTCTCGAGGAACAGCACGTACCGCGGCGTGGGCTCGAGCGACGGGGCCAACAACACGAACTGCACCGGCACGCGACGCAGCGTCTCGCGCAGCACCGACTCCACCACCACCGATGACAGCTTCTCGCCGCGCAGGTCCGACGTCTTGTCGAGCCGCCCCTCGAAGCGGAGCAATGGCAGCGCGCGCCAGAAGCCCACGCACCGCACGACATCAGGCAGGCGGTACCGGACCAGCCCGCCGCGCGTGGTGAGAATCGGCGAGTACGCCGCGCCTTCACGCAGCTCATCGACGAACCGCGCGGGCCGGCCGTCGTCATCGAGCGCCTCGAACTCGAGCAGGTGACTCGTCACCGCCGCGACGGGAGCCGGCTGCCCCCAGAGCGGAAACGAGACCACGCCTTCCGTCGCGAGCAGCCCTTTGCCCTGCACCGGCGTGCGCGGGAAGAAGCGCCGAAGCCCCGGCACCGCCTCGGCCGCCCACGCGTCGGTCCAGCACGAGATGAGCTGCAGCGATGGCCACAACGTCTCGCCCGACAGCCCTCCACTTCGCTCGAGCGCGGCCTGCAGCGCGAAGCGTCGGCGCGTCGACAGCCGTGACTCCAGCGACGTCCACCGGCTCAGCAGCGCCTCGAGCAGCACCGTGAGGAACGACGGGTTCCACACGCTGACGAAGCCGAGGTCGTCACACTCGATGAGGTGCAGCAGCGTCTCGTCTCTCCACTGCTCGACGGTCTTCCCTTTCGTCAGCGTCGAAGGCACCGCCATCAACTGCTTCATCGCGAAGCGCGTCGCCGGCCCGAAATACTCCGTGTCGTCTTCGAAGCCGACGCGCAGCCCCGACGGTGTCGTCTCGGGCGCGCGCACCGAGGGAGACACCGACCAGTACTGCCGCGTGCGGAACAGCGCGGGGAACGCGCGAAACAGGTCGTCGAGCCACGGCCCCGTCGCCGCCGAGAAGTCATCGAGCAGGCCCTGTGTGTACGGCACGCGCTTGGGCAACGACGTCGAGCCGCTGGTGCGCTCGAAGACGAGCGTGGGCTCCAGCGTCAGCACGTGCGGCTCTCCGTTCGCGAGGCGCTCGACCCACGGCGCCACCTCGTCCCACTGCACGATGGGAGCGCGCCGCACCGCCTCGAGTGACGTCACCGTGTCGAGGCCGACCGCCTGTCCGTACGTCGAGCCGGCGAGCGCTTCACGAGCACGCGCGAACCACGCCTCCTGCGCCCGCCGCGGGTGCCGTGAGGCTTCGTCGAACGCAGCCACTGATGCGCGTCGAGCCACGCTCCAGGCCCTCGTCAACGCGCGCGTCACGACGGTCTGCATGATGGGCACTGTCGCTTTCCTCTCCGTTCGCCGAAAGGAATTCCGGAAAGGTCTCGCCCGCGTCGCGTGCGATTTCGTGGGTTTACAGGCTGAAACGCACTCCGCGCACGAAGGATGGCCGTGTTGCATCGAGTCTCACGAACACGCGGTACCCAACCACAACAACCACTCACCAGGAGTCGAACCCCATGAAGCACCTCATCCTCGCTCTCGCCTTCCTCACCTCGTTCGCCGCGCTCGCCGATGACGACCTCAAGCCGGCCCAGGAAGAGGCGAAGGAGAAGTTCGAGACCGAGATCGCCGACGGCCTCAAGGCGATGAACGAGAAGTGCGGCACCAAGATCGCGATGACCGTCGACTGGAAGAACTACAACGACGAGGCGGTCAAGGCGGCCAACATCTCGTTCTCGAGCTACTGCGTGGGCGCGCTGGTCGACCCCGTCGCCTCGATGTGTGACCGCCCCGCGTACAAGAAGGCCATCGCGAAGAAGCTGACCGCGCTGAAGTGTCTCGTCACCGGCGGCAAGGCCAAGGGCAAGGACCAGAGCTCGGCCGACTACACGATGTCTCACATGAAGTTCGAGAAGGGCACGTTCACGTACAACCTGCAGTTCGACCACTCGAACCTCAACGACAACGGCAAGGCCGTGCTCGAGAAGGCGTTCAACTAACCGCCGCTCGAACGGGAGCCCTTCATGCTCACGCTGCTCGTCTCGATGGTGACGTCGCAGGCCCTCGTCGCGCAGGGCCTCAAGGTGTACCGCGGCAAGGACGGGCAGCGGGTCGAGGTCGTCACGCTCGCTCCTCAGCAGCCTCCAGGCTCCAACGCGCTCGTTCGCGTCACGGCCTCGGGGAGTGAGCGTGACGGACTCGTCTTTCGTGGCACGACGTCGCCCGCCCAGCGCGGCACTTCGTTCACGATGAAGTACGGCGGCAAAGACTGGGAGCTGTGCCGCAACAACGACGGCGACCTCGAGGTGTGGATGCCGGGGCAGCAGTCGTTTCACGCGAAGTACGACGACGCCGCGACGACGGCCGCCGACAAGAACGCCGTGCTGAAGGACCACCAGACGCAGCTCGCTGACGACTCCATCGCGCTGGTGGAGAAGTCCGAGTGGCCAAACCTGGTGGCGAAGTACTCGAAGAAGGCGGCTGAAGCGTCGGCGTCACTGTCGAAGGCGTGCGGTGCTCCCGTGACCATCGGCATTCGGTTCGCGACCTTCGATGACGAGACCATGGCGAACCTCGACGTGTGGAAGCTGTGCTCGCCCATGGTGAGCGCGCTGGAGTCGAAGTGTGCCGCCGTGAAGGCGAGGCCGAAGGTGGTGTGTCAGCTCGGCGCCGCGCCCGCGGTCGAGAAGCTCGAGGGCTCCCTGCGCATCACCACCACCACGAGGTCGGTGACGACGTCCTTCCTCCAGACGGAGCTCGGCAAGTGAAGACCCTTCTGCTCATGACGTTGCTCGCTGGCACCGCGACGATGGAAGACCTGCAGGCGCTGGGAACGCAGAGCGCGTGGGCCGAGCTGCTCGAGCGCGCTGAAGACGTGCCGGCTGCGAAGCGCACCGACGAGTGGCGAGCGCTGGTGACGAAGGCGGCGACCGCGGTCGTGCAGGCCGATGAATCCCGCGCGGCGGCGTTGAGCACGCGCTACCCGTTCCTCGCGGCGAGCCCCGCGTTCTCGAAGCTGAACGGCTCGGTGTCGGTGAGCACCCTCGAGAAGTGCCTCGACGACGGCAAGGTGCGCGACCCGCTGACCGAGTGTGTGGCGACGTTTCGCAAGACGAGCCCGAAGCCCGACGCGCTCGCCGCGGCCGCGAAGGTGATTCGCCGGCAGTGGAACCCGACCGCAGCGGTCGACCTCTACGCCGACGCAGCAGCCGGCTCGAAGGAGCTGTGCGCTGACGCGGGCCTTCAGGAGTCGGTGCTGGCTGCGCTGGAGCTTCCCCGTGACGAGCGCCGCGCGAAGGCGGGCCGCACGGTGGCCTTCGAGACGTGCTTCAGCGCGATGGCCGCTCCGCTGAAGTCGGCCATGGTGCACGCCTCGACGTACCTGCTCGGCAACGCCTGCGAGTCGATGCGCGCGAAGAAGGCGCTCTCGGAGATGCAGGACGAACTCTGCCGCGACGAAGGGCGTTAGCCCGTACACTGCGCGCGTGTTTGCGCTCCTGCTGAGCTGCTCTCTCGCCGCCGCGCCTGCGCCCCAACAGCGCGTCTACGTCGGCGTCTTCCTCAACGACGTCTCGGACTTCGACTTGAAGGCCGGCCGCTTCAAGGCCGACCTGCGGGTGTGGCTCAAGTGGCAGGGCGACGCGAAGGTGCCCGAGCTGTCGTTCGAGAACGCCGAACTCGACTCCAAAGACGACCTCGGCGCCGAAGAGGAGTCGGGCTGGCACTCGGTGCAGTGGCGCGTGCAGGGCACCTTCCGCGGCGAGTTCCCGGTGCACGACTTTCCGTTCGACCGGCAGACGCTGCCCATCATCTTCGGCCTCGACGAGCGCGACGGCGTGCTGGTGCCCGACCTCGGCGCGAGCGGCATGAGCCCGTCGTTCTCGGTGACGGGGTGGAGGTACGAGCCCTTCTTCGAGGCGCGCTCGCAGGAGCGGGTGTACCGCTCAGACCTCGGCAGCGTGGCCCACGAGGGCGTCGACGCGAAGCAGCGGCTCACCACGTACTCGGTCGAGGTGTCGCGGCCGTTCGGCCCGTACCTCATCAAGTTCGCGCTGCCGCTCGCGCTCATTCTGCTCGTCGCGCTGCTGGCGCTCTTCCTTCCCGCAGAGCGGCTCGACGTGCGCTCGGCCATGGGCATCACCGGCCTGCTCTCGTGCATCGCGTTTCACTACACACAGGCCGACACGCTTCCGGCGGTGACGTACCTCGTCGCGGCCGACAAGCTCTTCCTCGCCGCGTACGTCTTCGTGACGGTGACGCTGGTGCTGAGCGTGCTCTCGTTTCGGCTGAACGACCGGCGGCCTGTGATGGCGAAGCGCGCCGACCGTCTGGGCACGTGGCTCTTGCCGGTCGCGACCGTCGTGGGCCTCGCGTGGATGGTGTCGGGCGCGTTCGAGAGCCGGGCCGAGGTGGAGCAGCCCGCGCCGAAGAGCCTGTACCCCTCGCAGCCAGTGCTTCGCGTCGCGGTGCAGACGCTCGACACCATGGGCGGCAGCTCGCTCCCCGCCCGGCGTGGCGCGCTGGTGGTTCGACGGGCCGACGGCACCTTCCGACCTGACCTCGTGCACGAAGCGCCGGCGATGACGAACGCGCTGGTGCGGCTGCTGCCCGACGGCGGCATGCGCGTGCGGTGGCAGCTGCGCTCGAACGCGACGTGGAGCGACGGCGCGCCCATCACCTCCGACGACCTCGTCTTCTCGTTGACGGCGCAGCCCGATCCACTGCGCACCTCGGTCGAGCGCCTCGACGACCGCACCATCGACGTCACCTACGCCGATCGCCGCGCCGAGCTGCTCGCCGGCTTCACCGTGTTTCCGAAGAGCGCGCTGCACCTGAAGCTCGACGGCGGCCGCGACGCGCTCAACCTGGCGCACAACGAGGGCAAGCTGGCCATGAGCGGCCCGTACGTCGCGGGCGAGTTCGTGCAGGGCAAGTCACTGGTGCTGCTGCGCAACGAGAAGGCGGCGATGACGAAGCCTGCGTTCGAGCGCGTCGAGGTGAAGGTGCTGGCGCCGCTCGACGCCGCGAAGGCGCTGCTCGCGGGAGAGGTCGACGTGGTGCCGTCACTCACGCCCGATGCCTACGAGCTGCTGAAGAACGCGAAGGGCGTGAAGGTGCTCGAGCAGCCGGGCGACCTGCTGTGGGTGGTGGTGCCGCCGCTCTCGACGGCGCCGTGGAGCTCGCTCGAGGCCAGGCGCGCGCTGCTCTCGGCGATTCGGCGTGACGAGCTGGTGAAGGCGCTCGCGCCCGCGCCGTCGCAGGTGGCCTCGGGGTGGTTGCCCGAGAAGGAGCGCTCCCTGGCCGCGCCGACGCTCGAGACGCTGGGGCTGAAGGGCACCGCGGTGACGCTCTTCGTGCAGACGATTCGTTCGAAGGACGCGACGCACGCGGTGCTGGCCGCGCGGCTGGTCGAAGACCTCACCAACGCCGGCCTCGTCGTGCAGCTCGTCGAGAAAAACCCCACCGAGCTGCGGCAGGAAATCAACGCGGGAACGCTGCCGGGCCTCGCGCTGCTGAGCCGCGACACGGCCGACCCCGCGCGCTTCATGAACCTGCTCGGAGACGGAGGCCGCACCGCCGTCGACAAGCCCGTCGGAGCGCACTTCGACCAGGTGATGGTGGAGAAGCTCGCGCGCGCGAAGGGCACCCTCTACGTCGAGCGGCAGCGAGGGCTGGGCCTCGACCTGCAGGCCGCGTGGTTCGAGCGGTTGCCGATGCTCCCGCTGGTGCTGACGTCGCGGCTCGCGGCCGTGCGTGAAGGCCTCGAAGGGCCCGACTGGGGGGTCGCCGATTCGTTGTGGTGGAACCTGGCCGACTGGCACTTCAGCGAGAGGTCGGCTCCGGCGGCAGCAGCTGGGCAACCAGCGCGGCCTTCACCGCTGTGACGAACTCGGCGAGTCCGACTCCGCGTGAGGGCGAGACGGACTCGAGCTGCTGAGCCGAGACGGCGCTCCACTCGTGGTCGGTCCACACCTCGAGGCCGAGTTCGTCACGCACGGCCTTGCAGTCTCTGCCCGCTGCGTTGCTCGTGCTGCTGAGAAGGGTGGGGTCGGTGACTGGTGAGAAGCCAAGTCGAGCGGTCGTGGCCCTGAGGCGCTCTTCAGGGATGCTGGCGAGCACGATCTGCCACGCTTCGACTTCAGGGTTGGGCAGCATCGCGATCGTGGCGAAGGGCCAATGGCCTTCGAACACCGCGGCGACGTCTTCCCGAATCTGCGGCTTTCGGTCGAGGTCGTGCGCGAACACCACGACGTCTCCGTCGCGTAGGCCCGCCTCGACACAGCTGACGAGCAGACGGTGCACGACGGTTCGCACGAGGCCCTTCCCGAACACTGGCTTCTGCCGCTTCGACGACGGCGGCGGAGGCGCCTCCCAGCGGCCGACGAGGTCGGGGAACGCGGCGCGCGAGTAGCCTCCCGATGCAATCCACTCGACGTGGGCCCACACGATGGTCGTCGTCAGCGCTTCGCACGCGAGGCGGTGCTGCTTGTCTTCGTGCGAGAGCACCAGCCGACGCATCGGATCAGTCCTGCCCGACCCACTCTTC
>JBEOKA010000439.1:0-4739 GCA_040275325.1 Myxococcaceae bacterium | reverse complement strand
GAGACCGAGCTGGCCGAGATGAAGCTCATCCTCGAGGGCAAGGTCGAGCGCCCCGACGAGGTCGAGCCCGTCGTGCCCACGCCGCTCGCCGACATCATCATGAAGGCGGTGGCGCGCGAGCCCGCCGACCGCTGGAACTCGGCGAAGGAGCTGTCGAAGGCCATCAGCGCGCGCTGCCCCGAGCTGCTCTTCGACGCCGAGGAGCGCTCGCAGTTCATGCGCGAGCTCTTCTCGGACCGCATCGACCAGACCCGCAAGCTCTTCGAGCTCTCGAAGGCGAAGGAGGGTACGTCTGATCAGGAGGTGCGGCAGCTCGCGAAGTCGATTCAAGAGAGCGCGATGTCGCAGCCGGTGCTCAAGCCGGTGAAGTCGAAGGGTGAGCGCGCGAAGCCTGCGCCGGGGAAGAAGTCGAAGCAGCGCGTCTCGGAGGACGACAAGCTGCTCGAGCTCGCCATCAAGGTCGACCAGGTCGCGCTGGGCGCCGAGGCCCACAAGCCGCGCCGCACGTACACGGGGCCGCTCGTCTTCGGCGTGCTGGTGGTGCTGGCGCTGGCGACCGCGAACAAGTTCGTCTTTCCCGAGAAGCGCGTCGGCTCGAGCGGGCTCATGCTGTGGGACGGCGAGCCGGAAGAGGCGACGCCCGAGAACGAGCCGAAGCCCGTGCCGAAGCAGCCCATCGTCGTCGCCGCGATTCCAGGCGCCGAGAGCCCCGAAGATGAAGCTGAAGCGGGCACGTCGCCAGTGGTGCTGCCAACGGGCTCCGAGCCGAAGAACCCGGCCACCACGCCGAAGCCGAGGCAGGGCAAGTCGACGCCTTCGGGCCCCGCGGGAGACGTGACGCTCGTGTTCCCCGACGGCGCGAAGGTGCTCAAGGGCAAAGACGAGCTCGGCAACGGCACGATGGTGTCGTTCTCGCTTCCGTCGGGCACGCACATGCTCACCATCATCGGCGCCGACGGCGTGAAGCGACGGCTCTCGGTGCAGGTCTCGCCCGGGAAGAACAAGGCCCAGAAGTTCACGGTGAACGACCTGCCGACCCAATGAGAGGGCTGGCTGTCTTGCTGGTGATGAGCGGCTGCACGCTGCCGTTCGTCGCGAAGACGGCCGAGCGCTCGGTCGAAACCGAGGCCCTCCGCGTGACGGTCGGCCCTGACATCAGCGTCGAGCATGACCGCGTCGTCTTCGAGCTGCGCTTCGACAACGACACCGACGAGACCCTCACCATTCCGCTCGCAGGGCTGGTGCTCGAAGAAGACGGGCGACGACGCGCGGTGGTGGCGCTCGACCGCGATGTCGTTGGCAGCGTCGTCATCGACGCGCGGCGGTCTCGGCGACGGTCGTTTCAGGCGCGCGCGGGCGACGGGGAACGGTTCGTGGTGCGCCTCGAGCAGGCGACGCTGGGAGAGCGCTCCGTCGTCTTCGAGCCCCTCGAGCTGGTGAGCCTCGAGGCGCGGCTGCGTGAGGCGACCGCATCTCGCTCCCAGACGCAGCTCAGGCTCGTCGGCGGCGTATTGATCAGCCGCACGCCGCCCAGCCCGCTGCTCGAGACGGTCGTCAGGGCAGACACCTTCGTGGGCACGCTCGAAGCGACGTTCGGCTACTGGTCTCGCTGGTTCGAGGTCAGCCTGCTCGCGCGTGGTGGCAACGGCCGGCTCATGGGCCTGGAGTTCGGCGTGCGGCCCGGCACCGAGGCGCTGACGCTGCGGCTCAGCTACGGCCTCGACATGGTGCAGGTCGCCGAGGGCGTCATTGGCTGGCGAGACCTGCTCTTCGGGCACGGCCCTCGCCTGATGGTCGAGGTGCCCTTCGACGTGCGACAGCTGCGGCTCAACACCGAGGCTCCGAAGCGCTTCGGTGCCTTCGTCACGTTCGGCGCGTCGACGCTGCAGGGCCGCCAGACGTTGCCGCACTGGGTCGCGACGGTGGAAGCAGGTCTGCGGTGGAGGGTCCAGTGAGCGATGATGCGCGCGTGCCTGTTCACGCCAGTGCACAGTCTCTCGTCACGCCTGCGTTTCACCCGCGTGCGGCTTCGTCGACTTCGCTTCGGCGTCTGCGTACGTCGGCCGCCCTCGCGACCGGGAGACGGGGTCGATGCCGATGACTTCACCTTTGAGCGCTGATCAGTCCCGGCTGGCCCTCGATGACACGTTCATCGGGCGCACCATCGCGGGCAAGTGGCGCATCGAGAAGAAGCTGGGCGCTGGCGGCATGGGCACCGTGTACCTCGCGACCGACCTCACGGTGGACCGACCGGTGGCGCTGAAGTTCCTGCTGCCGGCGCTGGCGGCCGAGACCGAGTACCGCGCGCGCTTCGAGCAGGAGGCGCGGGTGATGGCGAAGGTCGACCACCCGAACCTGCTCACCCTGTACGGCGTCGAGCGCGACGGCGAGGTGCCCTTCCTGGTGATGAAGTACGTCACCGGCCGCACGCTCGCGAAGCTCATCAAAGACCGCACGAAGCTGCCGCTGACCGAGGCGATGCCGCTGATTCGCCAGATGACGTCGGCGCTCACGTCGCTGCACTCGCAGGGCTACGTGCACCGCGACTTGAAGCCCGGCAACATCATCGTGTCCGACGAAGGCCACGTGACGCTGCTCGACTTCGGGCTCATTCGTTCGCACGGCGTGGGGCTCACGAGGCCAGGCGTCGCGCTGGGCAGTCCGTTCTACATGTCGCCCGAGCAGGCCATCGCCGACACGGTCGATGCGCGGTCAGACCTGTACACGCTCGCGGTGGTGTTGACCGAGCTGCTCACCGGCCGGCGCCCTTTTGCGGAAGGCGACGCGCACGCCTCGCTGCTCGCGCACCTCGAGAAGCCGCCGATGGCGCCGCACGACCTCGACCCGAGCGTGCCCTTGTCGGTGTCTGAGGTGTTGCTGCACGCGCTCGAGAAGAAGCCCGTGGCGCGGCAGCAGTCGGTGGCGCAGTTCATGGCCGAGCTCGCCGAAGCCGCGGCCGTCTCGGCGACGATGGTGGTGCCCGCGCCGGTCACGAAGAAGAAGGGTGACTCGGGCAAACAGCGACCCGTCATCGATGACGAGGTCGAGCTGACGAGGGCCGAGTCTCCGAGCGCGGGAGCCCGCCGCAGCGCCCGCCTCGACGATGATGACGAGTCGACGGTGTCTGCGAAGTCTCGCGCCAGGCGCGCGCTCGAGCCGAAGAAGACCGACGAGGGCACCGATACCGGAGTGCCGGTGGTGGCTGCTCCCGCGAACCAGGCGCGCGGCACCATGTCGTCGAAGCGCACCCTGCTCGAGACGCCGATGGCGGTGCTCCCGCCCGGCACGAAGGACTCTGCCAGCACGCTCGTCGGGCTCGACACGGTGAACTCGCAGCAGACGCTGTCGGCCGTGTCAGAGGTGACGCCGGCGTCGACGAGCGACTCATCACGCACCATCGCCGCCATCAACCCGGTGCTCGACCCGTCGACTGACCCGAGCGCGCCGGTGCTCGCCGCGCCGACCCACACCCACGAGGTGCTCGACCAGGTCGCTCCCAGGTCTGCGCCGCGCCGCACGCTGATGGACGAGCAGACCGCACCGCTGGTCTACGTCGGCATCGGCGCCGGAGCCGTGCTCATCGTCGCCCTCGTCATCTGGATTCTGCTGAGCTGATCAGGTGGTGAGGATCAGACGACTCGTTGTTCGAGGTCGTGCGCTTCAACGCGACGCGCTCTTGCCGCGAAGAATGTCGGACCACCGTTCTCGGAGACGAGGTCGGCCTCGGCCGCTGAGCTCGCTGTTCGAGTTCGAGCGCTTCAACGCGAGCGACAAGGGGTCAAGGTCGCTGCGTGCCCGGTGGCCTGTGCCGCGAAGGCTGATCAGACTCGATGTTGGTACGGGCCTCCGACGACGCGACAAGCTCCACTCGCGACCAGTTCACAGACGCGATTTCCGTCGAAGGCACCGTCAATGGGCGGCTCGAGCAGTCGCGCGATGACGGCCCAGCGTTCAGGCTCGTCGCCACCTGATTGGTCTTCGAGGTCGAGCGCGACCGACGTCGCTCCCGTGACGTGCATGAGCCCTTCGTTGATGGCGCCGTAGCTGAAGAACCGCACCTGCGCGTTCAGCGCCCCCATGACGAAGTGCGCCCAGCCCACCGAGACCGACGTCACCGTCTCGTTGCCGAGCACCATCAAACAGTCACCAGGGTCGGTGAAGTGCTCGATGAACCCGTCGACCTCGAGGTCTCCGATGATGACGACCATGCCGTCGATGTGAACGCGGCCCTTCAGCCGAACGGGGCCACGAAAGACGGTGACGAAGGCACTCCCGCGCCCGAGCGTCGTCACGTCCTCCCGGTGCTCGACGAAGGGCGCCGCGAGCGGGTGCACCGCGCCCTGCCGAGCAAAGACACTCGCCGCGGGCAGCGCTGACACCCAGTCGCCGCGAAGGTCGTAGGGCTGCTCGACCCCATCTTCGAGACACTGGAGCGTCGTCTCGGCGTTTCGCAGCCATGCCTCGGTGCGCTCGGCGTCTCGTTCACCGAACCACTCGAACACCGTCTGGGCGCCGCTCCCGTCGTTTCTCAGCGCCTCCAGCGCGACCTCGAGCCGTTGCCGTCGGGTTGGTTGCATGCGGACCTCATACTCCGGCTCACGTGGGCTCGGAGGTGTCCGTCAGGGCCGTCTCCGCGCGCTGCTTCAGGTGCTTCGCCCAGCCGAGCCGCGCGAGCCCTGCGCCGACGAGCGCAGGTGTTGCGACGACGCAGACCGGGCAGACGGCTCCGGCGAGCGCAC
>JBEOKA010000438.1:0-58405 GCA_040275325.1 Myxococcaceae bacterium | reverse complement strand
GCTCCACGGGCGGCGGCTCCACGGGCGGCGGCTCCACGGGCGGCGGCTCCACGGGTGGCGGGAGCGCGTCGTGTGCCGGCAGCCTCGCCGAATGCTCGCTCATGTGCGTCGACCTTCAGGCCGACGTCGAGAACTGCGGCCAATGCGGTCGGGTCTGCGGCAACGGCGAGGTCTGCAACCGCGGCGCCTGTCAGGTGCTGCCAACCGACTGCACCGTCGGCGCGGGCTGCGGGCCGGGCTACTTCTGCGACCCCATCTCGCGACGCTGCATGACGGGCTGCCGACTGAGCACCGACTGCCCGACGGGCGCGACGTGCTCGACGGGCCAGTGCCGCTGCCCCTCGGGACAACACGCGTGCGGCCAGCAGTGCGTCTCTGACACCGCCGTCACCTCGTGCGGCGCCTCTTGTCGCAGCTGCCCGTCGACGGCGAACGGCACGGCCACCTGCAACGGCTCGATGTGCGGCCTGACGTGCGCCCCCGGCTACGCCCGCAACGGGAATACGTGCGTCGAAATCAACGAGTGCCTCTCTGGCAACGGCGGCTGCAGCGCCAACGCGACCTGCACCAACACGCCGGGCTCACGCACCTGCGCCTGCAACGCCGGCTTCACGGGCGACGGCATCACCTGCATCGACATCAACGAGTGCCAGACCAACAACGGAGGTTGCGACGCGAACGCCGCCTGCTTCAACACCCCGGGCTCGCGCACCTGCACCTGCAACACAGGCTATGCAGGCACGGGGCTGACCTGCGCCGACGTCGACGAGTGCCTCTCGGGCAACGGCGGCTGCTCGGCCAACGCGACGTGCGCGAACACCATCGGCTCACGCACCTGCACCTGCACCGCAGGCTACTCGGGCAACGGCGTCGTCTGCACCGACATCAACGAGTGCCTCACCGCCAACGGAGGCTGCGACAGCAACGCGACGTGCGCCAATACGCCAGGCGCCCGCACCTGCTCGTGCAACGCGGGCTTCTCGGGCAACGGCACGACCTGCGCCGACATCGACGAGTGCCTCACCGGCAACGGCGGCTGCTCGGCGAGCGCGACCTGCACCAACACCGTCGGCTCGCGCACCTGCGCCTGCAACGCGGGGTACACGGGCAACGGCCTGGCCTGCACCGACGTCAACGAGTGCCAGACGAACAACGGCGGCTGCAACATCAACGCGACGTGCACGAATACACCCGGGTCACGCACCTGTGCCTGCAACGCGGGCTACAGCGGCAACGGCGTGACCTGCACCGACGTCGACGAGTGCGCGACGAACAACGGCGGCTGCAGCCCCAACGCGACCTGTACCAACACCCCGGGCACGCGGACCTGCGCCTGCAACCCTGGCTACGTCGGTGACGGCCTGACCTGCACCGTGCGGGTCGGAGGCGAGACGTGCGAACTGGCCTCGCTGATGGCGAGCGGTGACGTGCTGAACTCGACGACCGTCGGCGCGGCCATCAACTACTCGGGGTTCGGCGTCAACAGCATCTGCGAGCTCTCGAACCAGGCAGACGTCGTCTTCACCGCGAACGTGCCGCCGGGCCAGCGCGGCCGGTTCGTGCTCAGCGGTGCGACGCCGATGGACGTCGACCTCGTCGCCGGCTCCGCGGCGAGCTGCTCGCTGAACCCGCGGGTCTGCATCGCAGGAGGAACTCCGTCGAGCGGAGCCGTCTCGTTCGTGAACGGGCAGGCCACGAGCCAGTCCATCTACGCCATCGTGGGCGGTTCCACGCCGGGGCCCTTCACCATCAGCTACCAGCAGAGCACTCCGGTGCCAGACGACAGCTGTGCGACGGCGGTGTCGACGGTGTCGAACGGTCAGATGCTGACGAACCAGTCGCTGAGCGGGTTCTCGTACGACTACGAATGCCGCTTCACTGGCGGAAACGTCGTTGGAGCCGACCGCGTCTACCGCGCCACCCTGCCCGCGCTGAGCCGGCTCTCGTCGACGATGACGCCAACTGGCTTCACTGGCCGCCTCAGCGTCATCGAGGGGCCGGCAGCAGCCTGTGACTCTCCCGCGAGACGATGTCTGTCGTCATCGACCAGCACGACGACCATCACTGGCAAAGCCCTCAACGCCTCATCGACTGCGCGTGACTTCTTCCTCGTCACGTCGAACGACGCCGCGGCCACGGGCACGTTCTCGCTGTCGACGACGGTGACTCCGATTGGTGCCGACGACATCTGCTCGACGGCGACGACGGTGTTGGCGTCTGGAGCGACCTTGACGAACCAGTCGCTCACGGGCTTCGAGACCGACTACACGTGCGCCACCGCAGGGCCAGACCGCGTCTACCTCGCGACCGTGCCTGCGATGTCGGGGCTGCAGGTGACGATGACGCCTCCCGCGGGCATGACGGCGCGGGTCAGCGTGATTGCCGCCCCCGCCGCCACGTGCGACAGCGCGCCTGTGTGTCTGGCAGGCACCAGCAGCGGAGGCACGGCGGGTGCGGTTCAGACCGTCATCGTGCCCAACACGTCTGCCGCACCCCTCGACATCTTCGTCATCGCCGCCGCCTCGACCGGAGCCACGACGGGCACCTTCAGCATCGCTGCGGCCACGGTCCCGCTGCCTCCCGGCGACCAATGCGAGTCGGCGCTTCCCCTCACCGCCGGCACCCTGTCGGCGCAGACGATTCTGGGCTTCACCCCGACCTACAGCATCAGCGGCAGACAGGGCTGCAGGGCGACCTTCGGAGACGAGGACAGGGTCTACGTCGCGACGGTGCCCAACGGGCAGACGCTGACGGTGAGCGCGACCGGCGTTCCCGACCTGATTCTGAACCTGATTCCTTCACCTGCGAGCTCGTGCGCAAACCCGGCAGTGGCCTGCCTGGCGAGCAGCGACTCCGCGACTTCGAACGGCACCGAGACCGTCAGCTGGCTGAACTCGACGGGCTCGCCGGCGACCGTCTTCCTCGTCGTCACTTCCTTCATCGGCAACCCGGGAGCCTGGTCGATGACGACGACGATTCAGTGACGGTCACTGGTCGACGTCGAGCTCGAGCGAGCGACGCCGGCTGTTCGCGTACCAGAGGAACACGGTGACCGGCCCCGCTTCGCTGCAGCGAAAGCGCAGCTGATCATTCCCGATGGAGCTCATGGTGCAGCGCCGGTGACTGCCCGGCGCGACCTTCTCGAGGCCACCGGGACCCTGCACGTCGAACTCCACGCCGCGCGGCACGCGAAGGCCGTGCTCCCCGTCCCACGTGAAGAGGGGAATGCCCGCGTCGGCTGGCCGCTCGACCGGCGCCTGCTTCGGCGCGACCTCGACCTGCAGACCCTTCATCGCCATGCCGTACCAGAGCGCGATGGTGACGATGCCCGGCTTCTTCGCGATGAGGGTGAGTGACGTCGGCTTGTCGGCCTGCACGTCACAGATGGCGGCGTTGCTCGCAGCGACGCGGCTGAGCGGCTTCTTGAGCACGAGCTGAAGCGTCTGCCCTTCGACGAGCTTCACGGCCGAGCGCTCGTCCCACGTGAGGGTCGAGACTCCGGCATCGGGAGCAGCGTTCAGCACCGTCAACGTGAGCGCCAGCAGCATGGCCATGTCGTACCCCGACAGCAGCGCGCTCGAACGGGTTTCCTGCCGCCGCGCGAAACGCAGTGTCCCAGACGTGCAGGCTCGTCGGAGCTTCATCGCCGTGGCAAAGACGCACCATGCCGCTGACCCGACGAGCGCTGGTGCTGGGTGCCTCGACGCTGGTCGCGTGCCGGAAGACGCCCATGCCCACCGTTCGCCATCGCGCCCTCTCGGAGTTGCCGTCGACCACGCTGCCGTGGCTGGCGCTGAAGGACCACTTCATCGCCACCGTCGGCCCCTCGGCGGGCCAGGGTTCACGGCTGGGTCCGCTGCTGGTGCTCGCCGACGCGACGTTCATGCCGCGCTCGCGCTTTCCGCTGCACCCGCATCAAGAGGTCGAGATTCTCTCCATCGTCATCGACGGTGAGCTGAGCCACCACGGCGACCAGGCGCACGGCGCGACGCTGAAGGCCCGCGAGGTGCAGCTCATCTCGTCACGCGACGGCATGTTCCACGCCGAGGGCAACGACACCGACGCGAAGACGCGCATGCTGCAGATCTGGTTCGAGCCCACGTCGCACGGCGGTGCACCGGAGTACTTCCGGCGAACGGTGGCGCGCGGTGGCCGGCAGATGGTGGCAGGCGACGAGGCGGTGCCGCTGCGCTGTGACGCGAAGGTCTGGTGGAGCGACCTCGACGACTCGAAGCAGACGCTCACGGTGGCGGCTGGACGCGCGGCGTACGTGATGTCGTTGACGGCGCCGGTGACGTTGTCGACGGGCCAGACGCTCGCGGTCGGTGAAGGCGCCGAGGTCGGCGTGGGCGAGGTGACGCTCAGCTCCGCCGGCGCTGCGCTCATCATCGACGTGCCGCGCTGATCAGTTCAGACCTCTCGCGCATGTTCACCGGCAAGGCGGTGTTCGTTGGCGTCGGAGAGCTCGACGAGGCGCTGTGGAAGAACCCGGCCACGGCGATCGACGCGCGCCTCACCTCGCTGGGCTACGACTCGACGTTCGTGGAGTTCAGCGGGCAGGGGCACATTCTCGACGCGAACTTCGACGAGAGCGTCTTCTTCGACTTCTGGCTCGCGCACTGAGCGTGTTCAGCGTGAAGACGTGAACTGACTCAACAGCACGAGCTTCTCGTCCTCACCACGGCTTCGCGCGAAGTCCTCGGCGCTCTGGCCGGCGTCGTCACGCGCGTCGAGGTCGGCTCCGGCTTCCAGCAACGCCTGCATGGGCCGCGCTCCCTCGCGCTCGGTGGCCTGAATCAGCAGCGGGGTCATGCCCGTGGTCGTGCGCGCTTCGAGCTTCGCGCCGTGCTTCACCAGGGGTGCAATCAGCTCGGCGCGCGCGAGGTGCAGCGGCGTCACGCCCTCGTCGGTCGCGGCGTTCACGTCTGCACCGCGGGCAATCAAGAGCTCCAGCGTGCGGCCATGAGCGCGCGCCGAGAACTGGTCGCACCGCTCGACCACCTGATGCAGCAACGAGAACCCACCGTCACCCCGAGCGCTCGCCAGCGCAGGCGACGCAGCCAGCATCGCCTCGAGCACCACGAAGTTGCCGAGGCCAGCGGCCTGCCACGCCTGCTCCCACGCGGTCTCCTGGCCCCACCACGACGCGTCGTGCTGCTGGAGCACCGCGAGCACGAGGTCGTCGTCGAGCATCGCCGCGGCGAAGTCGTCGACGCTCTCGAGTGAGGGCACCGTCACGAGAACCACCGAGTTCAGCGGGCCCGAGCGCGGCTGCAACCGCCCCCAGGCAGCCACCCAGGCCGCGAGCCGCTCTGGTGACGCCGTCGCCAGTGGTGCCGCGACGTCGAGGTCGAGGCGCTCCTCCACCATTCCCGTGATGCCGTGCTCATCGCGCTCGACGCGCGCCACCGTGAGCGAGACGTCATCGAGACTGAGGACGAACTGCAGCCGCGGCGTCTCGAGCGAGGCCAGCGCCGACGACAACCGGCCATGCAATGAACGAAGCGCTTCGACGGTCATGCGCCTTCATAGCGTCCGTCACTCGCAGATCGGCAGCACGCCGTACCGCCGCTCGAGCACCTGGCCGCACGACGCGCAGTCAGTCGCATTCTGGAAGTCCGACGCGAGGCAATCGACCGATGACGGCTGAATCGCGAAGTCGACAATCAACTGCTCGCGCACACGGTTGCAGGTCTGCACGCAGTACGACCACGGCCCCGGAGGCGTCGACGTCACCGACGTGGTGCGCCGCGGAGCCCCCCGCGCCGATTCGACAAACTCGGCTCCACCGCAGCCCATCAGCCCCAGCAGCATCACCACAGAGATTCGGTTCATGCCCGAAGGACGAGCGGGCTCCCGCGAACCGGTCAGCGCGCCTCGCCCATCAGCACGACGACGCCGAGGTTGGCCGTCATGTAGTTCAACGCGCCGACCGAGCTCGCGCTCACCTGGTCGCTCACGTCGAGCTTCAAGCCAAAGCCGCCGAACGACCCGAGCCGCGCGAACACGAACACGAGGCCAGCGTCGAGGCTGAGCGCGGGTGTGACCTCGAGCCGGCCAGCAGGCGGCACGCCAAACCGGTGGCCCACCACGCCGCCGCCGACCGACACCGTCGCGCGCAGCTCGGCGTTGCCCGAGATGAGCGTCGGCTCCCACGTCGCCGAGGTCGACGCCGCGAACTGGGGGAAGACGAAGGTCGTCGGCACCACTCCGAAGTCCCGCTCGAGCTGGTCTCTCGTCGAGCGCGGGCTCTGAAACACGTACGCCGCGCGCAGCACCCGCCAGCCGAACGCGTGGCCGAAGAAGTGGGTGAAGTCGACCTGTGGCGCGACGCCCAGCGTGTAGATGTCGAGCGGCGCGACGCTGAGCTGCACGCCAACCACCTCACGACCGCGCAGCTGTGAGGGCCCCTTCGTCGGCAGCGTGAGCGTGCCCACCAGCGTGAGGTCGGCTTCGTCGAGCTTCGTCGCGCGGTCAGCGCTCACCTGCACCTCGCGCGAATAGACCTCGCCGTTGCGCACGCGGCGCACGAGGTACGGGCCAGGCACCAGCGCGAGCCGAAGCACCTGCTCTCCGGGAGCCGCCTCGACGACGGTGATGCCCGTCGACAGCTGCACGACCTCGAGCGGCCCCTGCGACTGCGCCACCACGAGCTGCGTGCCCGCTTTCGGAACCGAGGTCAGCACCACGTCCTGCCGGCCGCGCAGGCGCAGGTCGAAGCTGGGGTGCTGCGGCTCGAGGCTGCGCGTCGCGGTGTCTCGAATGGTGAGGCGGTTGGCGTAGGCGAAGGCCTCCGAGAGCGTCACCTGCCCATCACCCGACGAGTCCGCCGCGCCGCGGAGGCCACCGACGAGGTGATGGGTGAAGAAGCTGCCGCGCAGCACCTCGGCCTCGTGCGCGTCTTCGAGCCCCGAGCTCGCGGCGAGCAGCGCCGTGCCTTCACTCGACAACGCGGGCACGCCGACGTCGAACGACTTCGTCGGCGTGAGCCCTTTGGCCTGCGTCCACCCTCCGCCACGGCACGCGTCGATGATGCCGATGCGCACGCCGCTCCCGGAGTCACCGAGCCGCTCCTTCAACGTCGTGAACGTGAGCGGCTGACCTCCGGGGAAGAGCGCGGCCTCGTCGGCGTGGCCCGAGTAATAGAAGACGAGCAGGCCGTCGTTCGCCGTCTCATTTCGCGCGAGGTCGAGGGCGGCGAGCACGGCGTCTGGCTTCGGGTCGAGCAACACCTTCACGTCGGCCGGCGAGAAGCCCCCGCTCGTCTGCAGCACGTCGGCCAGGTTCTGCGCGTCACGATGCGCGAAGTGCAACGGCGAGCGGCCATCGATGGCGGTGTTGGAGCCGACGAGCACGGCGCGCCTCGCCGGCGTCGCGCTCACGAGCAGACTCAGCAGCAGCAGCGCTCCCATCAGCGGCTCCCCGTGCGCAGGTCGAAGCGGCGGCACCACACCGCGGCACCTTCACAGCGCTCGATGATGGAAGGCGTCACCACGTCATTCGAGAGCACGACCCACACCACGTCTCCTCCGGGTGTGCCGTCGAGCGTCCACGCGGGCGTCGTCGTCGTCTCTTTCACCAGCGCTTCGTACAACACCGTCTTCGTGGTGCCGTCGATGACCGTCACGCGGCTCAGGCCTTCGGGAGCGACTTGAAAGCGCACCGAGTCTCCGACGACGAGCGGCGCGCCCTTCCACGGTGACACGTCGTCGCCCCGCTTCACCCACGCGATGGCGGTCGGCGTTCCTTTCGCGCGCACCTCTTCAGATGGAGCGCGGCTCCAGAACGCGACGACGAGCACGAGCGCGGCGGCGACGGGGAGCAGCACCTGAACCCAGCGCACGCGCCACCACGGCGGTGACGGGCGGAGCTCGAGCACGCGTGGCGGAAGTGGAGCCGGGACCAACAGCGCGTCGAGGTGCGCACGGCACGTTGGACAGGCGGCGACGTGGGTCGCGACCTCTGCCGTCGAGGCGCCCAGCGCGTGGCGGTCGAGCGCGAGGAAGGAGGGATGCTCGCTCATGTCTTCATCTCCATCGCGACCGCGCGTTCATCGAAGCGGGTGAGCAGCCGACGCACGGTGCGCTCCGAGATACCGAGCACCGCCGCCGCTTCGGGCTGCGTGAGGCCATCGAGACGGGACAAGACCGCGACGTGCAGTTCGTCGGCGTCAGCGAGGCTCACGAGACGCTCCAACAGCTGGCGATGACTCGTTGCGGCCTCGAGGTCGGTCGAGTGCGTCGGCTGTGGAACCGGGCGCTGATGCATCGCGCGTTGCCGAAGCCGGTCGATGCACAGGTGTGTCGCCGTCTTGTAGAGCCAGCCCGTCACGTCACGCACGTCGTCCGGCAGGCCGCGCTGCCAGAGCCGAACGAACACGTCTTGCGCCACGTCGTCGGCCTCGGCGGCGTCTCTCAAGACACGACGGCACTTCTCGCGAACGAGCGGCGCATACCGTCGCCAGGCGTCTTGAACTTCCACTCGGCTCCCTCTGCTGTGTGCAGCCTCGAGACGAACGAGGGTCGCACTTCCGGCCACGTCAGCGCTGATCGGATTTCCGTCCGAATTTCGACCAGCCAACCCGCTGAATTCGCACGCGATGCCCGAGAATTTCGGCCTGGTGTCTAAGGCCTCCGTGACTGCGACCCCTGCAGCGGCAGAGCTCTACCAGCGCTACGGCGCGCTCGTGCTGCGAAGAGCCCGGGCGTTGCTCGGAGAAGAGCAGGCGGCGCGTGACGCGACCCACGACGTCTTCGTGAAGGTGCTCTCGACGCTCGACACCTTTCGCCACGAGGCCTCACCCGTCACCTGGCTGTACCGCGCGACGACGAACCACTGCCTCAACACGCTGCGCGACCAGTCACGCCGCGGCCGCGTGGTGCCGTTGCTGCGCGCCGACCCGGAGCCGACGGAGGTGACGCTCGACGAGAAGCTCTCGCTCACCACCGTGCTCGCGCGCGTGCCCGACGAGCTGCGCGAAATCGCCGTCTATTACTACCTGGACCAGATGAGCCACGACGAGATTGCCCGGCTCACGGGGCTCTCGCGACGCACCATCGGCAACCGGCTGGTCGAGTTCCACACCGCGGCGAAGCTCGCTGCCGTCGACGTGAAGGAGGCCGCGCGATGAACGTGCCCATCACCCGCCGCAGTGTCGGCTGTGTCTCGGACCTCACCATCGACCGCTGGCTGCTCGGCGAGACGCCTGGCTCTGACGAAGCGCGCCGCCTCGAGGAGCACATGAAGCACTGCGCGGTCTGCGCGGCGCGGCTGGGCTCGCTGCGAAACCTGTACACGACGCAACCGACGGCGACGGCCGCCATCACCGCGCACGCGCTCGACGAGGCCCCACGCGCGACGCCGAGCGAGAGCGGCGTGCTGCAGGTCATCGTGCTGCGCGACGGGCTACTCGTCGGAACCGAGTACTTCACGCCCGGCAAGTGGCTCATCGGCGGCGGTCAGGGCTGTGACTTGAACCTCGCCGAAGGCCCCGCGAACAAGCACGCCTCGCTCGTCTTCCACGCCGGCACCGTCGCCATCGAGTCGCGTGAAGGCCCCATCTTCGTGAACGGCGTTCGGCTGCAGCGCGCCGAGGTGCGGCCCATCGACGAGGTGTGGGTCGGGCCGTACGTGCTGCGGGTGCGGCTCATCACCGAGCGGTGGAGCTGGCCCGCGATGGTGACGGCTCCCGTGAAGACGCAGGAGCTGCCGACGGTGGTGATGACGCGGCCCGCGACGCCGCTCCACACGCGCCTGCACGCGACGCTCTGGTGGGGCGACACGCAGGTCTCGTCACTCGTCGCCTCGGAGCGGCTCGAGGCCTCGCAGGTCGCAGCGCTCGGCTTCGACGTCGGCGTGCACGCGCGCTGCGAGAACGGCGTTTGGAAAGTGACGACGCCGACGGGAGTCGTCGCGCTCTCGCTGAACGAGGCCACCTCCATCGAGGCGGGTGCGCTGCGGCTGGTGGTGACCGTTCGGGAGCCCGTGGCCGCGCTGCCGAAGACGCGAAACACCGAGCGCCTGTTTCCCGCCGTGCTGGCAGCGACCGTGCTCGCCTCGGCCGCGCTGCTCGTCGTGATGCCGGAGCCCAGCGACGAGGACTTCACCCCGCGCCAGATTCCAGCCGTCAGAGTCATCGTGGCGGCGCCACTGCCGAAACCGCCGGTGCCCACGCCGCAGCCGTCAGCTGCTCCGACGCCAAACACGCCGCCTGCCATCGCCACGCGCTCGTCGACGAAGTCGCACCGCGCCTCTCCGCCGCCGCCGCGCAACCGCTTCGAGGCGCTCGACCGGGTGATGAAGTCGGCGATGACGGCTTCGACGACGTTGGCCCGCGCTGGTGGCACGAAGACGTCGGGCGCGCGCACGCCAGTGATTGCGATGCCGGGCGCCGGGCCCGCGAAGTTCACCATTGGGCTCGCGGAGTCAGGCATCGGCATCGGTCAGCGCGGCGCGATTCGCGGCGGTCAGATGCAAGACGGCGGCTACGGAAGAGAAGGCAAGGTCGGCGGCAAGGTGGTGGGCCCCGTGCGGCCAGGCACCATCGGCATTCCGAAGAAGGATGGCGGATCCATCGACCGCGACGCCGTGGCGAAGGTCATCGCAGAGCACCTGCCCGAGGTGCAGCGCTGCTACGAGGCGAGCCTGCTGCTCGAGGGCAGCGCGGGCGGAAGACTCGCGGTGGAGTGGACCATCACACCTGGCGGCGCAGTCGCCAACGCGCGGGTCTCGTCGACAACGCTGAAGCAGGCCTCGGTGCCCCAGTGCGTGCTGATGGCGCTCAAGCGCTGGGCGTTCCCCAAAGCGAAGGGCGGCAACGTGGTCGTCAGCTACCCGTTCGTCTTCCAGTCGTCGCTGTACCGCTGAGGCTGTCACCTTCGGGTGCCGCGGAGCGTGCGCAGTGGTTGGCCCGCACGCTCGAGCCAGTCAGACTGACGACATGAATCGTTGGGTGCTGTTGGTGACGTGCAGCCTCGTCGGGTGCGGAGCGCCGGAGACACCGCCCTCGCAGACCGCGGGTGGCGCAGCGTCGGCAGGTGGTGGATCAGCTTCCGTCGGTGGCGGAGCCGCGGCGTCGGCTGGTGGATCCGCATCGGCTGCTGGTGGATCCACTTCCTCCGCTGGTGGATCCGCGGCGTCGGCTGGTGGATCCGCGTCGTCGGCTGGTGGATCAAGTGGCGGGAGCGCCGGTGGAGTCGCGTCGGCTGGCGGATCCGCTTCCTCTGCTGGTGGAGCCGCGTCGGCTGGTGGAACGGCTGTGAGCGTCACGGCCATCGACGCCATCGCGACGGGCTCCGCCTGCTACCGCTACCAGTGGCTCAACCGCGGGCAGATGCCGCGTGGCTTCATCAAGGGCGTGGCGCGCACCTTCGCGCGCGCGGTGTGCGCTCCGACGAGAGCCGATGTCGTCGTGGTGTCCAGCGCGCAGACGACCGACACCGCGCACGACGCGCTCGCGTGGTACCAGACGCAGTTCTCGTCGGCCGGCTTGTCGAACGCACAGGCGGGCGTGGACACGCTCCGTCACGTCTACACGCTGCTGCTCGGCCTCGGCATGCGCGAGAGTTCGGGAGAACACTGCACCGGCCGCGACACCTCGGCGACCAACACCACCGCCGCGACCGCCGAGGCTGGTGCGTGGCAGACCAGCTACAACTCGCACACGCTTCACCCCCAGCTCGACGTGCTCATCGCCGCCTTCCGCACCGACGACACGCACTGTCACCTCTCGACGTTCGCCGAAGGCGTCACCTGCAACGCGGCGAACTGGCAGAGCTGGGGCACCGGCGCGGGCTTCGACTTCCAGGTGCGCGAGAAGGCCTGCCCCGTCTTCGCGGGCGAGTACGCGGCCGTGATGCTGCGCGTGTCGGGCGGCAGCCTCGGGCACTACGGGCCGCTGCGAACGCGCGCCGCCGAGCTGCGCGTGGAGTGCGACTCCATGCTGAACCAGGTGCAGCAGCTCGTCACCGCGAACCCGGGCCTCTGCTCGGCGTTGTGACACCGCTGCATCCTTCTCGTCTCGACGGACTCGCGCTCGCGCTGAGCGGCTTGCGCTACGGTGCCGCGCCATGCGCTCAGTCTCGAAGGTCTTCCTCGCTCTCTGGGTGGCGGCGTGCGGTCCCGCCACGAACACTCCCAAGCCCATCGTGCTGACCGAGCTGCCGACGAAGGCGGCGGTGACTCCGGTTGGCCTCGCGCTCGAAGACCCGACCACCGCGATGATTGGCGCGGCAGGCGGCTCGCTCACCAGCAACGACGGCATGGTGACCATCACCGTCGACCCGGGCACGGTGCCCGACGGCACGCTGTTCTCGGCTCAGCCCATCACCAACAACGCGCCCGGAGGCTTCGGCACCGCCTTTCGCTTGAGCAAGCCCGACAGCGTGCAGTTCGCGAAGCCCGTCACCCTCACCTTCCGGT
Source organism: Myxococcaceae bacterium (assembly GCA_040275325.1). Classification (GTDB taxonomy): domain Bacteria; phylum Myxococcota; class Myxococcia; order Myxococcales; family Myxococcaceae; genus Xiheimicrobium. The sequence goes on along the minus strand of JBEOKA010000438.1, from coordinate 45,985 downwards.
ACCTGCCGCGAAACCTCATCGGCACCGCGCCGTCGTACCTGCGCATCGCGACGCAGCGGGCGGGCGGCACGTGGCGCGCGCTGACGCCGACCATCGACCTGGCGAAGCAGACCATGACGGTGACGACGACGACCTTCAGCGACTGGGGCCCGATGACGGGGCTTCAGGTGATTCCGTACAACGCCGAGGTGCGCACGAAGAAGCAGCTGCAGATGTACCTCAAGTACTGCCGAGGCAAGGAGTACCCCGACGATGAGCACCCCGGCGAGACCTTGAGCGGCATCGGCATCGGCGAGTGCACGAAGACGGGCCCGCTCGAGATCAAGAACTGGTCGGTGAACGGCACGACGGGCGGCAACTCGACGGTCGGCACCATCGTCGGCAACGGCGGCACGGCGGTGTTCACCGCTCCCGACAAGGTGCCGTCGCCCGACACCGTCACCGTGAGCGTCGAGCTGCCCGACCTCGACAGCTTCCAGAAGGAGATCGTGCTCACCAACGTTCGCATCGTCGAGTTCGACGGCTACGTCGGCAACCTCTGGGTGAAGGCGAAGGCCACCAGCAGCGGCGAGACCATCACCATGCTGTCGACGGCCAAGCTGCGCTTCCACCGCTCGTACTCGGACTCGAGCTCGAGCGGGTACGACCTGGTTCCCGAGAGTGAGGTCGACGTGACGAACTGGCGGTCGGAGACGTCGAGCCGCGTCTGCACGCAGATGGGCAAGTCGACCGTGCTGCCCGATGGCTTCCTCGGCGACATGGTCGTCACCAAAGACCCCGACACCTACGGCTTCGCGGGCTCGGTCACGCTGCGGGTGCCTGCGCTGTGCACGCCGAAGAGCGGTGGCACGCCCTCGATGCAGAACTTCGACGGGCTCGCGTTTCTCTTCGGCACCGGCCCGACGTCGGCCACCACGCGCGCCATGCCCGATCGCGAGTTCGTCACCGAGTCCAACTTCGGCCTGAACATCAACCAGGGCGGGAAAGACGGCGTCGTCGTCACCCAGCAGTTCGACCTCGGCCGCACGCACGGCGACTGAAGTCGAGCGCGTCGCTCGTTCATCGTCGCGCAGGTCACCGAGTGGGTGAACCCGTGGTGCGTTCCAGGAAGACCCGCTCGGGGATCGGCTGGGGAACTGCTCCGAGCTCGTAGAGCTCTGCGCCCGGAGTGTGAATGACGGCACGCACGTCGGCCACACCGTCCTGGTCGGTGTCGACGTCGAGCACTCCGTTGGCGTGATCGAAAACGTCACCACAGTGGAAGACCACTCCAGCTGGAAGACTGCAGTGCTCGATGGTCGGTCGGCCATTGAACAGCCCGAGGCGGTACGGCCATCTCGGCGCGTAGCGGCGATCGGGCCACATCGAAATCAGCAGCAGGGCCAGCCCGATGACGACCACCAGCGCCGCCACGACGGTCTTCAGGCTTCTGGAGATGTTCGTCGCAGAATCGGTCACGCCTGCGTGAGGAGTCGGCGAATCACGTCGGCCAGCACCGGCGCACACGACACGCGCTCAAGTGGAAAGGTGAGGCCCGCGGGTTTGGGCACGCTGTCACTCACCACCACGCGCGCGAGCGGCACCTTCGACAACCGCTCGTTGGCGGGGCCCACGAACAGCCCGTGTGACGCCACCACCGTGACGGGACCCTCTGCGCCTTCATCGAGCACGGCCTGCGCTGCCGCGGCGAGCGTGCCGCCGGTGCTGATCATGTCGTCGACCAGCACCGGGTGTTTTCCCTTCACGTCACCGACGACGCCCTGCGCCTTCACGTCACGACCCGACAGGCGCTGCTTGTGCACGACGGCGACGGGCAGGCCGAGCGGGCGGGCGAACATCTCGGCGCGCTTCACGGCTCCCAGGTCGGGAGAGATGACGACGGCGTTCTCGGGCAGGTGCTGCTTGAGGTGCTCGGTCAGCGCCGGAATCGCCGAGGCGTGCTCGACGGGCAGCGGGAAGCAGCCCTCGACCGCGCGCGAGTGCAGGTCCATGCAGACGAGGCGCTGCAGGTGTGAAGCGCCCAGCAGGTCGGCCACCACGCGCGCGCCGAGCGGCTCCCGGCCGGCGTCACGGCGGTCTTGCCGCGCATAGCCGAGATACGGCACCACGGCCGTCACCGACGCCGCGCCCGAGCGGTGACAGGCATCGGCAATGAGGGCCAGCTCGAGCAGGTGCTCTCCGACGGGCGCGTGCAGTGACTGCACCACGAAGACCTCGGCGCCCCGCACGCGGTCATGCAGGTCGACGTCACACTCTCCGTCGGGGAAGCGCTCGACGGTGCAACGCGACAGCGGAGTACCCAGAGCGCTCGCGACATCGGCGGCGAGGCCAGGGTGCGATGAGCCAGACAGGAGCACGCAGCGCATGCGCGGGTTGTGGCAGCCGCCCGCGCGACAGTCGAGCCCACCGTCACCGGCTGGAGGCTTCAGCAGCTCGGCGAACACACCGCGAACGTCGCCACGAGCGCTGGCTGGAGCCGACGCGAGCCACGGTCTCCGGCACCTCGAGCAGCGTCGCGGCGAGCAGGGGAGCGACTTCGGCGAACACGCCTGCGCGAGCTCCCCACCGTCAGCGTCCGGCCAGCACCTCGAGCAGCGTGGCAGCGAGCGCTGGAGGCTCGAACGGCTTCGGCAACACCCGCGCTGCGCCTTTGCCGATGAGCTCGCCGTCGCTGAAGTCGTTGTAGCCAGTCAGGAACACGACGGGCGCCGTGATGCCACGCGCCTTCAGCGCCGCGAGCAGGGCCGTCCCATCCATTCGTGGCATGCGCACGTCGGACAGCACGAGGTCTGGCTGAAACGCCACCACCTTCTCGAGCGCCTCTTCTCCATCGACGGCGGCCTCGACGACGAAGGCCCGCCGCGCGAGGTAGCGACAGACCATTCGCAGCAGCACCGGGTCGTCCTCCACCACCAGCACCTTGTGACTCACGGCGCCACCTCGAGGCTGAGCTCGAAGGTCGTGTGCTCGGTGTCGGGGAGCAACGCCAACGTCGCGCGGTTCTTCCGGGCGAGGTGCTGCGAGACGGACAGGCCCAGGCCCAGCCCGCCGCCGGTGCTCTTGGTGCTGAAGAAGGGCTCCATCACGCGCGCGGCGTGCGCCTTCGAAATGCCCGGCCCGCTGTCGATGCAGCGCACGCGCACCCGATTGCCATCGACGACGGCCTCGAGCTTCACCCAGCCCGGCTGTTGGCCGAGCGCGTCGCACGCGTTGTTCACCAGGTTCAGCAGCACGTGCGTCAGCTCGCTCGCCCGGCCGCAGACGCGCACGCAGGGCTGGTCGACGCTGACGCTGAACGTCGCCGCGCCCGAGGCGACACGCTGCTTCGTCAACGACTCCACGTCGCCGAGCAGGTCTCCAATCGCGATACACGGCAGCGGCTCGTCACCCGAACGAGAGAGCGTGCGCAGTGCGTTGGTGAGCTCGGCCGCGCGGCGGGTCGTGGAGAAGATGGTGTCGGCGAGCAGCTTCAGCGCCGAGGGGTCGGGCGACGGCGAGGCGAGCTCTTCTCTGAGCTCTTCGGCGGCGAGCGTGAGCGTCTGCAGCGGCGAGTTGAGCTCGTGCGCGATGCCGCCGGCGGCCAGGCCGAGCGAGGCGAGCCGGTTCTCGAAGAGCTCGCGGCGGTGCGCTTCGACGCTCGCGGTGACGTCGAGGTGGGTGCCCGTGAAGCGCGTGGGCTTGCCGCTGGCGTCGCGCGCCGAGATGCGGCCGCGGTCGAGAATCGAGCGCCACTCACCGTTCGCGTGCCGAATGCGGTGCACGCACTCGTAGCGGTCGCTGGTGCCGTCGAGGTGCGCCTGCACCCTGCGGTAGCACTCGGGCAGGTCGTCGGGGTGGACGCGCGAGCTCCAGGTGTCGAGCTGCTGCGGCGTCGTGGCGTGGTCGAGCCCCAGCATCTCGCACCAGCGCCGGTCGAACTGCACCGTGTCGTTCGTCAGGTCCCAGTCCCACACGCCCAGGTTGGCGCCCTCGAGCGCGAGTTCGAGACGGGCCAACAGCTGCTCGTGCGTGAGCTGGTCGAGAAACACGGGGGGACGCTCAGTGTGCCAAACGTGCCCGCGCGAGTAACGCGAAGTTATGGCGCGCGGCCGCTACACGAGACGGTCACCACGAGGCTCGACGGGCGGGTGATGGCGCGGTCACACACGGGGCCGACGAGCACGAGCTCGCCGTTGTCGCGGTCGGTCCATCTCCACCCACCCGTGCCGCCCTGGTCGACCGGCACGTTGACGCCGTCGAAGGTGACGCGAATGCCGCCGTCGCTGTCAGGCACCGAGCTGGTGAGGAACGAGCACGCGCCCACCTGGTCGCGCACGGTGCGAAAGGCCAGCTGCAGCTCGGTCGCCGACTGGGCCGAGTAGAAGGCCTGGCCACCAGCGCGCGGCCGGGTGCCTGCCACCGCCATCGCCTGCAACGAGGGCCTCAGCGATGGGTCGTCAGCGATGCCGATGACGTAGGTGGGAATGCCGTCGGCGGCGGCGCGGCGCAGCTCGAGCAGCACGTCGTCGAGGGGGCTCGCGGTGCAGGTGGGCTCTCCGTCGGTGGCGAGCACGAGGGCGCGGGCCGAGTTGCTGGCGCGCCGACCCCGCAGCACCTGACTGGCGACCTGCAGCGCTGACTGCGTCGGTGTCGGGCCGCTGGGCATCAGCGAGCTCAGGTTCGACACGAGCAGCGGCACGTTCCCGCGCGCGGGCCAGATGCCGGCCACCGCAGGCACCGTGCAGGCGTCGGTGTTGCTCGAGGGGAACGCGAGGCCGCCCAGCTGCATGCGCTGGTCGACCTGCGGCAGCGTGGCCTGCAGCGACGCCACCAGCGCCTCCCACCGCGTCTGCGTCGCCGAGATGAGCGTGTCCATCGAGCCGGAGCGGTCGAGCACCATCATCACCACCGGCTCGGCGGGGCTCAGCGAGAACGTGCCGTCGATGCACGGCTTGGGCACGAAGCCTCCATCGAAGCCTGCGTCGAACCCGGCATCGACTCCCGCGTCACGCAACCCGCCCGCGTCACGGCCCGCGTCACGGCCAGCATCGACGACGAGGGGCAGCGAATCGAACGTCACCACGTCGGTGCGACCGCACGCGAACCAGCCGACGACGAGGAGCAGCGGCAGCAACCAGCGCATGTCGGGTCACCCTGCCAGAAAGCGCACAGGCCGTCGCGGCGTGGTTGCGTGGTACATCGGGGCCTCTTCATGTCCGCTCCCGTCGCTGGCCGGTACCACCTGCTGAAGAAGCTCGCGACCGGAGGCATGGCCGAGGTCTTCCTCGCGAAGCAGCAGGGCAAGAAGGGCTTCGAGAAGCTGGTGTGCCTCAAGCGCATTCTGCCCGGCTACGCCGACGACCCCGACTTCGTGCGCATGTTCGTCGACGAGGCGCGCGTGGCGGCCGACCTGCGGCACCCGAACCTGGTGAACGTCTTCGACGCCGGTGAAGACGAAGGCGCCTGGTACATGGTGATGGAGTACCTCGAGGGGCACGACGTGGCCTCCATCATTCGCCAGGCGCACGCGCGGCAGGCCGAGGTGCCCGTGTCGGTGGCGGTGCAGGTGGTGGCCGACGCCGCGCGAGGGCTGCACGCCGCGCACGTGAAGACCGACCTCTCGGGCCAGCCGATGGCCATCGTGCACCGCGACATCTCGCCGCAGAACCTCTTCGTCACCCGCGACGGCATCACCAAGGTGCTCGACTTCGGCGTGGCCCGCTCGGCGCACCGCAGCTCGAAGACCGAGGTGGGCGTGGTGAAGGGCAAGCTGGGCTACGTGTCGCCAGAGCAGCTCGAGGCGGTCGAGCTCGACGGCCGCTCGGACCTCTACTCGCTGGGCGTGGTGCTGTGGGAGCTGCTGGTGCTCGAGCGCCTCTTCGCCCGCGCCAGCGACGCCGAGGTGCTGCGCGCCATCATCGAGGGTCGGGTCGCGGCGCCGTCGACGAAGCGCAAGGGCGTCTCGAAGGAGCTCGACGCGCTGGTGCTCAAGGCGCTCTCGCTCGACCGCGAGAAGCGCTTCGAGACGTGCGAGGCCTTCGCCACCGCCCTCGAAGACTTCCTCTCGGAGCACAAGACGCCCGCGTCACCGTCACGGCTCACCCGGTGGCTGGCCGGGCTCTTCGACGGCGCTCAGACGGTGACGCTGACGGCTTCGGCGCCTGCAGCCCGCAACCCCGATGAGAAGACGAAGACGCGCAAGCTGAAGGGCGGCGAGAAGAAGAAGGAGCCGAAGCTCGAGCAGGCCGACGACTTCCTCGGGGCGGTCGAGCAGTTCCTCGGCCGCGACACGCGCCGCAAGACGAACCTGCTGCCGGCCGCGAGCGCCTTCATCGGCCGCGAGAAGGACCTGAGCGCGCTGACGGCCTCGTTCGACGAGGGCGCGCGGCTGGTGACGCTGGTGGGCTTCGGCGGCATGGGCAAGACGCGGCTCGCGCAGCAGTACGCGGCCACGCAGCTGCCCTCGTTCGAAGCCGACGGCGGCGTCTGGTTCGTCGACCTCGCCGAGTGTCACTCGCTCGAGCAGGTGGCCAAGGCGGTGGCGCAGGCGCTCGACGTGCAGGTGCCGATGAACGCCACCTCTGACGCGACGGTGACGCACGCGGGCCGCACGCTGAAGTCGCTTGGCCGTGCGCTGGTGGTGCTCGACAACTTCGAGCAGGTGGTGCCGTTCGCGCAGGCGTCGGTGGGCGCGTGGCTCTCGAAGGCGCCCGAGCTGCGGCTGCTCGTCACCAGCCGAGAGGCGCTGCAGGTGGCCGACGAGGTGGTGCAGCCGCTCGAGCCGCTGCCCGTCGATGGCGTCGAGTCGGCCGCCATGCAGCTGTTCCGCGCGCGCGCCGAGCTGGTGCGCCCGAAGGCGCTGAGCCGCGCCGAGCTCGAAGACGTCGCCCACATCGTCGAGCGCCTCGAAGGCCATCCCCTCGCGCTCGAGCTGGCGGCCTCACGCCTCTCGGAGCTGACGGTGCGCGAGGTGCGAGACCGCCTGCGCGAGCGCTTCGACCTGCTCGGCGGGCGCGGCACGAAGAACACCTACCGGCACGCGACGCTGTGGAACACCATCGACTGGTCGTGGCAGCTGCTGACGTCGGCCGAGCAGCAGGCGCTCTCGCAGCTCTCGGTGTTCCGCGGCGGCTTCACGCTCGACGCGGCGAGCGCCGTCATCGAGGTCGACGGCAAGAAGGGGAAAGACCCGGTCGACCTCGTGCGCGCGCTGCACCGCAAGTCGCTGGTGCGCTACTTCGCCGTGCCCGCCCTGCCCAAAGAGCTGCGCCTGGGCCTGCTCGAGTCGATTCACGAGTTCGCCGCCGAGAAGCTGACCGCGATGGACGGTGAGGGCCGCACGCGCAGGCGTCACGCGGCGCACTACCTCGACGTCGGCCGCCAGTGGGCCAGCGCGGTCGCGAATGGCACCTCGCTCGACGCCCTCACCCACCTCGAGGTCGAGCGCGAGAACCTCACCGAGGTGTTCGACCGCGCGCTCTCGTCGATGCCGCCGACGCTGGCGACGGCCACCACCGCGCTCGGCGCCCTCGAAGCGCTCGAGCCCGTCTTCCTGCGCAAGGGGCCGTTCTCGGCGCACATGGCGCTGCTCGACGACGCGCTGACGGTGGCGCGCAACGTGGGCGTGAAGAGCACCGTCATCGCGCGGGCCATGCAGCAGCGCGGCAACCTGCAGCGCACGCTGGGCCGCCCGCAGCTCGCCGTCGAAGACCTCTCGCGCGCCGTCAGCATCGTCGAGGCGACGGGAGAGCGGGCGCTCGAGGGCCGCATTCGCAGAGACCTCGCGGTGGCGCGCTTCGTGTCGGGCGACGTCGAGTCGGCGCGTGACTGGCTGGTGAGCGCGTTGTCGGCGGCCCGGGAGAGCCGTGACGAAGCGCTGGTGCTGCAGACGTTGTCGTCGCTGGCCATCGTGCAGGTGGCCATGGGAGAGGTCGACGAGGCGGCGCTGTGCTGCGACGAGGGGCTGCCGCTGGCGAGGAAGCGTGGCGACTCCACCACCGAGGCGCGGCTGTTGGGCAGCCTCGGCACCATCTACCAGGAGCAGGAGAAGCTCGACCTCGCGCTGACCTTCTTCACCGAGGCCGTCGCGCGCGCCAACGCCGTGCGAGACGTTCGCCTCGAGGGCTACTTCGTCGGCAAACGCGCGGGCACGCTGCTGGCGAGGGGCGAGTTCGACGCGGCCGAGAAGCCACTCGAAGACGCCATCACCCGCCTCGCCGAGGTCGGAGACCTTCGCCACGAGGGCCTCTTCCTCACCTACCTCGCCGTCGTGCAGCTGCACCGTGGGCACTTCGCGCAGGCGCGCGTCACCTTGTCGGCCGCGCAGGTGCGCCTCGAGGCCGTGAAGGACCCGCTGTCGCTCACCGCGCTCGCCATTCGCCGGCTGCACGTCGAGGTGGCCGCGAAGGACGCCGGGCCGAAAGAGGCGCGCGCGATGCTGGCCGACGTGCGGGCCGCGCGCGGAAGCCGTCGGGCCCGCACGGAGCAGAGCGAAGAAGTGCGCATCGCCGCGCGGGCGCTCGAAGAGGCGCTGGCGGGCTGATCAGCGGACGCCGCTGCGCCTGATTGGACGGCACCGCTGGCTCTGGCAGGCTGCCAGCCATGCTCCGCGAGTTTCACGTCAAGAACTTCAGGACTCTGCTTGACGTTCGCATCAACCTGCAGCCGCTAACCGTGTTCATTGGCCCGAACAACAGCGGAAAGTCGAACATGGTTCGGGCCATCAAGAAGTTCGCTGAGCTGCACAAGGGCCAGCAGTGGCCTCAGGACTGGGCGGCCAGTTCAATGCCACTCTCGTACTTCGTCGTGGTCGACAAAGATGGCGACGACTTTCAGGTCAGTGTTCAGTGGCCCAACGACAGCTACCCGCAGGGCCTCGTGAGCTTGCGGATAAGTGGTGCAGCGAACTTTCAGATCGACGTCGAAGCGCGGTCTCAGGAACTCAAGGGATTCGGCGGCGCCAACGTCGACTCCTCCAATCCAGGGGGCCTGCTCAAGTCGCTCCTGGCCTGGCCCAAAACGGCTCCACCATCGTGGAGGCAGGTCTCCGACTTCTTCGCCGCCACGAGAGTCATCAGTCTCTCTGTTCCGTCGCTCCGAGCACCCGCTTCGATCGGCCCAAAGCCAGAACTCGGAGAACGTGGAGAGGGGTTCGCAGCGGTGCTCGATGACATCGCTGGCAACAACCCTCGCATCAAGAAGGTCATCGATCAGGAGTTGGCCAGGGTCGCACCCGGCATCAGCGGGTTCACGACGCAAGCTTCTGCAACCGGACAGAAAGTTGCCGCGCTGATTGAAAACGACGCCGTCTATCCCGCAAGCGACGTCTCCGATGGACTCCTTCTCTACCTGGGCATCACCACGGCGGCCCAACTGACTCCAGGCTCATTGCTCATCATCGAAGAGCCCGAGAATGGCATTCACCCGAGACGGCTTCGCGCGCTCCTCGATCAACTGCGCACGGTCGTGAAGGCCGGAACTCAGGTCATCCTCACGACCCATTCGCCCCTCATCGTGAATGAGTTCCGCGACACGCCCGAGGCAGTGGTCGTCTTCGACCGCGACCCCATCGCCGGAACTCGCGTTCGAATGCTCGACGAGAACGAGCCGATGCTGAAGGACCTCGGGGAGATGTCACTCGGCGACCTCTGGACTTCAGGCGCAATCGGAGGAGTTCCTGCGCTGTGAACCTTGCGTTCATTACCGAAGACGGAACCGATGACGTGGTGTTGAGTTTGCTGCTGCGGCGACTCGGCAGCCCTGAGCACACCAGCACTCGCTACCTCGCGGGCGTCGGCTTCGGAGCCGTGCTCAAGAACGCGCCTCCTCTCGTCAGACAAGCCGCTCGAGGGCGCTGCCGGGCAGCGATTCTCTCGGTCGATTGCGACGAAACGGCCAATCACTTTCAAGTCAACCACCAGACAGACGACTCAAACTGCCGTCGATGCCGGCTCAGCAACTCCCTTCCGCCGCTGCACGAACTTCGGAAGCTGTCCGCTGGGGCCTTCGAGGTGGTCATTGCTGTTCCAGTCAGAACGATCGAGAGCTGGCTTGCGATTCTTGCTGGCATCCAGATTCCGGGCAGCCTGAGTGAGTTTGGCAAGACTCGCCATGAGCGGCTGGAGTTGAAGCGCCTCGTCTACGGCGATGCGACGCCTACCGCAGAAGTGATGCGGACCAGGGCTCAACAGATCGGTGGCGCAGGCGACCTTCAGCAGCTCGAGCGTGCCTCACCCAGCTTCGCCGACTTCCGTGAGGAATCACGCGCTCTGCGCTGACAGCCCTCGAAACGACTGGCAGCACACACGCATGGTGCCCGAAACTGCACCGTCAGCACTCTTCGAGGGTCACCCCGTCATGCGCTCATTCACGCTCGCTCTTCTGGCCATCTCGGCCATGGCCCTCACCGCCTGCCCCGACACCAGCAAACCGCCGTGTGGGCCGGCGAGCTGCACGGGGTGCTGTGACTCCAGCGGCGCGTGCGTGGCGGGCGTCACCCTGCAGGCCTGCGGCGCCATGGGCGTCACCTGCACTGCCTGCAGCGTCACCGACTCCTGCAGCTTCGGGAAGTGCACGCCGCCGACGCCGTTCAACCAGGGCGGAGGCTCTGCGACGGGTGGCGGCTTTGCGGGTGGAGGCGGAGGCACCGGCGGCGGCTCCGTCAGCGCCGATGGCGGAGCGGTCGACGGAGGCCTGATGATGGACGGCGGCTCCACCGTCGACGCAGGCACGCCGAACCCGTGCGCGGGCACCCTGACGTCGTGCAACGGCCGCTGCCTCGACCTCACCGCCGAGCTCGAGAACTGTGGCGCGTGCGGCAGAACGTGCGGCCAGGGAGAAGTCTGCAACCGCGGCCGCTGCGCCGTGCTGCCCGACGACTGCACGCAGATGCCGATGGGCTGCGGCTCGGGCTTCTACTGCGACCCGGTCTCGAAGAAGTGCATGACGGGCTGCCGCCTCACCGCCGACTGCCCCATGGGCGCCTCGTGCAGCAGCGGCACCTGCAGCTGTCCCACCGGCCAGCACGCGTGCGGCCAGACGTGCGTGCCCGACGACGCGACGAGCTCGTGCGGCACCCGCTGCAGCGTCTGCGCGCAGCCGGCGAACTCGACCTCGACCTGCTCGGGCGGGGCCTGCGGCTTCACCTGCGCGACGGGCTACGCACAGAGCGGCACGACGTGCGTCGACATCGACGAGTGCAGCACCAACAACGGCGGCTGCTCGGCGAGCGCGACGTGCACCAACACGCCGGGCGCCCGCACCTGCGCCTGCAACGCGGGCTTCTCGGGCGACGGCGTCACCTGCACCGACATCAACGAGTGCGCCACCAACAACGGCGGCTGCGCCAACGAGGCCACCTGCACCAACACGCCCGGCGCGCGCACCTGCGCCTGCAACGGCGGCTACACCGGCGACGGCCTCACCTGCGCCGACATCAACGAGTGCGCCACCAACAACGGCGGCTGCAGCACCAACGGCACCTGCGCCAACACGCCCGGCTCGCGCACCTGCACCTGCGCCACCGGCTTCACGGGCGACGGCCTCACCTGCGCCGACATCAACGAGTGTCTGGCGAACAACGGCGGCTGCTCGATGAGCGCGACGTGCACCAACACGCCCGGCACCCGCACCTGCGCGTGCAACTCGGGCTTCATGGGCGACGGCGTCACCTGCGCCGACGTCGACGAGTGCGCCACCAACAACGGCGGCTGCGCGGCCCAGGCGACGTGCGCCAACACCGTCGGCTCCCGCACGTGCACGTGCAACTCGGGCTACCAGGGCACCGGCGTCACCTGCGTCGACGTCAACGAGTGCCTCAGCGGCAACGGCGGCTGCGCGGCGACGGGCGGCGTCTGCACCAACACCCAGGGTTCGCGCACCTGCGCCTGCGCGACGGGCTTCACGGGCGACGGCTTCACCTGCGCCGACGTCGACGAGTGCGCCACCAACAACGGCGGCTGCGCGGCGGTGGCGTCGGGCGGCGTGTGCACCAACACGCAGGGCTCCCGCACCTGCGCCTGCGCGAGCGGCTTCACCGGCACCGGCCTCGTCTGCACCGACATCGACGAGTGCGCGACCAACAACGGCGGCTGCGCGGCGGTGGCCTCGGGCGGTGTCTGCGTCAACACGCCCGGCTCCCGCACCTGCGCGTGCGCGAGCGGCTTCACCGGCACCGGCCTCACCTGCGCCGACATCGACGAGTGCGCGACGAACAACGGCGGCTGCGCCAGCGTCGCCTCGGGCGGCGTCTGCACCAACACACCGGGCTCGCGCACCTGCTCCTGCGCCGCGGGCACCACTGGCACCGGCCTCGTCTGCACCCCGTCGGGCAACACCTGCGCGTTCCCCGCTCCCGTCACGCTGGGCGTCACCGCCAACGGCAGCACCGCCGGCCAGACGAACGACTTCTCGGGAGCGCTGTCGGCGCGCTGCGCGAGCTCCAACGTCGCCGGCCCCGACGTCGTGCACGTCTTCACGCCCACCGTGACGAGCAACTACCGCATCGTCGCGACCGCCTCGGGGTGGACGCCCCGCTTCTGGGTCAGCACCACCTGCGGCAGCCCCGCCGCCTGCATCACGTCAGACCCGCAGTTCACGCCCACCCTCCCCTTCGCCGTTCGCGGCACGGCGGGAGTGCCGCTCTACATTCACATCGACTCCACGAGCGGCGCCAACCAGGGCTCGTATGCGCTGACGGTGACGCAGGTGGCGGCGCCGGCCAACGACACCTGCGCGGCCGCGACCCCGCTCGTGCTGGGCACCAACCTCGGCGACTTCGCCAACGCCACCGACGACATTCAGCCGGGCTCGCCCTGCAGCACGCTCGGCAGCCTGCGCGGTGAGGTGATTCACAGCTTCACGCCGCCGACGACGGGCCGGTACGCCTTCCGCGAGACGACGGGCACCGATGTGTTCCTGTGGATGTCGACCGCCTGCAACGACACCTGCACGCGGCTGACTGACGAGCCCGAGGTGCTGCAGGCCGACCTCGTCGCGGGCACGCCCGTCTTCATCTTCGTCGAGCCCTACTACCGCAGCAGCACCACCAACTACTCGCTGACGGTGGAGGCGGCGCCCGTGCCCGCCAACGACACCTGCGCGACACCACAGGCGCTGACGTCTTCGGTGACGGTGAACGGCACCACCATCGGCGCGAACAACGACTTCACGGGCACGCTGTCGGCGGTGTGCTCGCCGTACCAGGTGCCGGCCGCCGACGTGGTCTACTCCTTCACCGCTCCAGCGGCGGGGAACTACCGCGTCACCACCACGCCGACGACGTCGGGCTACACCCCCCGCGTGTGGACGTCGCCGACCTGCGGCGCGCCCGCCACCTGCGTCGACGGCGACAGCCAGCAGGTGCTGCCCTTCACCATGCGGGCGGCGGCCGGCAGCACCACCTTCGTGCACGTCGACGGCGTCACGGCAGACCAGGTCGGCGCCTTCTCCATCGGCATCGCGCCCATCACCGCGCCGGCGAACGACGAGTGCACCGCTCCCACCCCGATGACGTTGAACGTGCCAGTCACGGGCGACCTCACGGGAGCCGTCGACGACCTGCAGCCTTCGATGTGCATGCCCATCTCGACGTTCAGCAACGGAGACCTCGTCTACACCTTCACCCCCGCGACGACGGGGACGTACCGGTTCATCGAGTCGTCTCCGACGAACACCGTCTTCTGGGTGGCGACGGCGTGCAACAGCAGCTGCGTCGGCGGCACCTCGAACGAAGACCTCTCGGTGAACCTCACTGCAGGCATCACGTACTTCGTCATTCTCGAGCCGTTCGCCACGCCCGGGCCGTTCAACTTCGTGGTGACGACGCCGCCGTACGGCGTGACGCGGCCGGCGACAGCGTGTGTCGACCTCTCGGCGGCGCCTGACGTGAGCTTCACGCTGGGTACTGGAGCGCCCGCCGTCTACGGCGACGACATGGCGACCGGCAGCCTGGCCCTGCCCTTCGCGTTCTCGTTCTTCGGGCAGCCCGTCAGCTTCGCCTCGTACACGACGAACGGGCTCATGGAGCTCACCTCGGCTGCGGGCGCGGGTGGAAACCGGACGGCGTACGGCGCGGCCATTCCCAACTCGTCGCTGCCCAACAACTTCATCGCGGCGTACTGGGACGACATGAATGGCAGCGCCGCCACCATGGCCAGCCTGCGAACGCTGACGACGGGCACCGCGCCGAACCGTCGCTTCACCGTGCAGTGGGCGAACGTCGCGCCGTACACGTTCGGTATCGGCCCCGAGCGGCTCACCTTCCAGGTGCAGCTCGTCGAGACGTCGAACGTCATCGAGTTCCACTACTGCTCGGCCGCGACCAACGGCGGCACGAGTGGCTTCGAGACGGGCGCGACGGGCTTCATCGGGCTCGAAGACGCGACCGGCAGCGGCCGGAGCATCGGCGTCTCGGCGAACACGGCGGGCTCCGTCTCGACGTCACAGGGGTATCGCTTCACGCCTCAGTGAGCGTTCGCCGAGCCCCCGCACCGTGAATGCCTCGGCCGCGTCTCCCGTCGCTCGCCGCGTGAGACGCCTCGTCACGCTGCTGGTGCTCCTCTCCGTCGTCGCGGGCGCCCAGCCGATGCACCCGATGGAGGAGTTTCCGGGAGCGAGGCTCAGGCCACCGCGCATGTTGCCGAAGCCACTGCCGAAGCCGCCTCCAGCGCCGGAGCCGACGCCACCGCCCACGCCCCGCCCGCCGCCAAAGCCGATTCCCCCGCCGAGGCCGCGCCCACCGAAGAAGCCGTCGCCGACGCTGAGACCTGCTCCGCCGAAGCTCACGTCGTGTGTCCTGGGCGTCGAGGTGGTGCAGACCCGCACGGAAGAGGGCGCGCGTCTCGAGGGCTTCGTCACCAATCGTTCGAGCCGGCCCGTCACGATGACGCTGCAGAGCCCGTGTCCCTCGCCGCCGATGTCGTTCGAAGGGCTGCCGGCGGGCGTGTTCGCGTTTCAGACGTGCACGATGGGGCCGTGCGTGACGAACGAGCCCCTCGAGGTGACGCTCGCGCCTTCGGAGCGCCGGTTGCTCGCGACCGGCTTCGTCCCCTGGCGCGGTGGGCCGTGCAGCGCGCCGGTGGACCCCCAGACGTTCTCTCTGCGAGGTGAGCTGCGCTTCGAAGGAGCAGCGGTGGTGACGTGTCAGCTGCCGGTGACTCCCGTGGCGCCTCCGCCCGTGCCGAAGTGCCCTCCGCCAGAGCCGTGCGGCGTGTACTGCGAGTACGGACAAGCGAAGGACGAGAACGGCTGCACGACGTGCGGCTGCAACCC
Organism: Myxococcaceae bacterium; assembly: GCA_040275325.1. Taxonomy (GTDB): domain Bacteria; phylum Myxococcota; class Myxococcia; order Myxococcales; family Myxococcaceae; genus Xiheimicrobium. Next base: position 30,736 of record JBEOKA010000438.1, on the reverse strand, counting down.
GAACCCACTGCGCGTGCCCGGCGGGAAACCGTTCTGACGCTCGACGACCCGAGGGCTGGGGCCGCATTCCAGGGCCGAGATAGTTAGATAGACTATCTAACCATCTTGCGCCGGCGAACGACGCAACCACCGTCCCTCAGAGCTGTGGCAACAAAGCCCAGCTCCTTCCACGCACCGCGTGCGACGCTGACGGAAGGAGCGCAGCAACCTCGAGCAGGGTGACGCGATGCCCCTGGACGCGAGCGTGACCCGCTTCATTGGCCGCGTTCGCGTGGTCGCCGTGACCGGCCATGGCTGGGTCGACAAGAACTCCGGAGCGACCGTTCCGCTGCCCGAGTTCTTCGTGACCATCGCCCGGTTCTGGAGCTTTCCGTGGCGAGCGGCGCGGAGGCATCGGACAGGTGCTGCAGCCCGGCCACCCTGCGGACGAGCTGTGGCTCGTGTTCGGAGTGATGGAGCGTCGACGTGGACCGGGTTCGGCAGCCTCCGCGCCGACGTATGAGCGCTCAGCGCGACTGCTTCAGCTGCTCGACCAACGCAGCGAAGGCCTGCCTCGCCTCTGAGAACGTCGCATCGGGAAAGTCCGCACGGAATGCCTTGATGGTCTCAGCCTCGTTCCCGGAGGCAGCCGCACGCAGGACTGCCAGCGAGACCGGCCGACCCGACTCGAGCCCGACATTCGGCAGCTCCGGCGACCAGCTTCCCCAGTCGAGCCCGCGTCGGAAGAAGCCCCATTTCTCGCGCTCGAAGCCGCACGTGAAGCCACGCTGAAGGCTCACCTCGAGGTGCTCACAGCTCCGGCACTTCGCCGGAATCGAGACGGTGCTGCGCAGCTGCTTCGTCACGACCAGCGTCGGTGTCGTGTCTCCGATGACCGGACATGGACCATGGTCGAGCGCGAGATAGCCGTGCACCTGGTCCATCGCGCGGGTGCACTCGCCCTCGAACAAGAACCGACAGCCCGAGCACTTTCGTGGAATCGCGCCACTCAGCATGTGCGTGTACGGCACCGGGTCGACCGGACCAATCACCTCGCAGGCTGGGAACGCGCGCCGATCCATGCGGCTCGACCATAGCGGGGCTGGCGGTGGTCAGCCCTTCGCGTGGTAGGAGAACCGAATGACCCCCGCCCGCCTCACCGCGCTCCTCTGCGCGACGTTCGTCTCTGCCTGCGGCTCGTCGACGCCCGCGACCACCTTTCACAAAGACATCGCGCCCATCGTGCAGAGCCAGTGCGTCGGCTGTCACCGCGCGGGTGGCATCGCGCCCTTCTCGCTCGACACCTACGCCGCCGCGAAGCCGATGGCCGCTGCGATGGCTGCGTCAGTCGCCAGCAAGCGCATGCCGCCCTGGCTCGCGAGCAGCAGCTGCGGCACGCCGTTCGTCGACGAGCGCGTGCTGACCGCCGAGCAGATCGCCGCCTTCGACGCGTGGGCCAAGGGTGGAGCGCTCGAGGGCAACCCGGCCGACGCTCCGAAGTCGACGACGACGGGCGCGCAAGGCCTGTCACGCGTCGATGCCACGCTCGCGATGCCGGCTCCGTACACGCCAGCCGAGAACCTGCGTGACGACTACCGCTGCTTCATCGTCGACCCCGCCGTCACGAAGTCGACCATCGTCACGGCGTACGACATCGTGCCCGGCTCGCAGAAGGTCGTGCACCACGTCATCCTCTACGCGGTGAAGCGCACCGTCGCGGTGGCCGAAGACGCCAAAGACGCGAAGGCCGGCTGGGCGTGCTTCGGCGGCGTCGGCATCGACAGCGTGGGCGCGCTCGGAGCGTGGGCTCCCGGCGGCTCGGCGGTCGTCTACCCGTTCGGCACCGGCATTCGCATCGAGCCTGATCAGGTGCTCGCCATGCAGGTGCACTACAACACCGACAACGCGCGCGAGGCTGATCAGACGAGCGTGAAGCTGCAGTACGGCACTGGTGGAGAGACGGCCGCGTACCTTCTGCCGCTCGCCGCCGACCGCTTCCGCATTCCGCCCGGCGCCATGGACTACAAGTACAGCGAGCGCTTCGACAACACGCTCGGCTTCCCGCTGAAGGTCTGGGGCTTCCTCCCGCACATGCACACGCTGGGGAAGACCATCACCATGAAGGCCGGCAGCACCTCGATGGACACGTGCCTCGTCGACATTCCGCGCTGGGACTTCCACTGGCAGACGCAGTACTTCCGCCCGAAGGCGCACACGCTCGCCATGAACGAAGGCATCGAGATGACGTGCACGTGGGACAACCCGACGACGCGCACCATCACGTGGGGCGAGGGCACCAGCGACGAGATGTGCTTCGCCTTCGTCTACGCGACGCCCTGACCCAGCTCGGCCTCGATGACCTTCCGCCGGGCGAGCGCTCCGAGAAACCCGGGCTCGAGCTTCAGCGACTCGTCATACGCAGTGAGCGCCTGCTCGAGCTCGCCGGCCTGCGCGTACGCCTCGGCGATGCCGAACCACGCGCGTGACGACTTCGGATCAACCGAGAGCGCCCGTTGGTACGCCGCCAACGCCTCGTCGGGTCGCTTCGCTGCCAACCACGCACTGCCCGCGCGCATCCACCCGTTGGCAGCGTGCACGAGGCGCTCGAGGCACGCGCTGTATTCGCGCCGAGCCAACACGCTCGTCTGCAGTGCCGTGTGAAACGTCGTCGCCGAAGGAGACGCCGTCAGCTTGTCGAAGTGCGCCTCGAACGCAGCCGCGAACGCGTGCGCAGCGTCGGGGTGGGCGAGCCGATCGAGCGCCAACGCGCGCTCCAGCTTCGAACGAACGACGCGCCAGTCCTTCTCGAGCGCAGTGTCGGCGAGCGCCACGTTCCACGCCTCGACGGCGGCTTCGTCACGACGCAGGCGCGACAGCAGCTCGGCCCTGAGCACGCGCGCCTCGAGGTCGGCCGGAGCGAGCGCCAGCGCTTCGGCACACGCTGACAGCGCAGCCTCGGCTCGCTCTGCGTGTGAGAGCGCACGGGCGGCGGCGACGAGCAGCTGCGCGGTGGGTGCCGGCGTCAGCTGCAGCACCGAGACGTAGGCGTCGGCCGCGGTCTCGAACTCACCGAGCTTCATCAGGACCTCGGCCCGGCCCAGGTGCGCCTGACGATGCCCGGGCTCGAGCGCGATGGCGTGGGCGAAGGCGTCGCGCGCCGAGGCGAGGTCCTCGTGGTAGTCATTCGCGCTGTCGGCCCAGCGGGAGGCGCCCACGAAGGACTCGCCGTCGCTCACCCACTCGTCGGCCGTCTTCGAGGCGCTCACGTCACTTCGGGTAGCCGGCGATCTTCCCGGCGGCCAGGTCGGCGCCGAACTGCATGATGAAGTCGAGCTGGTCAGGCAGCTTCAAGCCGAACGCCTTCGCCTCGGCGACGGCCTTCTCGGGCGGCCAGTTCTCGACGGCCATGCGGTAGCACGCGACCGCGACGCCGGTGCGGCCCTTGCCCGCCTGACAGTGAATGTACGCAGGCTGGTTCTTCGGCGCGGTGACGAAGTCGAGCATGTCTTTCATCTGCTGCGTCGTCGGCGCGTTGTTGTCGAGAATGGGCACGTTCAGCACGTTGAGACCGGCGGCCTTGCCCTCCGTCAGGTCCTTCGTGCCCTCGAGCGTCAGGTCGACGAGGCTCTTGATGCCCTGCTGCTTGAGCTTGTCGTAGCCCTTCGGGTCCTCGATGCGGCTGCCGCGCACGAGGCCGGGCGACACGCGAAACTCATACGCCGAGACGGGGTACCGAAGCCCGAACAGCCCGGCGACGCCCACCGCTTCACCGCCGAACGTCGAGACGCCGTTCTTCAGGTCCTTGAGCAGCTCCTTGCCGTCGCCGTTCTTCAGGTCGCGGCCAATCTCCTTCGCGTCGGCCTTCAGGTCCTTTGCGAACTCCTTGAGGCCGGCCTTGATGCGGCTGGTGGACGAAGGTTTGGCAGGCGTGAGGCGGGCGACCATGGGAGCTGCTCCAGGAAAGGAACGACGTGAGGCGCGCACTGTCTCGCATGGCCGACGCTGACTCAACTGTGCACCCGAGTTCCCTCACGGTCCGAGAATGCCCCGCGGCTTGCTCGCCATCACGCAGGGGTTGCAGCCACGCCAGCCGGTGCTCCGAGGAGCGACCGTGGCGCGGCCAGTGCACCACCGCTGCGTGAAGGAGGTCTGTCATGGACTTCTGGAATGCCCACGCGCACCCGTTGCTGCTGCTGTTCGGGTTGGCGGTGTTTCCCCGCATCACGTTGTTGTTCGTCGGCGGCCCGTTCGGGTTGCTGCACTGGCTCGGCTGGGTGTTCGGCCCGCACCTGCTCGTCGCCATTCTCGCCACCAGCCGCTACTGGGACACCGACCCGGTGCTGTGTGTCATCGCGTGGTTCCTCGCCTTCGCGGGAACGGGTGGTGAAGGTCTGGGGGCGCGGCGCGGCGTGAGGTGGCGGTGGAGGAGCCGCTCCGTCGAGCGCGTGACGTGACGCTCAGCCGACGACCGAGCGAATCACCCTGGCGACGTGGTGCATGTCTTCGCGCGTGACGTCGAGGTGCGTGACGATTCGCACGCGCACGTCGCCCGAGACGAGCACGCCCTGCGCGGCCAGCTTCGCGACGAAGCCCGGCGCCACCTTCGGCGACAGGTCGAGCCACACCATGTTCGTCTGCACCGGGTGCACCTGCACGCCGTCGAGGTCAGAGAGCTCGGCGGCGAGGTGCGCGGCGTTCGCGTGGTCGTCGGCGAGGCGGTCGACGTGGTGCTCGAGCGCGTAGAGGCCCGCTGCGGCGAGAATGCCCACCTGCCGCATGCCGCCGCCCAGCACCTTTCTCCAGCGGCGCGCGCCTTCGATGAAGGCCTTCTCTCCGAACAAGAGCGAGCCGACGGGAGCGCCGAGGCCCTTCGAGAGACACAGGCTCAACGAGTCGAACGGCGCCGAGAGCACCTCGGCGCTGTGGCCCGACTTCACCACGGCGTTCATGAAGCGCGCGCCGTCGAGGTGCGTGGCCAGGCCGTGCTCCTTCGCGACGGCGCAGGCGGCCTCGAGCTTGTGCTGCGGCACCACCTTGCCATCGATGGTGTTCTCGAGCGCGAGCAGGCGCGTGCGCGCGAAGTGAAAGTCCTTCGGTTTGATGGAGCGCTCGATGAGCTCGTCCGAGATGGAGCCGTCGGCCTCGTTGGGCAGCGCGTGCGAATGAATGGAGCCCAGCGCCGCCGCGCCGCCGCCCTCGTGCACGAAGGTGTGCGCCTCGACGCCGAGCAGCACCTCGTCTCCGCGCTGACACCACGTGAGCATCGCCGCCAGGTTCGACTGCGTGCCTGAAGGGAAGAAGAGGCTCGCCTCGTAGCCCAAGCGCTCGGCCGCGCTCGCCTGCAGCTTCAACACGGTCGGGTCGTCGCCCCAGACGTCGTCGCCGACCTCGGCTTCGGCCATCACCTTTCGCATCGCGGGTGAAGGCCGGGTGACGGTGTCGCTGCGCAGGTCGATGAGTCGCATGGTGGCTCAGTCGACCAGGCTGATCTTCTCGTCTTGATCAGCGTCGGTGAGCACCGGCTGGGGCAGCGTGTCGAGCACGGGGCGCAGCACGTTCATCGCGGGCGCGACGTACGCCTCGACCTCGGGGCCCAGCTCACCCACGTACGTCTTCGTCACCTCGATGAGCTTGTCGTCCTTCGACGAAAAGCTGCCCGCGGCTTCGGCCGTCCACGCCTCGCGCCCATCGGGGCAGCGCTTGAGCGAACCGGTGAGCGAGATCTCCATGCCGCCGTCCTTCTTCGTCACCGTCGGCACGAGGAAGAGCACGCCCTCGATGGCGTCGTCACCACCACACAGCGAGGCGAGCTCGGCGGCGGTGGCGGCGAACTTCTCCTGCTTCACGAGGAAGTCGCGCTTCATGTTCACGTAGCGGCGCGCGATGCGTGAGAACAGCTCGCCGGCCTTCTCGTTGCCGTCGGGCAGCGGCTGCACCATCACCGCGAGCCGCTTCACCTTCGAGCGGTCTTCCGTCTTCCAGTCGTCGCGAACGAACGACTTCTTCACGATGCAGCCGGTGGTGAACGAGAGCAGCACGACGAGCAGGGCAGAGCGCTTCATGTGCCCGTGACCTACTCCGCGACGGCGTTCTCGTCTCGCGAAGAGGTGAAGACGACACGGCCCCCGCGCTCGCGAAGGAGTGCGGAGGCCGGTCGGTTCAACCACGACTGATCAGCTCAGAACTGGTTCCACAGGAACTGGTTCGTCACCTCGTGGTGGAACTGAATCTCGGGAATCTTGATCTGCGACCCGAGCGCCTTCGGGCAGCGGTCGGCCTGCATCTGCTTGAGCTCGGCGAACTTGCCCTGCACCGCCTCGCCCAGCACCTCGGTCATGAACTTCGAGCCCTTGAACAGGCGAATCGCGTCGTAGATGTTGTCGGGCAGGAAGCGCGTGCGGCTGCGCTTGCTCTCGTCGGCCGTCGTCTCCGAGCCCGCGCCTTCCAGCGCCGTGCGCATGAGCGAGTAGAAGACGAGGTACGGGTTCGCGTCGGGCGCCACGCTGCGCACCTCGATGCGGGCCGAGCGCTCATTGCCCGTGGGGATGCGCACCATCGCCCCGCGGTTGTTCGGCGACGCCTTGATCTGGTTCGGCGCCTCGTAGTGCGGGTCGAGCCGGCGGTACGCGTTCACCGACGGGTTGAGAATGAGGCACAGGTCGTCGGCGTTCGTGAGGATGCGGTCGATGGCGTCCCAGCCCGACTTCGAGAGCCCGTCCTGGCCCTTCGCGTCCCAGTACTGGTTCTTGCCGGCCTTCGAGAACGACATGTTCGTGTGCATGCCGTTGCCGTTCACGCCGGTGACGGGCTTGGGCAGGAACGACGCGGTCATGCCGAGGTTCGCGGCGACCTGACGGCTGAGCAGCTTGTACAGCTGCACCTGGTCGGCCGTGATGAGCGCCTCGCTGTACGAGAAGTTCATCTCGAACTGGCTCGGAGCCACCTCAGGGTGGTCCTTCTCGTTGCCAAAGCCCATCGCGCGCTGCACCTCGGCGGCGCTGTCGATGAACGTGCGCAGCTTGTCGCCCGGCAACGAGTGGTAGTACCCGCCCGTCGAGACGTACTCGAAGCCACGGGTCTCGTAGTACCGGCGCTCGGCGTCTTTGCCCTGGAAGAGGAAGCCCTCGATCTCGGGCGCGATGTGACAGACGAGCTGCTCCTTCGCGAAGATCTGCTCGCCGTACTGCTTGAGGCGGCTGCGCAGGTCGCTCGAGTACGTCGAGCCGTCACGCGAGAGCACCTCGCTGAACACCAGCACCTTGCCGGGGCCGAACACGTCGGCGGGCAGCCAGTAGAACGCCGACCAGTCGATGTTCAGGCGCAGGTCGGACTCGTGCTGCGCCGAGAAGCCACGCACCGACGAGCCGTCGAACGTCAGGTTGTCCTGGCTCTTGAGCAGGAACTTCTTGTCGTAGTCCAGCATCTGCAGCCGGCCTTCGAGGTCGGTGAAGCACACCGTCACCGCCTTGATGCGGCGCTCGTCGGTGAGATACTTCATGCGGGCTTCGCGCAGCTTGTCGGGTGCTTCGCGGTTCAGTCGGGCCTGCTTCACCGACAGGTTCATCTCCTCGAGCTGCTCGTAGGGAATCTCGAGAAAGTCACGAAGGGGAGGGGTCGTCGTCATGTGGGCTCCGTCATCGAAGGGCCGGGGTGGCCGAGAAGTCAGGCCGAGGCGACGACCTGACGGTTGCGCTCCATGTCACAAACTGAAGGCTGAGTCGACGCGGGTGTAGCCTTGATTCAGACAGATTTAGATTAATCTCACGCAGGTTAGTTATTTCGGGTTGTTGGGAGGCGGGTATGGTCGTGGAGCCGGGGTTCGAGAGTGAGCACCTGACCGTGGGGTCTGCCGGGGCGCTGCTGGTGGCGTCGTATCGCGGAGGCACGAAGGCCGACCTCGAGCGGCTCGACGCGTTTCAGGCGGCGCTGGTGGCGAAGCACGGGCGCATCGCGTCGATGTCGCTGATGGACAACGTGAACTCGATGGTGCGCATGGACGAAGAGACGCGGCAGTTCAGCGCCGTGCTCGCGCAGAAATACGCGAAGACGAACATCGGCGGGGCCATCGTGGTGCGCAGCAAGGGCCTGGGCGCGGTGCTGGCGCGCACGAGCCTGTCGGCCGTGTTCCTCGTCACGAAGAACGGCGTCGAGATGAAGGTGTTCAAGACCATCGACGAAGGGCTGACCTGGCTGCGCTCGTTGCCTGCGCCCAACCCGCTGCAGGGCTCGAGCGTGACCGCGGCCGACATCGAAGCGTTCGTGAAGCGCTGACGGCTACTGCAGCGCGCCGGCCGCAATCCACGAGCGCAGCGAGACGATGTCGTTCGCGGGCAGCGTCGGGTTCATGAGCGGCATTCGCGCACCGCAGCTTGGTGTCAGAATCTCGGCCGGATCGACCTTTCGAATCAGCAGCGAGAAGCTGGGGTTCGCTGGCGAGACGCGCGCCATCGGAGTGCAGCCCGCCTTCGTCGTGTTCGCCAGGAGCGCCGTGCGCGTCGCCCCGATGTTCGTCGGCTGCAGCCGCATCAACAGGCCGGCCGTCGTGGCAGCGCCGCCATGACACGAGGAGTTCGAACAGCCGCCCGGCGTCGTCTTGCCCAGCACACCGTTGAAGGCCATCAGCTCGGAGAGGAACGGCGCTCGCACCTGAATCGCCTGCTCGAACGAGACCGGAGCGCTGTTGCCGTCGGTGACCGACACCCGAACGTTGAACTCCGGGTACGGCATGCCGATGGAGTTCACCTGCGGCGAGGACCACTTCGCGGCGGCGAGGGTCGCGTCGGTGAGCGTGCCGCCATCGGGCGCCGTCCACTGGTACGTGAGCGGGTCGTTCTCGGGGTCGAAGACGTCGGCGGTCACCTGCACCTGCCGGCCGGCGTAGATGACGCCGGTGATGGGCGTCGACGAGCCCACGGCCGTCACGACGATGCCCGAGATGACGGGCGGCATGTTGGTGGAGACCATGCCTCCAGCCGAGCCGCCCGCCGCGCTGCCACCCGCGCTCGCGGTGCCGCCCGCCGACGCGGTACCACCCGCGCTCGCCGTACCACCTGCCGACGCGCTGCCGCCCGCAGCGTCACCACCCGCGACCGCGCCTCCAGCCGTGCCACCGGCGATGGAGCCACCTGCCGCTCCACCGGCGCTCGCGATGCCGCCAGCCGTCGAGCCTCCCCCTGCCCCACCCGCCGACGTGGTGCCGCCCGCCGTTCCGCCTGCGTTGTTGGAGCCTCCGCCGGTGGCGACGCCGCCCGCGCTGACGGTGCCTCCGCCGCTGCCCGCGTCAGGCATGCCTGCAGGAGTTCCACAGGCCCACACCAACGAGAGCGTGACGACGGCGACGATGACTGCGAGCTGGGAGCGATTCATTTCGGTTCACCTTCTCACAGCCGGGCCTGGAGTGCCTCGAAGACGCCTGTGTCAACCGGCCGCTTCGGGTGCGACGAGAGCGTCACTGGAACGCGCAGCGCGACGAGCGCCTCGAGGGCCTGCCCGGCTTCGCGCTCGCCAATCTGGTCCCACGTCTGCACGGCGCGAGGCGGCGACTCACGCGCCGACTTCGCCACCACCACCGTCGCCTTGCGGTCGCGAACGACGATGTCTGCCGCCACATCGTCAGGGTCGTTTGTGTACACCACGCGCAGCACCGTCTCGTCGGCTGGCAGGGCGAGCAACCGCTTGACGAAGGTGTTGGCGGTGGCCGCGAGGTGTTTGCGCATGCCCTCGTCACACTGCATCCACAACCCCATCAACTCGGTCTCGACCACCACCCGCTCGAGTCGTGAGAAGCGAACGCGCTCACAGAAGGCGATGCCGTGGTCGATCGAGCTCATGGTGAACCTCAGTCGCTTCAAGGCCGGAAACGGCCTGGCCGGCAGCCGCTCGAGTGACGCCTCGAACGTCTTGCCGAAGCCGCGGAGCGCAACCTCGAGGTCGGTGAGGTGTGGAAGCGCCGCGAGCACGCTCAGCTCGGCGCTGCTCGACGCGCTCGACACGAGCGAGCGCATCACCGGGTGCACGATCACCTCGGCGTCACCTGGACCCTCGAGGTGCTGCACCGTGGCCCACTCCGGCCTTCCCACCGACTTCGCGATGGCCAGCTTCAGCGCGTTGCTCGAGGCCTGCTTGAGCGCCGCGCGAGAGAGAAACCCCATCGAGAACGTCACCTCGGGCTTGAGCACCGCGTCGAGTTCTCCGAGCAGCACCTTGCGGTGCTTCTGAATGATCGACTTCTCTTCCTTCTTCTCGGCAGCGGTGAGCGGCCGGCCCGAAGCGGCGACGTGCAGGGCGAGCAACGCTCCGCGTGGGTGGTTCTGCTCGAGCAGCGTGTCCATCAGCACGCGGCGCAGCGACTCGTCGTGCGGAGCCTCGTACACCGCGCGCTCGAGCTCTTCGGCGCTGCGCACGTCTCGGGGCTTCACCGTTCCCGCTGCGAGCAGCGCGTCGATGGCGGCCAGCGCGTCGGTCTGCGACGTGGTGAGCGCGACCGCGCCCGGCACCTTCGCCTGCTTCACGACACGGTCGATGTGGCCGCGAAGAAACTCCTGCCAGGGCACCGTTGGCGACCACTGCGAGCGGCAGGCCTTCATCGTCTCGAGCGCGTCGATGTCCTGCACTTTCACCGCGAGCGCGACGACGCCGGTCCAGAAGGGTCTCGCTCCGGTGCTGGTGAAGGGGGGGTTCGCGTAGGCGCTGGCGAGGAAGCGGTCGATGCGCGGGTCGGCCGGCCAGGTCGAGAGCTGATCGACGCGCTCCCGCAGCGCCGCCGACGACGCGTCGAGGCCGATGGCGAGCAACCCCGAGAGGTCGGCGCTCCTTCGTTTCGCGGCCACGTCGAGCCACGTCTTCTTGTCGACCGTGCACGGCAGCGTGGCGCCGAGCGTGACGATGCGGTCGGCGATGTCGGGGTGCGGCGCTTCACGCCAGACCGCGACCAGGTGCTCGAGCGCTCGAGCGTTCTCTTTCGACTTCACGTCGGCGGCGGCGGCCTCGATGGACTGCTTCATGTCGGCCGCAGGATGCAGGGTCGAGGGCGACCGTGCACGTCCTTGCTTCGGCGGGGGCTTCAGACCATGTCGTGCGGCGTGAAATGGCTCCTGATGGTGGTGATGCTGTTCGCGCCGTTCGCCTTCGCTGAGCACGTGGTGACGATGGGTGGCTTCGGCTCCACCACGCTCGCGTCGTTCAACTCGAGCCCCGGCGTCGGTGGCGTCGCGCTGGGCTGGCAATACACCCGCGGCCACTTCGCGCTGGGAGCCGGTGTTCGAGCTTCGGCGCCGTCAGTCATCGCGCCGGTTCCGCTCGAAGGCTACGCGCGCGCCCTCTTCACCCTCGCCATCGGCCCGTGGGAGCCGCAGCTCGGCCCCGAATTCGGTGTGAGCGGGCTGCAGGGGTTGTCGCGCCCGCTCCCGATGCGGCCGACGGACTTCGCGAGCGCCGAGAACTCGCTCACCGGCTTCTTCTACGTCGCGTTTCACACCGAGGCGGCGCGCTTCCGGTTCGGGCGGTTTCTCTTGAGCCTGCTCGGCGTCGACGTAGGCACCTCGCTCACGGCAGCAGGCACCACGCTGCGGCTGCAGCTCGACTGGGCGACGGTGGGGGTCTCATGGTGAGCCGGCTCGTGGTGGTGACGCTCGCGCTCTCGGCCTGCGCGCCCGGCGTGGTGGATTCGCCGACCGTCGACAAGGCCCGCGCGCTCGCGACCGAGGTCGACGGAGCCCGCGTCTTCTCAGACATCGAGGCGCTCGCGGCGCTGCACGGCAAAGACACGCGCGTCGACTGTGCGGGCCTCAACACGAAGGCCGATACGTGGTGCAACCTCACCAACGCCGCGGCGCGAAACTTCGTGGCCGACCGGCTGCGCTCGCTGGGCCTGACGCCCGAGCTCGACACCATCGACACGCACCCCGCGACGACGAACGTGCTCGCCGAGCTGCGCGGCACCACGAAGCCCGATGAGGTGATTCTCGTGGGCGCGCACTTCGATGCCTTCTTCATGGGCGCCGATGACAACTCGAGCGGCGTCTCGGTGATGCTCGAGGTCGCACGGCTGTTGGCCAACCGCCCGCTCGCGCGCACGATTCGTTTCGTCGGCTTCGACCACGAAGAGATTGGGCTCGTCGGCAGCACGCGGCACGTGAAGGCGAAGGCCCGGCCGAAGGCGTCGCTGGTGTTCGACTGTGTCGGGTACGCCGACGACGCGCCCGGCTCGCAAGGCAGTCTTCCCGGGTTTCCCACGCCGTCGGCGGGCAACTTCCTCGCGGCCATCGCGAACGACGTCTCGCGGCCGCAGGTCGAGCAGGTGCTGCAGACCGAAGGCGGGAAGAGCGGTATTCCCGTGCTGGCCATCATCGCGCCTGGCCTGGGAGCCGGCCCGCTCTCGGGAAACCTGATGCGCAGCGACCACGCGCCGTTCTGGCTCGCGGGAGAGAGCGCCGTCTTCTTCACCGACACCGCGAACTTCCGGAACAAGAACTACCACACGCGGCAGGACACGCCGGACACCCTGAGCCGGCCGTTCCTCACCGGCGCGACGAAGGCAGCGGTGATGTCGGTCGTCGCCTGGGGAGACGCGCCATGAAGACGCTGCTGCTCGTCGCGCTCGTCTCGCTTCCAGCCATGGCCGAGGAGTCGGTGCTCTCGAAGCTGTCGGTCGGCCTCGATGCGGTCGGCGCCATCTCGCTCACGCAAGCGCGCACGCAGGGCGGCATCGGCGGCGGTGTGCAGGCGGCGTTCGCGCTCGACGAGCACTGGCTGGTGCACGCGCGCGCCGCGTGGCTGTGGGGCCTGGGCTCGCACACGTTGTTTCACGCGGGTGGTGGCTGGCAGCGCTCGGGCACGTGGCGTCCCCTGTTCCGTGCAGACGTGACGCTCGGGCTCGGTGGCTCGCTCGACTTCAGCGTGGGCTCGACGCCTCCGACGCGCGCGCCGACGGTGGGGCTCGTGGTGGGCGCGGCGCTGCTGCGCTTTCAGGTGGAGCGCGTCATCGTGTCGGGGCTCGAGCTCGAGGCCGGTGTCTCGACGGAGTTCGTCTCCATCGGCCCCCGGGCGGGCGTGACGCTGCTCTCGCTGAGCGCGCTCCTGGAGTGAGTCAGGCTGACGCTCGGCAGAGCGTGCAACCGCGAAGGCTCACGGCGTGAAGGAGCCGAAGAAGTCGAGCAGCGGCGCGTTGTACGAAGCTCGCCACAGGTGCAGCAGGGCGTTCTTGGGGCCAGCGGACTGCAGCAGCATCGGCGCAACGCTCGGGTAGCCATTCGTCTGCAGCTGCGTCGTCAGCTTCCGCATGCAGCTCACGTCGACGATGCCGTCCTTCTCGTCGTGAAACTGCCTCACCGTCGGCTTCACGGCGGGGTTCGAGGTGCTCCAGGGCGACTCGTTCGGGTAGCTCGCCGACACGCACGCGTTGTCTTCGACGATCTCCTTGCGGGTCTCGCGGTCGACGAGAATGCCCACGGCCGACTCGCGCGGTGACAGCGCCCGGTCGCAGAGGGAGTCGGTGCCATACGGGTCTCCCGCCGAGAGCGGCGCGAACGCGGTGAACAGGTCGTCGAAGTGCGTCGCCACGCGCGTCGTCATGGAGCCGCCTGTCGAGAGGCCGGTGATGAACAGCTCGGGGCGTGAGCCCACGGGGCGCTGGGCCGGCACCAGGTCCCGCGCAATCCACTCCACGTACGGCAGGTCGACGTTCGTGCGCGGCAACACCGAGAAGTCGAAGCGCTTGCCGCACGGCCGCCCCTGCGCGTCGGTCACCACGTTCGTCGTCGAGTCGAGCACGAAGACGGCGAAGCCCCGCTGCACGGCCTCTCGCGCGAAGGCAATCTGCGGCTGCACGAGCGTGCCGCCGGTGCAGAAGTGGTCCGCCTGCCCACCACCGCCGTGCAACACGAGGATGGTGCCCTTCGTCCACGCGGCGGGTGGCGTTCGGAACAACACCTTGCGCGTCCGGCCGGCGACGACTCGTGCGGACAGCCTCCACCCGTCGGCGATGCAGGTGGCCTCGGCCGCCGTCGGCGCCAACGTGAGCACCCCTGCGTCTGGCGTACCGCCGTCGGCGTCGGAGCCCGCGTCGATCACGGGCTGCTCCACCACCACGGGCGGAGCCTCGACGGGGCGACCGCAATGCGCTGCGAACACCGACATCATCAGGCCCAGCGCTCTGATGCAGGTCATGCACGCCATGACCCTCGTGACGGAGAAAGGTCAAAGCTGGTACTTTGGAGCGCGTTTCGGAGCCGGCGCGGCCGCGTCGTCGGAAGCAAGACCAATGATCAGACTCTCGAGTTGTGCCGCCGCGCTGCTGACCGCGGGCGTGGTGACGTTCAGTTCGCCGGCAGAGGCGTGTGGCTGTTTCGCGCCGCCAGACCCCGCGACCCCTGTGGTGCAGGCTGGTGAGCGCATTCTGTTCGCCGTCGAGAACGGCAAGGTCACCGCGCACATTCAGATTCAGTACGCGGGCAACGCGAAGGACTTCGGGTGGATCGTTCCGCTCCCGAGCGTGCCCGTGGTGAAGGCGGGCACCGACGAGCTCTTCACGCAGCTGCTCGCGACGACGACGCCCTCGTACAAGGTCGAGAACGACTTCAGCGGCGCGCAGTGCCCGCAGGCGACCGGTGGCTTCGCGCTCGGGTGTGCTGGCTCTCCCGTGGCCCTCAACCGCTCGGCCGGCCCGCCCACTCAGGAGGCCACGCCCTCCCCTGTCGTGGTGCAGAGCACCGTCGGCTCCTTCGAGTACGCGGTGCTGAAGGCCGACGACAAAGCCGAGATGCTCAAGTGGCTCGCCGACAACCGCTACTTCATTCCCACGGGCACCGAAGACGTCATCGGCCCCTACGTGCGCCCGGGAGCGTTCTTCCTCGCGCTCAAGCTGCAGTCGGGCGCGTCGACGGGTGACATCACGCCCATCGTGCTCGAGTACGCCTCGCAGCTGCCGATGGTGCCCATCATTCTCACCAGCGTGGCGGCGCAGCCGAACATGGGCATTCAGGTGTGGCTGCTGGGCAACGGCCGCGCGGTGCCGCGCAACTACCACCATGTCGTGGTGAATGACGCCGAGCTCGACTGGCTCTCGGGCGTCGACAACTACGCCGCCGTCGTCACGAAGGCCGTGGCCGAGACGCCCGAGAAGCACGCCTTCGTCACCGAGTACGCGGGCCCGTCGGCGCCGATGCGCGACAAGGTCGTCACGCGCGGTCAATTCGGAACCGAGGAGAACCTCGCGAGCGCGACGACTCCCGGCGACTTCGTGACGAGACTGCTGGTCGCGGGCTTCGGGCGCGACAACGTGCTGCCGCCCGTGGTGCGCTCGGTCTTCTTCTCGCAACTGCCCTACCCGCCCGCGCTCGAGCAGGCCGGCGTGTCACGCGAGCGCTTCCTGCAAGACGTCGACTACTTCCTCGGCACGTTCCGCCAGCAGCGGCCCGAGCTCTTCACCGGCTACACCTCGACCTTCGACGCGCCCTCGCTCGCCCGCGCGGTGTTCGCCCAGTACGTGACGCCCATGCGCGAGCTGAACCAGCTCTTCACCACGCACCCGAAGCTCACGCGGCTCTTCACCACGCTCTCGCCGGCCGACATGACGAGAGACCCGGTGTTCTCGTTCAACGCGACGCTGCCCGACGTGCCGCGCGAGCACACCGCGAAGCTGAAGATGGGCTGTGGCAGCTCGACGCTGGTGACCGAGCAGGGCGTCGAGCTGCAGGTGGTCGGGCAGCAGCTGTCACGCAAGGCGACCCCGAAGGCGCTGCGCATCGAGACGGTGCTCGAAGAGGGCGCTCCGACGGTGATGACGGACAACGCCAGCGCCATCGTCGAGGCCTACAAGCCGGCGGCTGCAGCCATGACGCCGCCCATGCAGGGCTGCTCGGTCGTCGACCCGACGTCGCTGGGGCTGCTGGTGCTCGTCGCGAAGCTGCGCCGCCAGCGAAAGGGCACTCGCTCATGAACCGCTCAGCCACTGCGCTCGGCGCCGCCCTTCTGACCGTCGGAGTGCTCGCAGCACCAGCTGCCGAAGCGTGCGGCTGCTTCGCGCCTCCGAGCCCGGCCGAAGTCGTCGTGCAAGCCGGAGAGCGCATTCTCTTCGCCGTCGAGAACGGCAAGGTGACGGCGCACATTCAGATTCAATACGCGGGTGAAGCGAAGGACTTCGGGTGGCTCTTGCCGTTGCCGAACGTGCCGACGCTGCAGGTGGGCACCGATGAGCTCTTCGTTCAGCTCCAGGCCACGACGAACCCGACGTTCCTGCTCACGTCGCGCTCGAAGAACTGCCCGAGGCCCATCTCGTTCGGCTGCGCGTCGTCTGCCAGGGCGGTCTCGGCTGGCGTGTTGAACGAGCCTCGAGACACGCCGCTCGTGCGGCAAGCCACGGTCGGGCCGTACGCGTACGCGGTGCTCAAAGCCGACGACAAGACGGCGATGTTCAAGTGGCTGGCCGACAACCGCTACTTCGTCCCCGCGGGCACCGAAGACGCCGTCGGGCCGTACGTTCGGCCTGGCGCGTACTTCCTCGCGCTGAAGCTGCTGCCGGGCAGGTCGACGGGAGACCTCACGCCAGTCATCCTCGAGTACGCGTCAGAGCTGCCGATGATTCCGCTCATTCTCACGAGCGTCGGCGCGACACCGAACATGGGCGTGCAGGTCTGGCTGCTCGGCAACGCGCGCGCGATTCCCCGCAACTACCACCACGTCGTGCTGAACGAGGCGCTGCTCGACTGGCAGAACCAGGGAAAGAATTACAACGACGTCGTCATTCGCGCGGTCGCGCAAGCGCCGGGCAAACACGGCTTCGTCACCGAGTACGCCGCCACCTCGGACGTCATGCGCGGGCGCATCGCGCCTCCGGCTCGGTTCGGCACCGAAGCCGACCTGGCCGCCGTGAACGACCCGGGCCGCTTCGTGGCGCAGCTGTACCAGACCGGGTTCACCCTGCAGACCAACACCGACCCGACGGTCGTGCCCCTGCCGGTGCTGCCCGGCGCGGTGAAGTCGGTCGTGCTGAAGATGCTGCCGATGCCCGGCCCGCTGAAGGAGGGTGGCCTGTCGGAGGACGACTTTCTACGAGACCTCGGCAACTACCTGAGCGCCGACTACCGCGCGCAGCACCCGGCCATCTTCGAGAACTACACCTTCACGTTCGACCCGGTGGCGCTCGCGCACGACCTGTTCACCGAATACGTGAAGCCCATGCGCGACACCGAGGCGCTCTTCGCGCGGTGGCCGAAGCTGACGCGGCTGTACACGACGCTCTCTCCAGCCGACATGACGAGCGACCCGGTGTTCTCGTTCAACCCGTCACTGCCCGACGTACCCCGGCTGCATGAGGCGGTGCTCGAGGTCGACTGCTCGAAGAACAACGGCGCGCTCATCGTCACCTCGCAGGGCTCGACGCGGCCCGGAGGCTCGACGGTCGACCTCGACGCGATGGCCGGCCTCGCTGCGGCGCGCATCGAGACGCTCTCGGAAGAAGGAGACCCGGTGGTCGTCACCGACAACACCGAGCCCATCGCAGAGCAGTTCCCTCGCTATGGGACGACGGGCGGCTGCTCGGTCGTCGACCCGACGCTGCTCGGGCTGCTGGTGCTCGTCGCGAAGCTGCGGCGCGGCGTCAGCGCACGCTGAGCAGGGCCTCGAGCTGCTCGAACGTCTCTTCGAAGGCGCCGGTGCTGCCCGACTCGAGGGCGGCGTCGAGCGCCTCCTTCGACGGGTAGTGGTCGACCATGGTGAGCAGCGTCTTTCCGTCACGCTCCTCGAAGGTGAGGGTGGTGACGGCGCCGTCTGCGCTCTCTTCGTTCGTCCACACGAGGCGCGAAGGAGGCGTGACCTCGAGGTACTTGCCGAAGAACGACATCGGCTTCGACGGGTCGTTGTCGAAGACGAAGGTGAAGCGGTACCCGCCGCCCGTTCGCACGTCCATCTCGCAGGCCGTCATGGTGAGGCCGATGGACTTCGGCACCCACCACCGCTGCATCAGCGCTGGCGTCGTCCACGCCTCGAAGACGAGGCGCGCGGGCGCATTGAATTCACGGGTGACGACGAGGTCTCGGTCAGTCGTTCGTTGGGTCCTGGTGACGTGCTTCATGGCGCTCGGCCTTTCGGTTTGCGTTCACTGCGTTCTCTGCGTTTGAGGTCTTCGAGCACGCCGTCGAGCTCGTCGAAGCGCGCGTCCCACCGCTGGCGGAAGCGCTCGAGCCACGCCGTCTCCTGCTCGAGCCGTCGCGGGCCAAGCCTGCAGGTGCGCACGCGGCCCACCTTCTCGGTGACGACGAGGCCCGCCTGCTCGAGCACGCCGACGTGCTTCTTCATGCCCGTCAGCGTCATGTGAAACCGGTCGGCGAGGTCGGTGATGGAGGCGTCAGAGCGCCCGAGCTGCTCGAGCACCCCGCGGCGCGTGACGTCGGCCAGCGCGGCGAAGGAGGCGTCGAGCGCGGCGACGGAATACTGAACCATATGGTTCAGTGTCTAGCGCACGAGGGAGCGACCGGCAAGCAGGCGCATGGTGGGAGGTCGTCGGAGGGCGCTTCAGTCACGACCGTCATGGGTCTTCACTTCGAGCCGGGGCGTCGAAGAGCGCGAAGCGGGTCGAGCGGGAGCCACGCGCGTCAGAACAGCCCGAGCTGCGCGACGGCGACCGCTCCCGTGACCGCGCCGAAGTCGAGGTTGGGCGGCGCGAGAATGAAGACGGAGCCACCCGACACCGACGTCGGCAACGCCTGCACGCCCGACACGCGCGCGGTCGTCGTCGGCAACGGCAACACGCCGCGGAGCGGAACGAGCGTGGGTGACAGCCAACGCAGCTCTCCATCGCTCATGAACGCGACGCCGTCGGGCACGAGGGCCACACCCTGCGACCACACCGCGCTCGTCGCCGTCGGCAGGCTGAACGTCGCCGTGACGGCGTTCGAGGCGTCCACCATCAACACATGGCGAAGGCCCGTGAGCGTTCGGCCCGCGATGGAGAGGTCGGCCGTGCTCGTCACCATCACCGCAGTGGCGCCCGAGGTCGCGTGAAGCGCCCGCACCGTCGCGCCGGGGAGGGCGAGGGTCGAGAGCTGTCCTCCGCTCCACTGGTACAGCGTCGCGCCGGCGTTCGTGTTCACGCCGAAGCTGATGCGGTTCGCGTCGACGGCGAAGGCGTGCCCGCCACTGGCGAGCCCACCACCCGCGAAGCCGTGCACCGTGCGCGTGCCATCGACGACCCGCACCAGGGCGTTCGTCTCGGGCACGCCCAACGCCGTGAGCGGTCCATTGCCGCTGACGACGGCCGCGGCGCTGCCATCAACGGCGAGGCTCACGCCCGCGATGGCCACCGGCTGGTTGCGCGGCGTCGAGACGAAGGTGACGTTGCGGTCGACCGCACCCGACGCCGTGACGTGCACGAGCGCCAACACGTTCGTCTGCGACGCACCAATCGTCACGCCGCCGACCTGCACCGCCTGGTTCGAGGTCGAGAGCGCCGCGAAGAGGCCGCCGCTCCCGTCAGGCAACACCCGCTCGATGGAGACGCCTCTGGGCAACGCGACGAAGAGCGACTGCTTCGAGACGCGGTTCACCATCGCCAGCCCGACGCTCTCGAAGACGCCCGTCACGGGAATCACCACGTCATCGAGCTGGTACTGCGTCGCCGCGCCGGTGAAGAGCGTGCCGACCGCGACCCAGTCTCCCGACACGCCCAGCGTGGTGGCGAGCCCCTGGCTGTTGGCCGCGACGAAGGCATCGCGCAGCGGCGTCGCTCGCGTCTTCACCTGGTAGCCGAACGTCGTCACCTCGGCGGTCGACGCGCTCGGCTGCGGCACCATCGTCGCCCAGCAGGGCGTGCTCGAGGACCGACTCGTGCGGTCGCAGGTCTGCGCCGTGACGACGACGCCGGGCTTCTTCTCGACCTCGAAGGCGATGCGCTCACCGAGCGCGACGTCGAAGGTGCAGCGCTGGTCGCAGCGGAACCGCCCATCAGCCGAGCGCACCGTCACGGCCGGCCCATCGACGCTCAGCTCGAGCTTGCGCGGCGCCGGGTACAGGCGGCCCTTCGGCGAGCGCGTCATCACCACCTCTCCCGTGAGCGAGGCGGCAATCTCTCCCCGAGGGCCGACAGCGGCGAAGGTGGTGTTGATGCCGGCCATGAAGTTGACCGGCCCGCCGGCGACCTCGCTCTCGAGCCGCCCGTCTTCGTGCACGGTGATGAGGGTCGGCTGCAGCCACGGCGGCGCAGGCGAGAAGGCCGTGGTGATGACTCTCCACGGCGTGGTGCCGTGCGTGACGATGATGCCGGTGACGTTGGAGTCGATGACGCGCTGACGCCACGAACGCTCGTGGAGCACGGCGTACTCGAGGCCCCGGCCGGTCGTCGTGAGCACGTGCGGGTCACCCGCGGGGTCGAGGTAGAGCGAGTGCACCGGCCCGGGCGCGGGCGTCATCGCGAAGTCGTTCTCGCGCTCGACCCACAGCTCGTCACCGACGGCGATCCACAGCCGGTGCTCGAGGTCGACGGCGGCGACTCCGACCGAGCTCATCGGCTGGCCGGTCGACTTCTTCTTCAGCTCACTCTTGACCCACGCGCCGTCGATACGGCGGTAGAGCTGCGCACCGGCGAAGAGCAACGGCTGGCCGCGCTGGTCGAGCAGCTGCATCGAGGTGGGGCTGACGAGGGTGGCGAGCGTCGTCTCGGTGAAGTCGCGGTCTCCAATCTTCCGCTCACGAATGCGCAGGCTGTTGTCGAGGCTCAGGTACGCCAGCCGCAGCACGTCATCGTCGTGAACGCGCATCGCCGAGAGCCGACCGTTGGGCGCTTCGAATTGAGCGGTGCCGCAGCCGCGCTGCACCTCGAGAAAGCCCGCGGCCGGTGGGCAGCTCGTCCCCGGCGCGAGCCCCGTGGCCGTGTACACGTAAAGGCGGCCCTGTTTGTCGAAGGCCGCCGAGCCGCCGTTGGCCAGCGACGTCGGGCACGCGGTGACGGCCACCTGGCCCCAGCCCTGGTTCATCGAGCGCGGGCAGAAGTCGTAGAAGTCCCACGGGCGCGAGCCCCCATCGAGCTTCTTCGACTCGAGCTGCATCGACACGCCACGCTCGAAGGCGTCGATGCGCGTCGAGAACTTCGTGCCTGGCACGCTGGCCACGTCGGCGAGCACGGTCTGGTTCAACGCGGTGCTCGTCGCCTCGAAGGTGGTGAGCTGCACCAGCTGGTCGAGCTGGTACACGGCGCCGATGGGCAGCGTCTGCGGCGCCACCATGTTCCCCGACAGGTTGAAGAGCTCTTCGGCCTCGCTCGCAGGCGCGAACGCAAACACCAGCTGCTCACCGTCGCGCGGCCGCCAGAAGCCGAACAACCCATCGTTGCTCGCGACCTGCTGAGGAGCGGGACACGCGGTGAAGCAAGCAACCAGCGCTCCGAGGACGAGGCACAGACGCATGACGCTGATCATATTCCGGCGAGAGTCCTCTTGCGTCGTGGCGTCGGGGTCTGCACAAAGCCCCTCGTGAAGGGCTTCGCGACGCTGCTCCTCCTGTCCGGCGTGGCCTTCGCGGCCGAGACGCCGCTGCGCCGCGAGAGCGCCTGTGACTTCGCCATCGACCCGGCGTTTCAGGACAAAGGCGGCGTGCAGTACTTCTATTCGCTGCTGCCGAACGAGCCGTCGCCCGAGACCGACACGACCTTCACCCGCTTCCGGCCCTTCGACGCGAGCGGGGTGTTCGCGGGGCTCTCGTCTCCGCCACACGTGGTGCTCAGCCGCCTCGTCTACACGGTGGAGCGCGACGCCTCGTTCTTCAGCGAAGCCCGCGCGCGTGACGTCGGGTACATCAACGCGGTCGCGAAGGAGATGGAGGTGACGAAGCGCACCGACGGCTCGTTCCGCGTGGGCGCGATGCCGTCGAACACCTTCACCATCGAGTACTACGACGCGGCGAAGCTGGCGGCGGGCGCGTCGTCGTTGCCGGCGGTGCTGCGGGCCATCGAGCTGGCGGGCGTGAAGGAGGCTCCGGTGTCGGTGGTGTTCCAGCAGAACCGCGACTTCGCGCGTGTCATGGGCATGCGCACCGCCGACGGCAGCTTCACGTGGACCCTGCACTTCGCCATCGCGCCCGGCCGCACGCGCCTCGTCGTCTTCACCATGAGCTACCTGCGCACGCTGCCGCCGTTCTTCCTGGGAGGCGCCCGCCGCGTGTTTCGCGAGTCGACCGAAGGCGCGCGCGTGCTCATCGACAACCTGCGGGCCTACCAGCCATGAACGAGCTGCTCATCTTCTCGCACTCGGTCGAGGCGCTGCGCCCGGCGCTCGGCCCGCTGCTCGACCTCGAGGCGCTCGCTCGAATTCGTGGCCTCGGCATCGACTACATGAAGCCGCTCGAGCCCGCGTACCCGCTCGCGACGTGGCGCAAGGTCGTCGACTTCGCCGGTGAGCTGGTGGCGCCAGGGCAGCCGTACGACAAGCAGCAGTACGCCCTCGGCAGCCGCTTCATCTCTGCCTATGCCGAGACGTTCATCGGCCGCGCGACGTTGCCGCTGATGCGGGTGCTGGGGCCGCGACGCATGCTCGAGCGGCTCGCGAGAACCTTCCGCACCGGCAACAACTACTCCCAGACGAAGCTGACGCAGCACGCTCCGAACGAGTTCGAGCTGTGGTGCAACCACGTGCAGAACCCGAGCTTCTATCGCGGCATGTTGCAGACCGGGCTCGGGCACGCGGGCGTGACGGGCGTGCAGGTCACCACCACCGCCATCGACCGCTCCGCTCCAGACGAAGCGCACGAGAGCGGCGCAGCCTTTCGCATCAGCTGGTGAGGTTCCACCGCACGTCGAGCACCACGTGATGACGGCGCGGGTCGACGGCCTCGAGCGCGATGCGCGGCGTTCGCTCCGTGAGCTCTTCGACGATGCCGCGCACGATGCCGGCTTGAAAGTGCGCGGGCGCCCACTCTGCCTGAGGGACCCGACCGACGAAGCCGTCATCGAGGAAGCTCGAGAGCCGCACGTGCCCGGGACTGACGACCTTCGAGGTCGAGCGATACAGGTTGTTGGTGGTGCGCGCGTTGCGGTCCATGCGCAGCAGCGTGCGCTCGACGCCGATGAGCCGTGACATCTGGAAGATGGCCTTGCCGATGAGGGTGCCCTGAAAGCCGCGGAGAAACGCGAGGCCCAGGCGTGCGATGCCCTCTGCGCGCTCGACGTCGGGGTGGAGTGCGTCGGCAGTGCACTCGAGACAGCGCAGCCAGGTGTCGAACGTGTACGCCGCGTGCAACGGCTGTGAGAGGTCGAGGCCGAGCGCGGCGAGTCGTTGACGGAGCGCGGGCGTCACCTCGTCGCCGAGCCCTTGAAGGGAGAGCGCCTCGAACGCGGGCGCGAAGAAGGCGGGCTGGTGCGGTGGCGTCATGGCGACGACGGTAACGACCAGGCGACCGCGACTTCGCAGCCCGGCCGACCGGCGGCGTGTGCCCACCGACGAACGGCCCTCTTCAGGCTGGTCGCCGCCTTGCTCGTGAGCCAGCAGTTCAGCGTCGAAGCGTTGCGTGAACCGGGTCGGGCTACTTCTTCTTCGGCGTCACTGGCGGCGCGGGCTTCTTCACCGGCACGGGCGCGGGCTTCTGCGGTGGCACCGGCTTCGTCGAGGCGACCGTCGTCGGCTTCGGCGCCGTGACGGGCTTCGCGACGGCGGGCTTCTTCGTCGCGGCCTTCGTCACCGGCAGCGGCAGGTCTTCGACGTCGACCTCGAGCGGCGGTGGGGGCGGCGGCGTCAGCACCTTCGTCAGCGCGCGCCCCTCGTAGACGATGGAGCGGAACGCGCAGGTGCCATCGAGGCAGCCGAGGCCCGCGCGCGGAGATTCGGAGAACGAGTCGCGCCAGTCGGTGCCCAGCCGCAGGCTCTCGCCCAGCACGCGCGCGTCACGCCCTTCACCGACGATGGCCACCAGCTCGCTCGTCATCGGGTCGAGGTGCAGCTGCAGCAGCTGGTCCTTCGTGTTCGTCGGCAGCGGCGCGCGCATGTGGCCCTGCTTGTCGGGCCCCAGGTTCCACTCGAGCTCGGGCTGCCCACCGGAGCCCGAGATGATGAGCGCGACGTAACGGCCTCCCGTGCCGAGGAGCATCAGCGCACTGCGCGCCTCGGGCCTGGGCCCACGGAACAGGGCGAACAGCGGCTCGAGCCGTGAAGGCGTGCCCGCTTCGGTGTCGACGATGGCCGAGAGCCGCAGCCCATCGCCTTCGACCTGCGCGTCGACGAGGGCACGGCCCGCGGTGAGGTCGTCTGGCTCGGGGAACCGCACGCCGCCCTGCTCGAGCACCACCTTGCGCCCGCGCGACATCACGGTGACGGTGTCGGGGCCTTCTCCCAGCGTGACGACGCGGGTGGCCTTGTCGACGCGGCCGGGGGTGGTGAGCGCCTCCTGCGCGCCGTCGTCGCTCATCAGCTCGATGCCCGCGGGCCTGCGCTTCGACTCGAACCGCGCGCGAACGAAGACGGTGGCGATGATGATGGCGGCGAAGGCGACGACGGCGAGCGCGACGACGCGAGCGACCTTCTGGGCGCGCTCCGTGAACTGCCGGAGGAGGCGCCGCGTCTTCGTCTCTTTCGACGGGGCCGGCGCCGCAGTCATCGGCACCACGAGCTCGAGCTCGGCGAGGAACGCGGCCACCGACGGGTAGCGGTCTTCGGGCGCGGGCTTGAGGCAGCGGGCGACGATGGGGTCGAGGCGCTTGTCGACGCCGGGCTTCTTCACCGAGGGCGGGTCGAACTGGCCGAGCGGCAGCTCTCCCGTCAGCAGCTCGTACAGCATCACGCCGAGAGCGTAGAGGTCGGCGCGCGGCCCGGCCGACTTCGCGTCGACGCGCTGCTCGGGCGCCATGTACGAGGCGGTGCCCATGGCCACGTTCGTCTGCGTGAGGTTCTGCTGCGCGACGCCCGCCTTCTCGTCGAAGCCCGCGAGCCCGAAGTCGGTCACCTTCGGAATGCTGCCGGCCTGGTCGTCGAAGAGAATGTTCTCGGGCTTGAGGTCGCGGTGAATGACGCCGCGGCCGTGCGCGTAGTCGATGGCGCGCGAGACCTGAATGAGCGTCTTCAGCGCCGACATGGTGTCGAAGTCGGGGTCGCGCATGCGCTCGCGCAGCCCGGGGCCGTCGACGAACTCCATCACCAGGTAATACGTCTCGTTCGACTTCCCGCGGTCGACGATGCTGACGATGTTCGGGTGCCGCAGCGTCGCCAGCGCGGCCGCCTCTTTCTCGAAGCGCGCCACGAACTGCTCGTCACGCGCGAGGTCGGCCTTGAGCAGCTTCACCGCGACCGTGCGGCCGAGCGAGAGCTGTACGGCCTGGTGCACCTCACCCATGCCGCCCTTGCCGACCAGCTGCACGAGCCGATAGCCCTCGATGAGGTCGTCCTGGCGGGTGCGGCCCACTGCGGTGTCTGCCGGGGCGGTCATGACGGGCGCTGCCTTTCTACGTCGAATCGCGACCGGCGTGCGGGCGACCGCGTGTGACGTCAACCACACGCACGCACAGGGTTCCGGGCGACTTCAGCCGTGAGCGACAGAGAGCCGTGCGAGCCACGGCGACAGCAGCGACTCTGCCGTCGCCGGCGGAGGGTTCGCACTTGGCCGTGTGACAGCAGCAGGCGACTAAGCGGGCGCCCGGAGCCGCGCGTGTGAGAACTGCCGCCGAGTGAGACCTCCTGTCGTCCGCAGGGTGCGGCGGCGCCCGACGACCGCGACCTCCTGTCGTTCGCTGGGGACCTGGAGCCGGGCATGAGAGCCGGGCGCGGCGCCTCATGCAGCGCATCGCACTCATCGAGGCGGCGGAATGGAGCCGCGTGCGGGAGCGCTGCCGCATGGTCCGCGGAGGCCGGGCCGGCGCCTCGTGCAGCGCATCGCACTCATCGAGGCGGCGCGATGGAGCCGTGTGCGTGAAAGCTGCCACATGGCCCGATCGAGCCGCGCGCGTGAAAGCTGGCGGATGGTCCGCGGAGGCTGGGGCCGGCGCCTCAGCATCGCGCTCATCGACCGATGGAGCCGCATGACCCACGGGCTGGGCCGCTTCATGCACAGCATCGCTCATCGACCGGCTCGATGAACCCGCGCGCGACCACCTTGCGCCCCCGCAAGCAACTCATTAAACACGTTCAGTGAACATGATTGACGAATCCGAACCGAGCCTCCGCGCAACCCAGAAGGCGGCGACGCGAGAGGCCGTCCTCGAGGCGGCACGCAGCGAGTTCGAGGCGGTGGGCTTCGAGGCGGCCAACGTGCGCGGCATCGCGAAGCGGGCCCAGGTCTCTGCGGGAACGGTGCTGCACCACTTCGGCGAGAAGAAGGAGCTGCTCTACGCCGCGCTCTTCGACGACCTCGAGGCGACGCTCGACCGGGCGCTCTCACGCAGCAACGGCTCGCTCGAGAAGCAGGCCTCGTCGCTCGCCGCCGCCGTCTTCGCCTACTACCAGAAGCGCCCTGCCCTCTCGCGCACGCTGCTGAAGGAGTCGCTGTTCGCCGAGGGCCTCTGGGCAAGCAAGTTCGTCTCACAGACCCAGCGGGTGCACGTGGCGTTGACCGACGCGGTGAGGCGCTCCATCACCGAAGGCGCGCTGGTCTCGGGGACGAGCGCCGAGGCCGTCGCCGCCGCGTGGCTCTCGTTCTTCTACTTCGCGCTCATCGGCTGGGTGCAGGGCGCGCACGGCACGCCGCTCGCGCTCGTCGAGCAACTCTTCTCGCAGCACCTCGCAGGTCTTCGTCCCCCGCCGCCGAAACGGAGCCGCCGATGAGCTCGTTGTTCACCAGCCCCGCAGGAAAAGCCGCGCTGCTCGACTGGTACGAGCGCTTCGCGAAGAAGCTCACCACGCCCACGACGCGCCGAACGGTCACGACGCGCTTCGGTGACGCGCACGTCTTGATGGGCGGCCCCGAGAACGCGCCGCCGCTCGTGCTGCTCCACGGCGCGCTCGCGAGCTCGGCGCACCTGCTCGGTGAGTTGGAGCCGCTGCTGCAGCGCTTTCGGGTCTACGCCGTCGACGTCGTGGGCCAGTCGGTGAAGAGTGCCGACCACCAGCCCTCGGTGAAGAACGACGAGTACGGTTTGTGGCTGCGCGACGTCTTCGACGCGCTCGAGCTGAAGCAGGCCCACCTGCTCGGCGTGAGCTGGGGCGGCTTCGTCTCGTTGCGCTTCGCGGCCGTCGCGCCAGAGCGGCTGACGACGCTGGTGTTGCTGGTGCCCGCCGGGCTGGTGAACGGCCCGTGGTGGGCAGGCTTCACGAAGGTGGCCTGGCCCATCATGCAGTACCGCAGGAACCCGACGCCCGAGCGCCTGCATGCGGCGATGGCGAACATGCTCACCACGCTGACCGACGACTGGTTGCCGTACCTCGGCACCGCGCTCACCGCGTTCACGCCGGCGATGAGTATTCCGAAGCTGGCGAAGCCTGCCGAGCTCGCGAGGCTGCAGGCTCCGGTGCTCATCATGGGCGCCGAAGGAGACCTGAGCTTCCCCGGGCAGAAGGTCATCGAGCGCGCGAAGCAGCTGTTCACCGCGCCGGTCGAGGTCGAGCTCATTCCCAACTGTCGTCACAGCCCGCCGACGACGCCCGAGTTCCGCCAGTGGATGTCGAAGCGCGTGACCGAGTTCCTCGACGGCGCGAGGCGTTCTGCCTAGAGCAGCCGCGTGACCTCCGACCTTCCCACCGAAGGCACCGTCGAGCGTTGGGCGTGGAACTACGTCACCAGCACCTCGCTCGAGCACAAGCTGTCACCGCCGAGCCCGCCGTCGACGTGGAGCGAGGCGCCACGACGCTGGCTGCTCGAGCGCCCGGGCCGGCCACCCGAGCTCGTTCAACGCGAGACGCGGAAGAAGGCCGTCAAACCCGGCGCTCTCAAGGACGTCGCCAAACGCGCCGAGGTGCTGCACACCTTTCTGCATCACGAGCTGCAGGCCGCCGAGCTGATGTGCTGGGCGTTGCTCGCCTTCCCCGAGACACCACAGGCGTTCCGTCGCGGGCTGCTCGGCATCGGCCTCGACGAGGTGCGGCACCTGGGGCTCTATCGCGACCACCTCGTCACGCTCGGCCACCCGTTCGGCACGATGCCCATCAAGGACTGGTTCTGGGAGCGCGTACCCGGCGAGTCGACGACGCCTGCGCACTTCGTCGCGCGAATGGGCATCGCCTTCGAGGGCGGCAACCTCGACCACGGCGCGCGCTTCACCACGGCTTTCGAAGCCGCCCAGGACCCGCGCGCCGCTGCGATTCAGGCGCAGATCTGCGAAGAGGAGATTGCCCACGCAGGCTTCGCGCTCCACTGGTTTCGCGTCTTCACCGGTGACGTCACCTTCGCGCAGTGGCGCACGTATCTGCCCGAGCCCATCAGCCCGTCGATGACGCGCGGCACGCCGCTGAACCTCGAGGCCCGTCGGCGCGCGGGCTACCCGGCGGAGTTCCTCGACGCACTCGCGGCCTGGGGCACCCACCATGGCGAGCCCTGAGCCGGTCGCGTGGGTGCTGAACCTCGACGCCGAAGACGAGCTCGCGCGAGGCGGCGCGCACACGCCGACCGACGTGATGGCGGCGCGCATCGAAGGACTGCTTCCGCGGCTGCGCGGCCTGGTGCGCGAGGGCGACCAGGTCGTCTGGCCCGGCCATGAAGCGGTAGAGAAAGGACTCTTTGGCCGCGCGTGGTGTCTGACGCGCTGGGCGCGCACGAAGCTCGAGCAGGCGGGTGTGCGGACTCCACGTGGGCCGGCGGTCGAGGTGCTGCGACGGGTGAATCACCGGCGCTTCGCGCATGAGCTCGGGCAGGCGCTGCCCACGGCAGGCTGGGCCGCGACGATGGAGCTGCTGCACGCGTTCATCACCAACGACGCGCTCAAAGAGGTCTCAGTCGAGCGTTGCTGGTTGATCAAGCGGCCGCTCGGCTACGCGGGGCGCGGGCGAAGAATGCTGCGACCTGGGCAGCTCACGGCGGCTGATCAGGCCTGGCTCGACGCCTCGCTGCGCGATGGAGACGGGCTGCAGGTCGAGCCGCTGGTGGCGCGTGAGCTCGACTGCGCGCTGCACGGTTGGCTCTCGGAAGATGGGCGCTGCACCTTCGGTCAGCCGACGCTGCAGCGGCTCGACACGACGGGGGCGTGGCAGGCCACCGAGCTCGCGCCGCTCCTGACGCAGACCGAACTCCACCTGCTCACCACCGAAGCCGAACGCACCGCCGCCGCGCTGCACGCCGCCGGCTACTTCGGCCCGTTCGGGCTCGACGCGTTCCGATGGCGCGCGCCCGATGGCCAGCTCCACTTCCAGCCGCGCAGTGAAGTGAACGCGCGCTACTCGATGGGCTGGGCCGTGGGCATGGGCGACTTCAGGCCGCCCGCTGCCACGAATTGATCAGACCAGGTTGTGGAAGACGCGCTGCACGTCGTCGTCCTGCTCGAAGCGGTCGACGAGCTCGAGCACTTCCTTCGCCTTCTCTTCATCGAGCGAAACGGTGGTCGTGGGAATGTACTCGGACTCGCTCGACACCGCGTGCAGGCCCTTCGCCTCGAGCGCCGTCTGCAGCTGGCCGAAGTCGGCGAAGTTGCAGTGGAGGATGACCAGCTTCTCACCCTTCTCACCCGTGCCTTCGCCGAGGTCCTGCAGGCCATGGTCGATGAGCTCGAGCTCGAGTTCGTCGAGCGGCGGCAACCCCTCGGCCGCCAGCCGGAACACGCCCATGCGGTTGAACATGAAGCTGACCGAGCCGTTCGAGGCGAGGTTGCCGTTGAACTTGTTGAAGTACGCCCGCACGTTGCCGACGGTGCGCACGATGTTGTCGGTCGCCGTCTCGATGAGCAGCGGCACGCCGTGGGGCGCGTAGCCCTCGTACATCACCGTCTCGTAGTTGGCCGCGTCGGCACCCGAGGCGCGCTTGATGGCGCCTTCGACCTTGTCCTTCGGCATGTTCGCCGCGCGCGCGTTCAACATCGCCCGCCGCAGCGCCGGGTTGCTCTCGGGGTTCGTGCCGCCCGTCTTCACCGCGATGGTGATGTCCTTCGCGATGCGCGTGAACGCCTTCGCCATCTTGTTCCAGCGGGCGAACATGGTGGCTTTTCGGGTTTCGAAGATCCGTCCCATGGGGCCGCGCCATAGCACGCCGTCTTTTCTTTGCGCGCGCACCGCGGCTCGGGGGTCACGGTCGCGAACCCTGCCCAGGTCGTCCCCCGGAGCCGCGATGATTCGCCATGTCACCCTGCTGTCCTTCGTCGTCGCCGCGCTCTTCGCATCGGCGTGCAGCCCACCCGTGCAGGCGACAGTCTGTGGCCCCAGCACCTGCAACGGCTGTTGTGACTCCAATGATGTCTGCCAGGCGGGAGTGACCGACAGCGCGTGCGGCCGAACGGGTGGCCTCTGCGAGCGGTGCGCGGGGAACCTCGTGTGCTCGGTGGGTGCGTGCATTCCTGCAGGCTCGTCGGGTGGAGGCGCGGCAACGGGCGGTGGCGTCGCGACGGCGGGCGGAGCAGCGACGGCCGGCGGCTCAGCAGGTGGCGGTGATGCTGGTGGCTCGGCGACGGCGGGCGGCTCGACGGCTGGCGGTGACGCGGGTGGAACGGCAAGCGCTGGTGGAACTTCGAGCGCAGGCGGCACTGCGAGCGCAGGTGGAACGGCAAGCGCAGGCGGCACTGCGAGCGCAGGTGGAACGGCAAGCGCTGGTGGAACGGCAAGCGCAGGTGGAACGGCAAGCGCAGGTGGAACGGCAAGCGCAGGTGGAACGGCAAGCGCGGGTGGAACGGCAAGCGCAGGTGGAACGGCAAGCGCAGGTGGAACGGCAAGCGCAG
>JBEOKA010000437.1:0-9513 GCA_040275325.1 Myxococcaceae bacterium | reverse complement strand
TCGTCGGCCTTCATCGCGTTGGCGGTGAGGGCGACGATGGCCAGGCGGGTGCCTGTCTCGCGCTCGCGCTCGCGCAGCTGGCGGGTCGTCTCGAGCCCGTCGAGCTGAGGCATCTGCACGTCCATGAAGACGAGGTCGAAGCGGCGACTGGCCGTGACCTCGAGCACCGCCTTGCCGTCGCTCACGATCGCGACCTCGTGCCCAAGCCACTCGAGCATCGCGCTGGTGAGCCTCGCGTTCACGGCGTTGTCTTCGGCGAGCAGCACGGAGAGCGGTCGCGACACGGGCCGGCGACGAGGCGCTGGCGGCTCGTCGGGTCCCTTTGGCAGCAGCAGCTTCGCCTCAAAGATGCTCCCCCGCCCTTCGGTGCTGCTCACGGTGAGATCGCCCCCCATCAGCAACGCGAGCCGACGTGAGATCGAGAGCCCGAGGCCCGTGCCCTGTCGTCGCTGACCTGTGGCCTGCACGAAGGGCTCGAAGATGGTCTCGCGGAGCGAGGCGGGCACGCCGGGCCCCGTATCGATGACGCTCAGCAGGGTCGCGCCTTCGGGGCTGCGGCGCAGCTGCACCTTCACGCTGCCGGTGTCGGTGAACTTGAGGGCGTTGGCGACGAGGTTGTTGACGATCTGCCGCACCCGGCCGGCGTCACCGATCACCAGGCCGGGCTCCACCGCACAGTCGACGATCAGCTCGAGCTTCTTACGGTGCGCCTCGGCCACGAACGAGCGCGCGGCCTGCGTCACCAACGCGGCGACGTCGAAGGGCGCCTGCTGCAGCTCGAGCCGATCGGCCTCGATCTTCGAGAGGTCGAGCACCTCGTTCACCAGCTCGATCAACGACTCGCCCGCGGTCTCGAGCACGCCGACGTACTCGCGCACGTCGTCGGGCAGCGTGAGGTTTCGCAACAGCTGCGTCACGCCGATGATGCCGTTGAGGGGCGTTCGAATCTCGTGCGAGACGTTCGCGAGGAACTGACTCTTCGAGCTCGAGGCGCTCATGGCCTGCTCTCGGGCAGCGATGAGCTGCCGCTCGGAGCGCTTGAGCTCGGTGACGTCGCGTACGAGCCCCAAAAAGCCGCCCGACTTCATCGGAGAGATGCGGGCCTCGAAGTCACGGCGCCCGTGGCCGGGCACGTCGAGATCGTACTCGTGCCGCTGCGGCTGGCCGGTCGCGCGGGCGCGGTGCATCGCCGCCAGCGCCGCGTCGCCGATCTGCGGCAAAATGGTGTGAACGGGCTTGCCGAGGAAGCGCTCTGGCGCGACCAGAAACGACGCAGAGGCCGAGGCCTGGTAGTCGACGAAGCAGCCGTCAGCGTCGAACTGGAACAGCATGTCGGGCAGGTTCTCGAGCAGCGCGTGGTTGCGAGCCTCGAGCAGGCGCAGCTGGCTCTCCCGCTCCCCAAGCTCGGCAACCGCCTGCCGGGCCGCGGTCACGTCGAGCACGAGGCCCACGAACCCGAGCAGCGCCTCGCCGCGCACGTCTGCTGACGCCACCAGCCGTACCCACCGCGCCTTGCCCGCGAGGGCCTTGAGACGCACCTCGAGATCGAGCGGCACGCCGTGGGTCCACGCGTCGCGCGCCGCGGTGTCGACGAGCGCGAGATCGTCAGGGTCGATGCACGAGCGCCACCCCAGCCCCATCGCGTCGGCGGTGCTCTGCCCCGTCAGCTCGGTCCACCGGGCGTTGATGAAGGTGCACGCGCCGCGCGGGTCGGTCTCCCAGACGACGGTGGGCAACTGCTCGGCGACGGCCCGGAAGTCACGCCGCGGCATTCACCACCACGAGTACAGCTGGCCCGAGGGAGCTGCCCACGACTGCTTGAGGAAGTTCTTCGCCGACACGCTGGCCGAGTGATGATCGGTGACGAGCGCGAGCAGCCCGAGGTGGGCCACCACCGCCACCAACACCAGGGCCGGCACGGCGCTGACGGCGCGAAACCGTGAGAACACCCACGCGGCGACGCCGACGATGAGCAGCACGATGAGGGCTCCGGGGCCAGGGTTCGCCACCACCGCGTTCAGCCACGACACGGGCCACACCCCTTCGCGAACGAGCGGCACGGCGAGGCCGAAGAGCGACGTCGAGAGGTGCGAGACGCCCTGCGCGTCGGTGTACTCGAGATCGTTCGGCACGTAGTTCACCTGCGTCACCAGCGACATCGCGATGACCGACGACAGGCACAACCCGGCCGCGAGCGAGAACGAGACCTTCGACGTCGCGCCGAGCCGCTCGAGCCCGAGCGCCACGGGCAGCATGAGGAAGGGCAGCACGGGGGTCAGGTGCCTGGGCCCCGTCGTCCACCCCCAGGAGTCATAGGTGAACGACGAGGTGAAGTACGCGTTGGCGGCCAGCAGCACGAGCACCATCACCCACTGCGCCTTCTCGGCCACTTTCAACGGCCCGAGCCCCACGAAGGCCAGCAGCAGGAACGGCGAGAGCGTGAAGAAGCCGCGCAGCGGAGAGAACGCCGACAACACGAACGCGCGCGGGTCGGGGAACCGAATGCCGAGGAAGCCGCCGAGGTGCCAGCCCTGGTACGCGGCGTCGTTGAGGAACTTGTAGCCGCTCGTGAGCGGCGAGCCGAAGCAGGCCTGGTGGTACACCATCAGGCCCAGCAGAAACGGCGCGGCCCCGGCGATGACGAGCCCCACCGCACGGCCCAACGAGGGCCACTGCTTCCATCTCGCCGCGAGCACGTAGGCCGCGATGCAGACGACGCCGAGCGCGCCGGTGTACTCGGTGAAGACCACCGCTCCGGCGAAGGCGCCGGCGACGAGCAGGCCGCGCTCCTTCCAGTCTCCGCGTTGCACCCGCCACGCCGAATAGAACGTGCCGAACAGCAGCACCGCCGTCAGCTGGTGCGAGAGGAACTGCTCGGCGTAGCTGAACGCCATGGTGCCCAGCGCGTAGACGACGACGAGCGTGTCGGCCGCACCCTGGCTCACGAAGGCCGCGAGGAACCGCCGCAGGAAGACCAGCATCACCAGCGTCGGCAGCACCGTGATGAAGAGCCGCGAGAACAACACCTGCGTCGACTCGGTCACCGGCGCCTTGAGGGCCTTGAGCACCGCGTAGATGGGCGCTCCGAGGAACGAGAGCATCGGCGCCTTCGACGGGTAGTACTTCATCTCGATCAGCTGCGCGCCCGCAGGCGGTGGCTGCACGCAGCTCACGAGCTGCTCGACCTCACCGACCTTCACGCGCGCGACACACGAGAGATCGCCGACCATTCCGAACTCGCGCAGCGTCTCGTTGATCACCACGGTGCCGTGATCGACCAGGCTGCGCGACTGCCACAGGCGGCAGAGCTCGTTCGGGCTGCGCAGCGCGGGGTGGTAGGGGAAACAGAGCAGGTACAGCGCGGCGACGAGACCGAACCCCACCCTTGCGTCGAGCCATCGCGCCATGCGGCGAGCGCTCTACCACTTCTGCGCCGGAATCCACGGGCCGCCGACGCGTTGTCGAGAACGAGCCTCCCTCTGGAGCAGGGAGTAGGGTTCTCGCACCCGCCGTTCCATGGCCCACCTCGACGAAGAGCTCATTCTTCAGTTCACGCTCGGCAACCTGTCGGGTGACGAGGAGGCGCGGGCCCACGCGCACCTGGGCGTCTGCGCCGACTGTCGGCAACGGCAGCAGAACATCAGCTCGATCGTCTTCTCGAAGACGGTCGCGGGCCCCATCTCGGGGCCCCAGGGCACCGACACGCGGCCCGATCGCCCCGCAGGTGAAGGGGCAGCGACGAGCATCACGCGCGGCATGTCGCTGGGCCACTACGTGCTGCTCGAGAAGCTCGGCGCGGGAGGCATGGGCGAGGTGTTCGCCGCCTTCGACCCACGGCTCGATCGCCGCGTCGCGCTGAAGCTGCTGCGGGCGGGCTCCCTCTCGGCAGAAGAAGGCAAGGCGCGCCTGCTCCGCGAAGCGCAGGCAATGGCGCGGCTACAGCACCCCAACGTCATCGCGGTGCACGACGTCGGCACCTTCGGCGATCGCGTCTTCATCGCCATGGAGTTCGTCGAAGGCGAGACGCTGGGCGAGTGGCTGCGCGGCGATCACACCTGGCAGCAGATCGTCGAGACGTTCGTCGAGGCCGGGAGCGGGCTCGCGGCAGCACACTCCGCCGGGTTGGTGCACCGCGACTTCAAGCCCGACAACGTGCTCATCGGCAAAGACGGCCGCCCGCGCGTCGTCGACTTCGGCCTGGCCCGGCAGAGCACCTCGACGCCAGCCCCGACCGTCCCCATCACGCCCGACGCGGTGATCCCCGACTCGAGCCTCGCCGTGCCGCTCACGCGCGATGGCGCGGTGATGGGAACGCCCGGCTACATGGCGCCCGAGCAGATCGCAGGGCTGCCCACCGACGCGCGCAGCGATCAATTCAGCTTCTCGGTCGCGCTCTACGAGGCGCTGTACGGCAAGCGGCCCTACGGCGGCGCCACGCTGCGCGCGCACGCCAACGAGATCGCCCAGGGCCACCTGCTGGCGCCGCCCTCGGGCTCCCCCGTTCCCGACTTCGTGTACGACGCGTTGGCGCGCGGCCTGTCGAGCGACCCTGCGAAGCGCTGGCCCGACATGGCCTCGCTGCTCAAGGCGCTCGAGCCCCGCCAGGGCCTGTCCGGAAAGCTCGTGCTGCTGGTGGCGAGCCTCGCGGTGCTGGCGCTCGCGGTGACGAGCTTCGCGGTGTGGCAGCAGCGCCGGCTGCGGGTCTGTGGTGGCAGCGAGAAGCGCCTCACGGGGCTGTGGGACGACGCGCGCAAGAAGGAGATCCACGCCGCGTTCCTCGCGACCCGGGCCTCGTACGCCGAAGAGGTGTGGCGCAAGGTCGAGAGCAACCTCGACCGGTGGACGCTCGATTGGGTCAACGCCAGCCGCGACGCGTGCGAGTCGGCGCGCGTGCGCAAGGTCGACAGCGAAGAGGTGTACGAGCTGCGCCAGGCCTGCCTCGATCAGAAGCTCGACTACCTGCGCGCGCAGACCAACGTCTTCGTGGGTGCCGACCTCGACATCTTGAGCTCGGCGCCCTCGTCTTCTGCCTCGCTCGAGGGCGGCATTCAGTGCCTCGACGCCCGAGCCGTCAGCCGCCGCCTCGAAGATCCCAAAGAGCGTGAGGCCTCACAGACGCTGCGCCGCGTGATGGCCGAGGGGCGCGCGCTCTTCGACGCCTCGAAGTACGCGGCCGGTGTCGAGAAGCTGAAGGGCGCCGTCACGCCCGAAGCGAGCGAGGGCGTGCAGACCGAGGCGTTGCTGCTGCTCGAGCACCTGCAGCGTCGGGCCGGCAACGTGAAAGACGCGAACCAGTCGCTGCTGCTGGCCACCGAGCACGCCGTGCGCGCGCAGGATCAAGGGGCCCTCGCCACGGCCTTCAGCCGCCTCGCCGTCGCCGAGAACGAAGACGACGTGAACCGCGCCGACGTGTGGATGCGCCTCGCCCACGCCGCCGCCTCGAAGGTGCCAGACGACTGGCGCGTGCTGATCGAGCTCACGCTCAACGACGGCATTCTCTCGACCTACCGGAAGAACCACGAGGCCGCGCAGCAGAGCTTCGCGCGCGCGCTCGAGCTGCAGGAGCAGCACCTGGGCCCCAACCACCCCGAGGTCGCCCAGACGTACAACCTGCTCGGCGTCACCCTGACGAACCAGAACAAGCCCGACGAGGCGATTCAGTTCTACGAGAAGAGCCTCGCGCTGCACCTCGCTGTCGAAGGCCCCGCCCACGCGCAGACGGCCTCGGCCGAGCACAACCTGGCCGCGACGCTTCGCCGAAAGGGCCAGTACGACGACGCGCTCGTTCACTTCCAGCGCGCCCTCGACGCCCGCCGCACGGTGCTCGGCCCCGAACACGCCGACACGCTCAAGTCCATGGAGGGCATGGCGCGCACGCTTCAACACCTCGACCGCCGTGAAGAGGCGCTGGTGCTGCTGAAGGAGCTGCTCGAGGTTCGGGAGCGCACGATCGGCGCCAACTCGAAAGAGGTCGCCGCGACCTGCGAGCTGCTCGCCGAGCTCTACGCCGCCGGAGAAGACTGGCCGGAGTCGAAGGCGATGGCCGAGCGCGAGCTGACGATCGCGATCGAAACGAAGGGCGTCGACGACCCCTTCACTGCCCGCGCGCGGCTCACGCTGGCGAGAGCACAGACGGGCCTCGGCCAATGGGACGCCGCTCGGAAGAACCTCGATGAGGCGATGCGCATTCGACGCAAAGCGGGCGAGGCCTCGGCCGACGTGGCAGTGGTGTTGCACTCCATCGCGGCGCTGGCGCTCGAGCAGAAGAAGGGCGCGGAAGCGAAGCTGGGGTTCGAGAAGTCACTCGCGATGCGGGAGCGGCTCGGCAGCGCCACCAACGAGACGCTCGCCGACGACAAGGCCGGCATCGGCCGCGCCCTGCTGTCGCTCGAACAACCGAAAGAGGCGGTGGTGCAGTTCGAGGAGGTGCTCAAGCTGCTGGGCGACGTCGACGACAAACGCCGGCTCGCGCGCGCGAAGGTCGATCTGGGCCGCGCCCTGCTGCTCGCCGACCCCGAGGCGAAGGAGCGCGGACTCACGCTGCTCAACGACGGCCTGCCCGGGCTCACGCAGCGCGAGCGCGATCGACTGGCGCCGCTGCTCGAGAAGTGGTTCGGAGCCGACGCCGGTCGCTAGAACAGCTCGTAGCGCGCGCCGATCATCACCTTGTCGTTGCGCGAGAGGTAGCCGAACGGGCTGAAGCTGGTGCCCTCGAAGAACTCCGCGGCCAGCCACAGCTTGAGCGAGTCGAAGCCCTGCCAGGTGACGCGAGGGCCGATCGCGAAGCTCAAGCCGATGGGCTCGAACGCGGCGCGCAGCTCGAGGCTGAGCCGATCCTCCAACAGCGTGTAGCCGACGTTGCCGACGAAGAGATGAAACCACGCAGTGCGGGCAGCGCCTCTCGCGGTCGAGGGCTCGAGCAACACGAGCTGCTCGTTCGCCGCCACCGAGGGAATCGCCAGCCCGAAGTAGCTCACCGCGTAGACGAGCTTCGAGTCAGACGCCTGGCTGACGCCGAGCACCCACGAGACCGCGGCGTGATCGACCGGGCTGAACTCGGCGTCGAAGAACGTCTGCCGTGGAGAGAACGTGACGTCGGCGTCGACCTGCGCCGGCCCGATGATGGTCGAGCCCTCGAGCGAGAACAGGTGCGTGCGCGCGTAGGTGCCGCGGAAGAGCGTCTCGCCCGCCTGAAACCGATTGAGCACCGACGCCGCGACGGCCTGAGGCACCGGCCGGCCTGCCGCGTTCGCCGAGGCGAGCACCTGCACCTCGGGGTCGACCACCACGCGCGGCATCTTCTCGTTCATCCACACCCAGGAGCCGCCCACCTTGAACTTGCCCGTCGAGCGAAGGCGCAGCGCCACGTCTCCCAGAAACGGCGCAGGCCGGCGGGTCTCGAGCAGGCGCTCCTGAACGAAGTCTTCGACCGAGGGGTCGATGCGGCGCGTGTCGAACGACGGCGCGAGCGCGGGCTGTAGCAACGCCTCGTCCTGCCCGAAGACGAAGTAGCGGTTGGGCATGAAGAACGGCACGTACGCCGCGAGCCAGCTCACCTGGCCAAGGGTGCCCTGCGCGCGCACGGCCGGTACGGGGAGCAACGTGTCTTCGAGCTCGCCCGCGACGAAGCTCTCACGCAGATCGCGCGAGTTGAGTGAGTCGGCCGGCGCCAGCGCCGCGTTCGCGCCCAGGGCGAGGCGTTGATTGCCGACGCGCAGATCGACCTTCGGCGAATAGAAGTCGACGTAGGCGTCACCGAGCAGCGGCTCGAAGAAGCCCTTCGCACGATCGAGCTCCCGCTGTGTCGCCAGGCGCACCTGCGCGCGCCCCTCGAGCACCAGCCGAACCCGGTCGTTCACCTTCACGTCGACGCCGAGCGAGGCCTTGAGCCGGCCCTCGGCCACGTTCTCGGCGAAGGGCACGTTGCGCGGAGAATCGAAGCGCGTGTCGACACTGGTATCGGCGCGCACCGCACCAAACAGCCGCACGGTGGGAGCGACCGGCGCTGACTCGAAGGCCTCGATGACGGGCGCGGCGACTCCAGCGTCGACGGGAACCTCAACGAAGGCCTCGAACCCCTCGATGGTCATCGCCGGCGCATCGACGGCACCTGCGTCGGCCTGCGAGAGAAGTACGACGAGGAGTGTCGCCGTGGCAGCCACCACCGGCCGCATAGCCCAGCCGCGCCGCTTCTGCTCTCATATGGCTCGCCTGCAGCCGCTCGAGAGCTGCTCGTCAAGGCACCGAGTTCGTGCCGTCGTTGGGCTCATCGACTACCGCCAGGGGCTGCTCGAAGGCGTCGTCGAGCAGTTCGGCGTCAACGACTCGGTCGACATCATCGAGCGTGACGACGCAAAGGCGCTCGCGCGGTACCTCGTGAAGTGGCGAACGAGTGTGAGAGAGTGCCGCCGTGGCTGACGCG
Source organism: Myxococcaceae bacterium (assembly GCA_040275325.1). Taxonomy (GTDB): domain Bacteria; phylum Myxococcota; class Myxococcia; order Myxococcales; family Myxococcaceae; genus Xiheimicrobium. Next base: position 1,091 of record JBEOKA010000437.1, on the reverse strand, counting down.
CTCGATCAGGAAACGTTCATCAGTGGCAAACACCGCATCGTTGGTGGCCGGTACCTTCTCGAGAAGCAGCTCGGTGCCGGCGGCATGGGCACGGTCTTCAAGGCCAGCCAGATGGGCGTGGGCAACGTCGTCGCCATCAAGTTCCTGAACGAGGCGCTGTCGGCAGACCCGGGCCTGGTGAAGCGCTTCGAGCAGGAGGCGAAGGTCTCGCTCGAGGTCACGCACCCCGGGGCGGCGCAGCTGCTCGACACCGGGCGCGACCCGAAGACGGGCCAGCTCTACATCGTCTTCGAGTTCGTCGAGGGTGAAGATCTTCGCGCGCGGCTCTCGAACGAAGGCGCCCTGCCCTTCGACGAGGCCCGCGACATCGCCCTGCGCGTCGGCGAGGTGCTGGCGGCCGCTCACGCGCGCGGCATCGTGCACCGCGACATCAAGCCCGAGAACATTCGGCTGCGGCGCGATCTCGGCGGCACGCACGTGAAGGTGCTCGACTTCGGCATCGCGAAGTTCCGGCCCGAAGCGAACGCGCGGCTCACCGCCGACGGCGCCATCGCGGGCACGCCCGGCTACATGGCGCCCGAGCAGGTGCGCGCCGAGGCCATCGACGGCCGCGCCGACATCTACGCGCTCGGGCTCGTCACCTTCGAGATGATGACGGGGCTCTCTCCGTACACCTCGACCTCGGCGCCAGCGCTGCTCGTCGATCAGATGACGACGCCGATGCCCTCATTGTCGGCGCGCGCTCCGGGCCGCGACTTCCCCGAGCTCGACGCGGTGTTGCAGAAGGCCTGCGCGAAGGACCCGGCCCAGCGCTTCCAATCGGCGAAGGAGTTCGTGCAGGCGATGAAGGCGCTGCCCTCTGCGCCGTGGAGTTCACGCGCCAGGCCTGCAGTCGTCGCCGCCAGCCGCGCGACGCCCGCCTTTCAGTCGGCGGCGCCTCCGGTCGCGACCCAGGTTCAACCGCCCTCGAAGCTGCCCCTCGTGCTCGGCGCGCTGGCGCTGCTCGGCGTGCTCGGCGGCGGGCTCGGTTACGGGGCGTGGAAGCTCTCGCGGTCGACGCCGACGACCCTGCTCGCCGCGACCGATTGTCC
>JBEOKA010000436.1:0-6820 GCA_040275325.1 Myxococcaceae bacterium | reverse complement strand
TGCTCGCCAACGGGTTGCGGCTGCTTGGCGCGAAGCCCTGAGCGAGCGGATCAACTCAGCTCAACGCCTTGCGAATCGACCGAAGAATGTCGAACCGCGTGATGGCGCCGACGAGCTTGCCCTTCTCGACGACGGGGAAGCGGCGGTAGTTCGCGCCGAGGAAGAGCCCAGCCACGAAGTACACGTTCATGTCGGGCGAGACCGAGTCGGTCTTCGTCGTCATGAAGTCGCGCACGGTGCCCTTCGGCACCTCGCCATCGACGCCGGTCGAGAGCAGGCGCAGACAGTCTTTCTCGGTCAGCATGCCGATGAGCTTGCCCTCGGCGTCGACGACGGGCGCGCCGGTGACGTGCTTCTCGAGCAGGAAGTCGACCGCCGCGAGAATCGGCATCTCGGGCGTCACCGTGGGAACGACCTTGTCCATGAAGTCTCGAACGACGGGAAAGCTCGCCATGTGCGCCTCCTCGGTGCACCCGTCACGCTACTCCTTCGCCGAATTCGCGCGCGACTCCCGGTCCTGACCAGACCGAAAGGCGAGTCAGCGCTCGTGCTGGCGAGCGCGCTGCATGGCCTCGCTCAGCCTCGCGACGAGCTGCCTGGGCGTGAAGGGCTTCTGAAGGAACGCCGCCGCCGAGTTGAACAGGCGCTGGTTCACGAGCGCGCCGCCCGTGTAGCCCGACATGAAGACCACCTCGACGCGCCCACGCAGCTGCGAGAGCTGCTCGATGAAGGCGGGCCCATCCATTCCCGGCATGACGACGTCGGTGAGCACCAGGTCGAACGTCACGTTCGGGTCCCGGCACAGCATCAGCGCCTCGCGTGGAGACGCGGCCGCGATGACGGCGACGCCGGCGCGGTGCAGACAGCGCATGGCCACCCGCTCGCACGGCCTCTTCGTCTTCGACGAGCAGCACCGTCACGCCCGTCAGTTGCTCTGGCTCTGGCAGCGGCAGGGCGCTCACGGCGTCGGCCGCCGACACGTGCAGCGGCAGGAACACCTTGAAGCATGAGCCCTTGCCGAGCGCCGAATAGACGATGAGCTCTCCGCCGCTCTGCTTCACCGCGCCGTGCACCATGAAGGCCGTCACGTCCTCCACCTGATGCACGATGAAGACGACCTCGCCGCCCACGAGAACGGGCGAGTTCCGCGGGCTCCAGTGGCGAACCTCGAAGGTGCTCTCACCAGGTTTGCGCACGTCGTACTTCTGCACCGCCATGCTGTCTGGCTTGCGCGTCGAGCTCGAGCGAGGCCCGCAGGTTGCGCACGCCATCGGCGGTCGGGTCGTCGGGGTTGTCGGGGAAGACGTCGAACAGGCTGCGGCCGGTGATGCGCTGGCGCTCGGTCATCGTCGCGGCCAGGTAGGCATCGGTCGCCGCCACGATGTGAAAGTTCGGGTCGAGCAGCAGGCACAGCGACGGCGACTGCTCGAACACCTGTCGAAAGACGTCTTCGTTCATCGTCCTCACCCCCGAAGCGGTGAGGGCTGTGCTCACCGCGTCAGCACTCTCTCTCAATCGAGGTTGCGCGACCCATGCTCGCGAGGAACTTCGCGTGTGACGTCAACGCAGCTCCAACACTCGGCATCACGCGGTAGGGCACGCCGTGCTTCTCGCAGACGGCCTGCACCATCGGCGACAGCGCCGGGTAGTGCACGTGACAGATGCGGGGAAACAGGTGGTGCTCGAGCTGGTAGTTGAGGCCGCCGAGGTACCAGGTCCAGAGCCAGTGGCGCGGCGCGAAGTCGAGTGAGGTCAACACCTGGTGCTCGGCCCACTCGCGCCGCTCCGACGCCTTCGGAAACGACGCGCCCATCACGCAGTGCGCCGCCTGGAACGTGAGCGCCAGCGAGAGGCTCAGCACCACCGACGCCACGAGGTAGCCGAGCAGCACCTGCCAGACGGGGTGAAACAGCGAGGGAGTCGCGAACGCCCACGTGAAGAAGAACAGCTTGCCGGTGACGAACCAGAACAGGTCCCAGCCCTTCGCGCGCGGGTACTTCTGGGTGCCGATGCGGCCGCTGACGAAGTCTTTGAAGTCGTCGACGAAGTGCCACTTCACGGCGAGCAGCGCGTACAGCAGCCACGTGTAGAGGTGCTGGTAGCGGTGCCACGGCCTCCACGTCTGCTCGGGAGACAGTCGCACGAACGGCTCGATGTCGATGTCGGCGTCGAGGCCGGCCACGTTCGGGTTCGTGTGGTGCTGAATGTTGTGCTTCCAGTGCCAGAGGTACGAGCTGCCGCCGAGCACGTCGAGCGTCAGCGCCATGGCCTTGTTCCACCCCTGGGTCTCCGACGTCGCCTTGTGCCCACCGTCGTGTTGAATGTTGAAGCCGATGCCAGCCATCGCGAGGCCGAGCGACACGGCCGCGAGCCCCGCCTGCCACCACGTCTGCGCGGCGAAGACGAGCACTGCCCACGAGCCGACGAACCAGCTGAGGATGAAGGCCGTCTTCAGCCACATGCCCACGGTCGCCTGCCGCGAGACGCGGGCCGACGCGAAGTAGCCGTCGACGCCGAGGTTCAGGTCTCTGAAGAACGCACCATGGGGGAGGAATCGACTCGTCATTTACCGCTCCGACGAGGCGATGTTGGTGACTGCCACCAAGGGCGAGCTCGTGAGGGCACCGTAGCCCATCGCCTCACGCCCGCGTCAGCTCACTTCACGATGATGGGCACCACGAGGTCCGGCTGCGCGAGGTCGGTGGAGTACAGGTGCAGGTCGTTCGTGCTCGTGCCGGGCAGGGCCGTCACCTGGAACGTGACGTCGCTCAGTGCGGCGATGCCGGCGGCCGGGTTGTAGGGCGAGGTCATGATGACCGAGACGGTGCCGGTTGCTCCCGAGACGTGACGCAGCTCGAAGTGGGGCAGGCCGCCGTCGAGGCCGAGGAAGAGGTGAGCGCGTGGGTCGGGTGGCACTGGCCGGGTTCCCACGTTGCTCACTCGGAGCGCCCTCGTCGTCGACATCGTGACGGCTCCGAAGTCGAGCGACGGAGCAGACACGGCGATGACGCCACCACCACCCGCTCCACGCAGCGGCACCGCCATCGACCGGCCGTCGAGTGACAGCTGCAGCGTCGCCTGCATCACGCCTGGGCCGTCGGGCGCGAACGTGATGTCGAGCGCGCGCTCGCCGGGAATCACCTGATTCGTGACCTGGTCCCGGCGACCCGCGGGCAGGTCGAAGCCTCCATCGGTGGCCAACGCGAAGCGGCGAACGGCACCCTGCTCGACGACGTTCGCCCGAACGGAGACCGCGTCGAAGGATTGGTTGAACAGCCGCACCGCCGACGTGCGCGCGCGGTTGGGTGGAACGAAGCCGAAGTCGAGGGGCGACGGCGACACGAGCACCGTGGAGTCGACCCCTTCGCCCAACAGCCCCGTCACGAGGCGCTGGCTGCACCCGTCCGCCACTGCAACGGTCTGGGCCGCCGACGCGGAGAAGCGCCTCACATCCATCGGAGCGAACGTCACCTCGCCACCGTCATTCGAGAACTCGCCGCCAGATTGAACCAGCCCGTCGACCGGCGCCGGGTTCGGCAGCGTCAGGGTTCTGCGCTGCCCACGCGCGACGGGCCCGAAGTCGAGCTGCGGTGAGGCTGGCCCTGCGTCGACGGGCTCGAACGTGCCTTCGAGCTCGAGCACCTGCTGCTGCCGCCCCGCTTCGACGACGAGCACCGCGGTGTGCCGGCCCGCCGTCACTGCGTGGAAGACGACGTCGACATCGACGGCGGTGCCGGGGCCGATGGTCTGCGGCAGCGTGAGCGAGAACACCGGCGCCTGCTCGACGATGAAGGGGTTCACGTTCACCTGCGTGCCCGACCGTTTGCTCGCGCCGGTGATGGTGAGCGGCGTCAGCGCCTGGTTCGTCATCGTGAAGGTGAGCGTGCGTGGGCCGCACGACGTCGTGCCGAAGTCGACCTTCGCAGGCACCGCCAGCACGCCCGTCACCTGCGCCGAACAACTCGACAGCACCAGCGCCAGCCCGACGACCCACGACTGATCAATCGCCTTCACGACAGTCCCTTCCGGCCCGAAGCCGTATCACTCCACATTCCCCGCGCTCGTGCTAGGCGCCTCGGCGCGATGGCTCAGACCCTCAGCATCCTCATCCCGGTGTTCAACGAAGCGCGCACGGTGCGCAAGCTGCTCGAGCGCGTGGCCTCGGTGCACTTCATCGGCGGCGTGAAGACGCAGCTCGTCGTCGTCAACGACTGCTCGAAGGACGACACCGACGCCGAGGTGCGCGCCTTCATGCGCGACAACCCCACCGTCGACCTCGTCTACCGCCAGCACGAGAAGAACCAGGGCAAGGGCGCCGCGCTGCACACCGCGCTGAGCGCCTTCACCGGAGACTTCTGCGTCGTGCAGGACGCCGACCTCGAATACGACCCGAACGAGATCAACGTGCTCTTGAAGCCCGTGCTCGATGGGCACGCCGACGTCGTCTACGGCTCCCGCTTCATGGGCGCGCACCCGCACCGCGTGCTGTATTTCTGGCACACGGTGGGCAACCGCATGCTCACCACCATGTCGAACGCGTTCACCAACCTGAACCTCACCGACATGGAGACCTGCTACAAACTGTGGCGTCGCGACGTCATCACGCAGGTCGCGCCGACGCTGCAGGAGAAGCGCTTCGGCTTCGAGCCCGAGGTCACCGCGAAGGTCGCCAAGATTCCCAACGTGCGCATCTACGAGGTCGGCATCTCGTACTTCGGCCGCAGCTACGACGAGGGGAAGAAGATCAACTGGAAGGACGGCGTCTCGGCCGTGCGCTGCATCGTGAAGTACGGGCTGGGCAAGCGATGAGCGAAGGCGGGGCCGGCCACGACCCCGTTGGAGAAGCGGCGCTCGAGACCATCTCGGGGCTGAGCCACTTCAACCGGTGGATGTACGAGACCATTCGGCCGCACTGCTTCGGGCGCATGCTCGAGGTCGGCAGCGGCATCGGCAACCTCTCGCAGTGCTTCGTCGACGAGGGCCACGACCTGGTCTTGAGCGACCTGCGCATGCCGTACGTGCGGCGCCTGCAGCAGTCGTTTCCCGGTCACGACGTGGTGAGCATCGACCTCGTGCACGCGCGCTTCGCTGACGTCTACGCGCACCACCTCGCCACCTTCGACACCGTGTTCGCGCTGAACGTGGTCGAGCACATCGCCGATGACGTGCGCGCGCTCGAGAACTGCCGCCGCCTCGTGAAGCCGGGTGGCAACGTCGTCATCCTCGTGCCGGCGTACGAGTGGCTGCACAACGAGCTCGACGTGCAGCTGGGCCACTACCGGCGCTACACGCGCAAGACGCTCGGCGCGGCCTTCGAGCGTGCGGGCCTCGAGGTGACGAACACGCAGTACTTCAACGCCGTCGCGACGCTGGGCTGGGCGGTGACGGGTGGGCTGTTCGCGCGGCCCGAGATTCCGAAGGCCGAGGCCACGCTCTTCGACCGCCTCGTGCCGCTGTGGAAGTTCGCCGACCGGTTGTTGGCCAGGCGCGCAGGCCTGTCGGTCATCGCCGTCGGTCGCGTGCGCTGACCCGAAGGTGAGGAAGGGAAGCGGCGCGCGGCGGGTTTCGGTGATGAAGTCGACGTCACTTCGGAGTCACCGCCTGCGCCTCGTTCGTCTCGTCTCGTTGAGTCTCGTCGTCTCCACCGTCGCGTTGGCCGAGGACGGCGGCGCGCGCGAAGGCGTGGTGCCGGCCCCGCAGGCCGTCGACGCAGGGCTCGTGCTGCCAACGCAGAAGCTCAACGCGTTTCCGCTCGAGCGAAAGGTCGACGAGGCGCGGGTCGAGCGGGTGCTGGCCAGCCTCGACACGCGGGCGCGCGCGGCGCAGTTGCTGCTCGCCTACCCGCAAATCGACAAGACGGGCCCGGTGCAGGTCGGTGGCGTGCTCTTCCTGGGCACGATGCTGCGCAACACGGTGAAGGCGAAGGAGCGCATCGACGCCGCCCGCCTTCGAGCCGCCGTGCCGCCGTTCTTCTCGGTCGACATGGAGGGCGGGCGCTCGAACCGGCTCGCCAGCGTGAAGGCGCTGCGTGAGATGCCGTCGGCGCGCGACATGGCGGCCCTGAGCGATGACGAGGTGCGCGAGTGGGGCGTGAAGGTGGGCCGCACGATGAAGTGGCTGGGGCTGAACCTGAACCTGGCGCCGGTGCTCGACGTGGCGCCGTCGGGCCACATGGAGCGCAACCAACGCTCGTTCTCGGGCGACCCTGCCGTCGTCGTCGCGAAGGCGCAGGCGTACTCGAAGGGGCTGCTGTCGACTGGCGTGGTGCCCATCGGCAAACACTTCCCCGGGTACGGTGACATCGACGGAGATTCCGACCACCACCTCGTCACCTGTGACTGGTCGAAGGCGCGCGTGCTGGCCGAGGCGAAGGTGTTCTCCGACGCCGCGCCGTCGCTCGGTGGCGTGATGCTCGCGAACGTCGCCTATGCGGCCTTCGACGGGAAGCCGGCCATTCTCTCGCCGCCGCTCGTCGCGCTGGTGCACGAGCACTACTGGCTGGCCGTGACCGACGACATCGCGATTCAGGTGCTGGCCGACGCCATCGAGGGCACCGCCGAAGACGTGCTGAAGCAGGCCTTCCTCGCGGGCAACGACATCATCCTCACCACCGCGCCGCCCGACTGGGACAAGGGCATCGACCCCATCGGCGTGCTCGTGCGCCTGGCTGAAGCAGACCCGAAGGCGATGAAGCGGCTCGAGGAGTCGACCCGCCGCGTGCTGCGCCTCAAAGACCGCATGGGCCTGCTCGACGCGCTCTGACGGGTGAGACGCAGGCGGAGTGAGCCTGATGAGCGGTGGCTCCCGCGGAACTGGCTCC
>JBEOKA010000435.1:0-3415 GCA_040275325.1 Myxococcaceae bacterium | reverse complement strand
GGCGACAGCGGTCGCGAACAGCCTGCGCTCGAGGTGGTTCGACGAAGCGGTGTCGCGCGGCGAGATCGATGCCGCCGCGCGCCAGTACCTCTGACTACGGCTCGCGGTACAGAATCACCCCGCCACGAATGAGATCGCTCGCGCGACGATCGTAGAAGAACGCCGCCGACACCTTGTTCGCCGCGTGGCCCCACATCGACAGCCACTCACCCGCGAAGTTCAGCGGCGTGTTCATCGGCGAGCACGTCTCGAAGGTGGTTCCGTTGGTCGACTTCGACAGCTTCGGGCCACCCGAGCACAGCGTGTTGATCGTGCCGCGCGAGAGGAACGCGCCGCCGATGGTGATCGCTCCGCCGGTGTGAATGACGAGGCCCTGGTACCACTGCGTGGTGTTGAACCGCATCGTTGCAAAGTCGCCGTTGCGCGGCATTCCCACCGGCATGCTCCACGAGGTGCCGGCCGCATCGGTCGCGATCGAGGTCCACAGCTCGGAGTTCGAGTCGGTCATCATGCCGTTGAGCACGGGATCGGCGCGCAGCAGATGGAACGCCACCCGCGGCGTCGTGCCCGCAAAGGCCAGCGTCACCGACGGCTTGCGATCAGCCACCGCGAGCACATCCGTCGTGTTCGAGTTCGTCACCTCGGTCGCTGACGCCGTGCCCGGCCGCCAGAACGCGAGCGTCGCCCGCAGCGAGGCGCCCTTGGCGAAGTAGGCGAGCCCCGGGTTTCCGTCGCCGTCGAGCGCGAGGGAGATCGAACCCAACGCCGACGCCTGGCCCGCGGTGATGGGCGCGGTGGCCTCCGAGAACGTGCCCGAGCCTCCCGTGCGGGTTCGATAGAGCACCTGCTCGTTCGAGGTCACGTACGCGATGTGCGTAGTGCCGTTCTTCAGCGCGATCTGCGGGGAGCTCGAGTCGCCCGTGCCGGGATCCATGCCGACCGTCGCGAGCGAGAAGTTCGCGCCCTCGTCATCGCTGAACGCGTACCGAATGCCGGCGCCCGCCTTCACGAACGCGATGCCGATGCGGCCCGTCACCGAGTCACGGCCGATCGCCACCTGACGCAACGGCGGCGTGAGATCGATCTCGCCCACCACCTCGATCGTCTTGAGCTGCTCGTACTCCTTCTTCTCGCCGTTCCAGCGGGTGAAGAAGACGCGCGTGTCGGTGCGCACGCCGTCGCCGTTCGGGTCGTCCCACACGGCGGCGATGAGCGGCTGGTTGAACTGATCGCCCACCGCCGCGAGCGACACGCCGATGCGTTGGCCTCCGTCGGCCGGCAGCTCGACCGCCGTCGAGAACCCGCTCGGAGGATCCATGCCGCGCTGACGGCCCGCGTCAGGCACCTCCATCACGATGCCGGCGTCCTCCTCGATGATCATCGGCTTCGGCCGGGGCCCGCAGGCAGCGAGCGCGACGAGGAACAGAATGACGAGGGCACGGTGGATCACGAAGGGCTCCGAGAGCGGCTCGCCCGGCGCGAGTCCGCGTGGCGTCATACAGAATTGCCGGGCTGGTGGCACACAGCTCGCACAACCGCCTCGGCGAACTGGAGGAGCACCATGCAGAAGCTCTTGATCGGAATGGGCCTTTCGCTGACCGCATGTGGCCCGGTGGTGAGTTGTGTCGCCCGCGGCGCGAGAGTTCAAACGCCTCGCGGTGGCCGCGCCATCGAAGATCTGAGGGTCGGTGACGAGGTCGTCGTGGCGAACCCGGCGACGGGTCTGACGGTGGTGTCACACATCACGGCCATCACCTCGGCGACGCGAGAGTGCGGCTCCCTGCAGATCGGCGGCCGCACGCTCATGCTCACCTCAGACCACCCGGTGTACGACCCGATGGCGAAGGGCTTCTTCCCCGCCGGAGACTGGCTGCTTGGTGATCGCAGGCACCTGCTCGAGATCGGCGACGACGGCCCGCGCGTAGTTCAGGTCGATGGCGCGAAGCTGTTCTGCGCGGTGAGCGAGGTGTTCGATCTCACCGTCGAGCACGAGTGGCACACGTTCGTGGCCGAAGACATCGTGGTGCACAACAAGCAGCCGGCGGGTTGCCGCATTCCCGACGCCGGAGTCACCACGAGCATCACGGTTCCCGACGAGGAGCGCCCCACCTGCCGCTGCGCTGATGCAGGCGTCGGCCGGTGGACGTGTGGTGGTTCGGGAGGAGACGCGACGTGCGAGCTGTGTGGCTCGGTCGACGCCGGAACGCCGTGATCACCCGAGCTGCTTGATCAGCTCGCGAGCGATCACGATGCGCTGAATCTCACTCGTGCCTTCGTAGATCGTCTGCACGCGTGCATCGCGCAGGTACCGCTCGACGGGGAACTCGTCGATGTACCCGTAGCCACCGTGAAGCTGGACGGCCTTGTCGGCGACGCGGTTCGAGGTCTCAGACGCGAAGAGCTTCGCCATCGAGGCCTCGCGCGTGAACGGAACCTTCGACTCCTTGAGGAAGGCCGCGCGCAGGGCCAGCAACTCGGCCGCGTTCGTCTGCGTCTGCATGTCGGCCAGCATCCACTTCACGGCCTGGAACTCGCCGATCGCGTTGCCGAAGGCCTGGCGATCTTTCGCGTACTTCACCGACGCCTCGACGGCCGCGCGCGCGGTGCCGACGGCCTGCGACGCGATGCCGATGCGGCCACCGTCGAGCGCCGTCATGGCGAGCTTGAAGCCGTCTCCGAGACGGCCGAGCAGGTTCTCTTCGGGGATCTCACAGTTCTCGAAGGTGAGCGGCACGGTGTTCGACCCGCGCAGGCCCATCTTGTCTTCGTGCTTTCCCGCGCTGAGGCCCGGCGTGCCCTTCTCGACGATGAAGCACGAGAGGCCCTTGTTGCCGTCGTTCGACGTGCGCGCCCAGACGACGATGACGCCGGCGTGGGCGCCTGAGGTGATCCACTGCTTGGTGCCGTTGAGCACCCAGCGGTCGCCCTTCTTCACGGCCGTCGTTCGGCCTGCGCCCGGGTCGGAGCCTGCGTGCGGCTCAGACAGCGCAAACGCTCCTGCGATCGCTTCGCCGCTGGTGAGCCGCGTGACGTGCTTCTGCTTCTGCGCCTCGGTACCGAACTGACAGATCAGCTCGGCGCACATGTTGGTGACGCACATGCCGACCGAGGTCGAGCAGCAGGCGGCCGAGATCTCCATCACCGCGAGCGCGTAGCTGACGACCCCAGCACCGGCGCCGCCGTACTCGGTGGGAACGTTGACGCCCAGCAGCCCGAGCTCGCCCATCTGCTTGTACGTCTCGGCAGGGAAGAGCTCGTGGCGATCGGTCTCGCGCGCTTTTGGAGCCACCACGTTCTTCGCGAACGTGCGCGCGGTGTCACGAATCAGCTTCTGGGTCTCTGAGAGCTCAAAGTTCATGTTTTCAGTTCGATTCCGCCTTCGCTCAGACCTCGCGTCGCGCGGAAGTGATTCAGG
>JBEOKA010000434.1:0-2558 GCA_040275325.1 Myxococcaceae bacterium | reverse complement strand
TCTTCGCCTCCTTGCGGGGGGCGTGCTCGGGCTTGCGCTCCTTCTTCTGGTGCTGCTGGGGCTTCTGCTCCTTGAGCTTCAGGTCGCGCGGCGCCTGCGAGCGCGGCACTTCGACGGTGCCTTCGACGATGGGAGCGGCTTCGGCAGCAGGCGCGGGTGCGCCTTCGACAGGTGCGACGACTTCACCGGCAGGAGCCGCTTCGGCAACCGGAGCCGCATCAGCGACCGCGGCCTGAACGACTTCGGCGCCCGACGGCGTGGCGGCAAGATCCTTCGCGGCTTCGACGACCTCGGCACCAGTCGGAGTGGCCTGCGCATCGGCGATGGCCTGAACGACTTCGACGCCAGCGACGGGCTCGACAGGCGCGCTGCCTTCGGGAGCGGCGGCGGTCTCAGCGGGAGCTGCCGCGGCAACGCTGCCTTCAGGGTTCGGTGATGACGGCGACGGCGGCGGAACGTCGTGATCGTTCTCTTCCGGCACCTCGTTGACGTCTTCGTCGTGCTCGCCCTCGGTGAGGTCGAACTGGTGACGCGTCACATCGGGGTCGAACAGCACGTCGCCGACGTAGAGAAACGCGGCCTTCTCTTCTCCGATGTCGACGAAGGCGGCCTGCATGCCCGGGAGCACGCGCGTGACGCGGCCCTTGTAGACATTGCCGACGATTCCCTTGTCCTTCTTTCGCTCGAGATAGAACTCAGCGATTCCACCGTTTTCGACCAGCGCGACACGCGTCTCGCGACCGGCCGCGTTGATGACCAGAATGCTGCTCATGTGATGAACCTGCCTGTGTCGATGGCGCGACGTGCCGCTCCGGACGGGAGACGAAGTGAGACGGCGCCAACTCGACTGCAAAAGGCTGGAGGCTGGCCCGCAAGGCCGCCCTCGCTCGATGTACACCTGATGGTGTCATGCCGCGAAGGTCGACCAAACGCTGGACCTCCCGCCGGTGAACTCAACCGCCCGGGAAAGTGGGGGGCGGAAACCCGTGTGGACCCGGTCGTGAGCGAAGACGTCTTGCCGTTGAGCGGGGCCCGTCGAAAAGTGGGAAACACGTGAATTCTGACACGAATCGGTAGCCGAAGGAAACCGTCAGCTGCCGAAAACGCCCGTGCCGCGGTGCATCAGGCCTGTGCCTGGGGCTTCTCGAGGCGGGGCGCGCCCTTGCGACGCTGCAGGCGAAGGGCGGTCCACTGGTCTCCGAGAAGGAGCCGCCGGGAGTCTTCCAGGCCCAGCTCGAACCCGGCCAGGCGCACGAAGTCTTCGCTCGGAGCGATGGGACTTGGCTGGGTGGGGAAGACGACCCAGACGAAGCCGGTGACGCTCATGAGGCCGACGGCGCGGGTGAGGTGGTCGACGAGCGCGAGCTTCTGCTGCGCGAAGAGCACGGTGAGATCGATGCCGGTGCGCGAGGTCTCGACGAGGCAGGCGCCATCGGGGAGCGCGCCCAACGCCTCCATGAAGCCGGGCGGCGCGTTGCGAACCGAGACGTTCATGCCGGGGCGAATGCCGAGCAACGAGACGAGCAGTTCGGGAGGACCGTACGTCATCGGCGCACCTCGAAGCCCGAGAGGCCGGGCTCCAACGAAGCTTCGGTCATCGTGACGTTCGACACGCGGGCTTCATCGGGGCCGCGTTTGCATTAGTTGACGAACTGCACGACGGCGTTGGTGGGGTCGGCGGCGAGCGCTTCGACGTCGCCGTTGGGCAGATTGCGAACCCAGCCCGTGAGCCCGAGCCGCGTCGCTTCGTCGCGAGCCGAGGCCCGGTACGAGACGCCCTGCACGAGGCCTTCGATGCGGAGGTGAACGGTTCGCAGCGCCACAGGTCGGGCGCTGATAGCACGAGGTGCCGATTCAGATGTACCCGAAGCGACGGCGCAGGGCCCACTCGGCGCCCATGATGAGCACCATCAGCGTGAGCCAATACCAGCGATCCCACAGCGGTTGATCGCGGGAGCGGCCGACCTCGACCAGCGGCGGCTCCTTGAACGGCACGTCGCTGAGCGAGAACGAGCCGTCGAAGAAGGCGCCGCCGGTGACCTTCGCGATCTCTTCGAGCAGGCCTGCGTTGACGCGCGCATCAGCGAGCTCGGGGCCCGAAGCGCGCACAGCGACGGCGTCAGACATCTCGCCCAACACCTTCTCGCCGGCGGTGGCCTTGCCGACGATCTTGTACGGGCCCGCAGGAGGCGACGGGAACTCGACGTGCGCAGTGCCGTCAGCGCCAGCAGGAACGGTCTGGTGGGCGACGACCTGGCCGTCATCAGCGGAGATGAGCTCGATGGTGACCTGGGCTCCGGCGGCGGGCTGGAAGTCACTCGAACGCGCGACGGCTGAGATGCCGACTGGTTTGCCGGGCTCGACGGTGGGCGAATCGGCCGTGACGGACATCGCCGTCAGCTCGGGGTCGCGAACGAGCCAACGAACGGCGTTGCTCCAGAAGCGCTCGAAGATGCGGGTCTGAGCGCCTGCGGCGTGCGAGGTGAAAGCCCACGACCAGGCTCCGTCGGTGGTGAGCGCCATCACGCGGCCGCGGCCATAGTCCCAGATGCTCAGCA
>JBEOKA010000433.1:0-11882 GCA_040275325.1 Myxococcaceae bacterium | reverse complement strand
ACCCGGGAACACGACGGCCGGAGCAGGTCCTCCCGCTCCGGCCGCCATGCCTGCTTCAGCTGTTCCTTCAGCGACGAGCCGGCGGCGCGCGACCCTGAGCCTCCTGCGCGCCCGAGGGCAGACCGGCCGCGGCGGGCTGATCAGTCTGGCTCGCCGAGACGCGCTTCACCGTGAGCGTCGTGGGGCCCGAGACCGTCAGGTTCGCCTTCAGCTTCTCGAACTTCTTCTTCCCGAAGCCCTTCACCTTCATCAGCTCTTCGGTCTTCGCGAAGGGCGTCTTGTTGCGATGGTCGATGATGCGCTTCGCGGCCTTCTCTCCGACGCCGGGCAGCTGGTCGAGCTGGGCCGGCGTGGCCGTGTTGAGGTTGAGCTGCCCTGACACCTGCAGCTTTGTCTTCGACTGCTTCTTGGCGGCGAGGGCTTCGCCAGACATGGCCAGGAACGCCACCGCCACCACCGCCACCACCTTCGTTGCCGTCTTCATGTCGTCTTCTCCGTTGTGCTGCGTTTGTGTGAGTTGAACTGCGAGCTGCGCTTCTTGGTTCGGTGCTGCGACTGCACTGCGTTGAGTTGTGGTGCTGCGTTCACGCTGCGACGGGTTCGGCCGCCTGCTCCGACGGGCGCGACTCGGCGTCACGCTTGTCGACGGCCTCACGCACGTGCAGCTTTCCGTCGAGCGGCAGGACGTCGAGGTACACGTTGAAGCTGCCGTCGCGGTTCACCCACGCCGAGCCTGCGCGAACCCACGTCGACGTGACCTTCCCGTCGCCCTGCTTCGTCTCTCTGATGCTGAACACCTGGTACCGCTTTCCACCTGCCATCTGCTGCTCCCTTCGCTCGCCGGCGTCATTGCCGACGCGAGGCAGACAGAGCAGCGCACGTGCCAGTGGTGGATCAGTCGAGGGCTCGCGCAGTTGTGACGAGAACCCGATTCCGTCACATCCTCGAGTGCGGACGAGCGTGGACGCTCCAGCGTCGTTCTCGGCGCGCGAGAAACGCCGATGGCTACTGCACCTTCTTCGTCTCGCCGGGCAGCACGTCGAGCACCTTCGGCGTGATGAGCTGCTTGTCATCGGAGTCGAGCAGCTGCACCACGTAGATGGACCACTTGCCCGCGGGAAGGCCCTCGAAGCGCACCGAGCCGGTGTTGACGACGGTGACGACGGGCGCCTTCAGCTTCTCGCAGAATGACGACGCTGAGTTCGAGCCGACGTCGCCCGCTGGGAGCGGACCCTGTGCGCCTCCCAGCATCACGATGCGGCCGGGCAGCTTCGAGTTGAACTCGAGCGTGGCGCCGGTCTCGACGGGGCCGAGCACGATGGGCGAAGGCGTCGTCGTCACCTGCACGGGCACGGCCCAGTCGGTGCCGAGCATGCCCGAGAGTTCGACCGACGCGCAGTACGCGCCTTCTGGGAGCCCTGAGGCCTCGAACCTTCCCTGCGCGTCGGAGAGCACCGACTCGAACGCCGCCTCGGCTGAGATCGAGATGCTGCGCGCGGCAGCGGGCCGGCCCTTTCCACCGAACACCTGGCCCTGAACGCGCCCGCCCGCGGCCGTGAGCTTCACCTTCACGCCGTCGCCGAGCGCGCCCTTCGCCACCTTCGTCTCGACGGGCACGAAGCCCTGCTTGCGGGCCTTCACCACCACCTCTTCATCGCGGAAGGGAGCCATGGTGCAGGTGCCGTCGGCGCGCGTGGTGCAGCTGTCACCGGCCTCCGACTGCACGGCGGCGATGCGTACGCCCTCGAGCGGCTTGCCGTCGTCACCGGTGGCTTCTCCCTTCAGCGAGAGGCCCTGCTCGAGCACGACGTCGCCGACGTCTTTCACCGGAGCGTCCATCGTGACGTCCTTCGTGGTGGGCACGAAGCCGCGCGCCTTCACGCGCACCGAGTCCTTCTCGGTGTACGCCTTCACCTCGAAGCGGCCATCGGGTGACGAGAAGTCGGCGCCGTTGGCGGAGAAGGCGGTGACGACCTGACCGCGGGCGTCGACGACGCGGCCGGTGATGCGGCCTCCTTCGCGCTTGAGGGTGAGTTCGATCGTGTCGCCACGGCTCGCCTGTCGCTCCACACGCGCGAAGCCGTCGGCCGAAGCCCTGACGCTGACGGAAGACACGGCAAGGCCGCGCAGCTCGAAGTGGCCGTCAGCATCGGTGAAGACGTTCGACGGCAGAAACCGCGCGGCCTCGCCCATGCGCCCCTGCACGGCGTCGAAGAGCAGCGACGAGATGGCCGCCTTCTCATCGGCGGGCTCCCACGAGACGCGCACGCCGGGAATCGGTTGGCGCTTCTCGTCGACGGCGGTGCCGCTCACGTCGACCTTCGCGTCGATGGTGATGATGACGCCCTCTTGATGCGAGCCCGGCTGCAGCAGCACCGGGTCAGACGGCGTCGACGGCTGGCCTGCGCCGTTCGCGACGAGCACCCAGCGGCCTGCGAGCAGGCCTTTGACCTGAAAGCGTCCCTCTCCATCGGTCGTCGCTTTGCTGCCGGAGCTGCCTTCGAGCTCGCGCAGCATGTCTTCGAGCATGCCGGGAATGGCCATGACCTCGACGCCTGCGAGCGGAGCGCCCGAGGCATCGACCACCTTGCCCGCGATGCTGCCGCCAGCGTCGAGCACCACGGTGACGTCCTTCGCGGGCACGGTCAGCGGCTGCTCGGCCTCGCGGTAGCGCTCGTGCGAGACCTTCAGCCGGTACTCGCCTGCGGGCTGGTGCAGCACGAAGCGGCCGGTGGCGTCGGTGGTGGCCGTCTCGCCGTCTTTCGATGATTGGAGTGACACCATCGCGTTGGCGATGGGCGCGCCTTCGCCGTCGAGCACGAGGCCGTTCACGGTGGGCTCGCAGCGAACCTTGAGCACCACGTTCACGTCGGCGCCGGCGAGCTCGATCCACTGCGAGCGCTCGGAGTCACAGTCGGGCACGACGCCGCGCAGGCTGTCTTCGCGGGTGGGCTCGACGAGCTCGCTCTCGAAGCGGCCCTGCGCGTCGGTGTCGTGGAACAGCGGAGGACCGAAGCCCTGCACACGGCCGATGCGCGGCGCGCCCTTCTCGTCGACGACGACGCCCCGCACGCGCACACCGGGCTTCAGCTCGACGTCGAGCGACTGCGACCTGGCCCCCTGGGGACGAACCGTCGCGGTGCCGATGAGGCCGCCTTTGACGACGCGCACCGTGAGCGCGTTCTCATCGTCGAGCACCGGCGTGAGCACCGCCTCGCCCTTCGCGTTGGTGAGCTGTGCGGGCTCCTTGCCGATGGTGACCTCTGCACCTTCGACGTTCTGGCCGTTGGCGCGCGCGCGAATGGTGAGGGTGAACGGGTCGGGCACCTCGAGGAGCGTGAGCTGGTTGGGCTCGACGTCGCGGCGCAGCGAGACGGGCGCGCGGCCTGGCGCGGCGACGATGAAGGTGACGGAGCCG
Source organism: Myxococcaceae bacterium (assembly GCA_040275325.1). Taxonomy (GTDB): domain Bacteria; phylum Myxococcota; class Myxococcia; order Myxococcales; family Myxococcaceae; genus Xiheimicrobium. Next base: position 8,464 of record JBEOKA010000433.1, on the reverse strand, counting down.
AAGGGCAGCGTGGTGGTGAAGGCGCCGCGGCCGTCGGTCTTCACGTCGCGAAAGAGGATGGCCGGCATCGAATACGCGAGCACGCGCGCGTCGGGCAGCGGCGTTCCATCGACGAGGCGCACCAGGCCCTTCATCGGGTGGGTGGTGATGACGTCGAGCGGCACCGAGCCGCCGAGCTTGAGCTGCTCCACCTCTGCGGTGGGAATGGCGACGCGGCCATCGGGGTGCTCGCCCCAGAGGTACTCGACCTGCGGTGCGATGCCGCAGAGCTCGAAGGCACCGCCCGTGGTGGTGGTGACGCTCTTCACGGCTTCGACGAGGCCCGCGCGCGGGTTCTCGAGCAGCGTCGTCAGCCCTTCGCTGCACTGGCAGGCGCGACAGGCGCAGGGCCCGGTGACCGAGAGGAGCGCGTCAGGCACCGAGACCTGCATGCCGACGACGGGGCGGCCGTGGTCGAGCACCTGGCCGCGCAGGCACTGGCCGGGGTTGGTGATGACGGGCAGGCGTTCGATGCCGGGCACCTTCGAGCGCTTCGGCGCGGCGACGGGCGCACGACCGACCTCGGCGTCACGCAGCTTCTGGTGCTCGGCGCGCAGCAGCAGCACCCGCACGACGAGGCCCGCGATGCCCAGCGTCACCAGCAACAACCCGAGACCAACCCACTTGAGCCAACGACGACGCGTCCCCGCCATGGCGCGGCAGTGTGGCACCCGTTCGCGCTCTTGTGCGCCGGGAATACGGTGTTCTAACTCCCGCCTGCCATGGGCGAACCGACCAGCAGCGAAGCGCGCCGCACGTGGAACACCGTCATCGCGCTGGTGGGCATCGCGTTGCTCGCGTGCGTGTCTTCGACCATCGAGGGGCGTGGCAACGGCGGAGCCTACGCGCCGGCGAACGAGCAGCGTGGCGGGTCGCTGCGGTACTACGAGGGCACGAAGTCACGTGATGACGCGTACCGCGAGATGTTCACGTACTGCGGCGGACCGTATGAGATCGCCGCCGAGCGCGACGTGAACCGCGGCATGACGACGAACTACAGCCGGTACAACACGACGACGACGGCGAGCATCGAGCACGTCATCGACTTCCGCTGTGTCGACCAGGCGCCGCGGACGTCGTCGACGGTGCGCCTGTCGGGAGACGAGTGGCGACTGGCGCGCGATTGGGTGATTCAGAACAGCGGGTGTCCGCAGGCGAACGTGGAGCATGAGGTCGCGTCGCCCACGCCCGGTGCGAAGGGCTACGCGGTGTCGGCGTGTGGCCAGCGGTGGCTGTGCAGTGCAGGGAATGGCGTGGCGGTGTGTGGGGTCGATGGGGCGCCCGCCGGTGCGACGCCGCAGCAGACGTATCCGCAGCCTGCGTATCAGCCACCGCCGCCGCCGGGTGGGTCGCCCGCTGAGGTGACGCCCGTGCCTGCGCTCTGAAGCCTGTGAGAGCGAGGGTGGCTCGGGTGGCGCTCCGAAGCCTCGAGACGCGAGGCGAAGCGGAATCGGCCGAGTCCGAGTTCCGATGACCGGCGCGGAGGGGCGGCTCCCTCTCAGGGTGGTGTAAACAAGTGGTCGCAAATCTGTATACAAGTTGACGTCAACTTGTTGTCAGTTTGCCGACCACAGGTTTACACCTCCTGGGAACGCGCCCGTCAGCAGCCTTCGCTCTTCTGAGCCTTCGGACGCCCGCTACCGGCACTGTGCGTGCGAGCCCTCTTCGGCCGAACACGTGCGCCCGGGAACCTCGGTGCAGACCGTCATCCCGTCGGAGCCCGTCGCACACGAGAGCCCGCACGCCACGCGCCCATCGCTGCCCATGACGCACTGGCCAGCCTTCGTCTCTGCACAGGCGGCCCGGCCATCGGTGCCGAGCATGCACTTGTAGCCGCACACGGTTTGTCCATCGCGACCGCTCAAACACAGTCCATCAGGCGGCGCCGTCGGGGCCGTGGAAGCCCCAGTGGAGTTGCCAACCGTCGCGCAGGAAACCAGGAGCACGCAGCACAGAATTCGCATCACAAACTCTCCTCAACCAGCAATGGTCGCGTCCTCGAGTCCGGCCTTGATGGTTCCGTACACCTCGATGGCGTGGCCCCAGAACAAGTCTCCATCACCGAACCAGAACGTGAACCGCCCGCCTTCGTCGATGGCGATGGACCGGAGCTTCAGCCGCGAGAGGAACTGCTGCTTCGTCACTTCCTTCTCGCCCTCGCCCAGCCACACGTCGTTCTTCAGCTCGAGCAGCTTGCCGACGGTGAACTCGCCGACCTGCTTCGCCCAGCGCTTCTCCGCCGAGAACAACGCCTCGGCCGTCGCGAGCGCGTCTTCGTGAGTCGAGAGCGTGAGCTTCACCTTCGTGCCGCTCCAGCGTGCGTTGCCTTCGTACCAGCCGTAGCGCCGGTCGAGCGCGAGCGTGCCGAAGCGCTTCGTCTTCAGCTTCACCGGCGCGCGGAGCTCGGTGGCCACCCGCTCGAACTCGGCGTCTTTCACGCCTGCGCGGAGGATCTTGCGCACCACCGTGCACCCACGCGCCACCTTCGCCACGTCGAGCGAGACCACCTGATACGGCCGCAGCCGCACCATCCACCGCGTCAGCGCTGCATCAGAGACCGGCAGCTCACAACGCCGCTCTCCACGCTCGACCGCTTCACCCGGAGCGCGCCACGCCGCGAGATGAAACACGAGCTTCCAGTTTCCATCTCCGCCGACGCCACCCGCATCGCTCGCGTCGATGAGCCCGACGAGCCGGCTCATGCGGGCTTCTTCTGCTTCTTCGCGTCGGCGTGGCAGATCATGTCGATGACGACCGCGCTCGCGAGAATGAGCACCGCGTCTTCAGAGTCTGCGACCTCGACGCCGTAGGTGTCGGTGATGCTGAACCAGCGCTTCGACACCGTCGCGACCACCGTCTTCCCACGCGTGAACGTGTACTCGCGGTCGAGCAGGTTGCCCTGCGCCTCGAGGTCATCGGGCCCGGGGACATCGACGGTGAACCCGCAGCGGAAGACGTTGATCAGGTCTTTCTTCACCACCGCCGCCGTCTTGCCGTCGCGAAGAATCTCGTAGCTCGGCGTCAGCGCGATGAGCTTCTCGCGAATGAACGCGAGCTCCTTCCCACCCGCGTCGTGAAACGACAGCTTCTCGCGCAGCAGCGTGAACGCCCGCCCGTCGACCGTGAAACACGACTTGCCGTTCTCATCCTTGATCGTGAAATCGTCTCCGAACGAGAGGAGGTCCTGCCTGAGCACGTAGCGCATGGGCGCGGACTGTACCCCTGACGTTCGTGTCACGGCCTCACGAAAGACCTGAACGACTTCGAGCACTTCGGAGTTTGCACACGAAATTCGGCTGCCGGGTCTTCAGGGCGCCATGTTCTTCCGTGAGTTCGCGATTCTCAAAGTGAAGCCCGCCGTTCGCCAGACCTGGGAGTTCCCCGTGTCGCTCGACGAGTGCTCCGAATCGCCGCTCGCTGGTCCGCTCGATGAGGCGCTCATCAAGACGATGGACCGCGCCGTCGGCCACTTCCCGTTCGCGCAGCGCACCCACGACGGCCGGCGCGCCTGGAGCATCTTCGCCAAGCGCGGCGAGCTCGACGTGTGGTTCACCAGCGACGGCAGCCTCTTCGTCGAAGGCGTCACCTCGTTGAACGTCGTGTACGCGCTGTTCCTGCAGCTGCTCGAGGTGCACGCCGACCTCGCCGTCGAAGACCGCATCACTGGAGAGCTGCACGACCGCGCGAGCCTGCTGCGCCTGGTGCGTCGCGACGAGCAGAAGGTGTCGCGCCGCTCCACGGTCGCCGCGTCACTCGTCGCCGCCTGATCAGAGCTGCTCCACCGCGTCGGCGACGACCGCTGCGCCATCGGCCTCGGGCACCTGCTTCGCCAGCGCCTTCGACCGCTCCACCAGCTCGCTCGTGAGCAGCGCCTTCAGCGCGTCGGCCACGCGCTGCTTCGTGAGCGCATCGACCTCGAGCGCGCGTGCCACCCCGAGCGAAACTGCCCTGCGCGCGTTCATCACCTGCTCACCGCCGAACGGCACCGAGACGAACGGAACTCCCGCGCGCAGCGCTTCATTCGTCGAGTTGTTGCCGCCATGCACGATGGCCGCGTTCACCCTCGAGAGCAGCTCGACCTGCGGCGAGAACTTCACGACGACGTCGTCCGACCAGGCCTGCTTCACCATCGCGTCGAATGACGCACCCGCAGCGATGACGGCCCTCGCTCCCGCCTCGTGCACGCCTTCGAGCAGCACGCGGTAGACGGCGGGCTGATCATTGAACACCGTGCCCAACGACACGTAGACGAGCGGCTTGTTCGAGCCCTCGAGGCGCTCCCAGGGAAACTCCACCGGGGGACGCTTCGTCCCCAGACACGGGCCAGCCCACAACAACGGCCCCGCCGCGGTCTTCGAGAGCTCGGGCCGCGGCAGCTCGAACTGCTCGAACGTCGTCAACACGTTGAGCGCGGTGCCGTACGGGCGCTCCAACATGCGCGACTGCACGGCGCCAAGCCCGAAGCCCTTGCGAATCGCGCTCAGCGTCGAGTCCATTCGCTCGGCGAGCCGCGAGAGCCGCCGATGACTCTCGGCGTCGTCTCCACCCGAGAGCGGGCTCCCAAAGGGCGGCGCTCCCGGCGCGGGGAACGGCAGGCCGCTGTGAAACACGGGCACGAACGGAGCGCGCGAGGCCTCGGCCGCGACCCACGCGCCGAAGTGAAAGCAGTCGGCCACCACCACGTCGGCTGGAGCGCGCTCGAGCTCGCGCTTCAACGTCGACGCCGCGGCTCCCGCTTCACCCAGGAACAACTTCATCGCCCAGTCGAGCTCGTCGTACCCACGGCTGCGCGCCACCATGAACGCGGCGAGGCCCGATGACAGCCGCAGCGCGAGCGGCACCACCTCGACCCCGTCGGAGCGGATGCCATTCGTCACGTGCTCCGCCGAACGCAGCGGCGCCGGCACCGGGAGGAACGACGGCAGCGGCTTCATCAGCGGTACGGCGAAGCGCACGTGATGGCCGCGCGAGCGCAGCTCACGGCCAATCGCCCGCAGCGCCTGGGTGTGGCCGACGGTCGGGTGCGCGGCGAGCAGGAAGCGCTTCATCGGCGCCGGGTGAAACCACGTTCACCACCGCGTAGGCGGGAGAAATGTGACCGCGCACGAAACTGCCTCGTCGCGTTCGTCCCCGGCGATGTCGACTCAGCCGAGCAGCTGCCGCGCCAACCAGTCGGCGCCATTCTCCGTGAAGGACGAAAGCGTGGCGCTCGCTCGCCACGCCGCATCGTCGAACACCCGCTTGATGGGCACCCACGTCACCTGCTTCGCGAAGCCCAGCCACTGCGCCTCCCAGTAGGTGTTGTAGCCGGGCGCGGCGATGAGGCGGTCGTGCGGGCCCAGCGCTGCGAGCCACGGCGCGAGCGGAAACGGGAGCGTCGGGCTGGCGAGCTGCAGCACCCGCACCTGCGCGCCCGGCGCCGGAGCGACGGCCTTCAGCGTGGCCTCGTCGGTCGGCAGCCCCGCGGTGGCGACGAGATGCAACGGGCGTGACGGGTCCGCGTCGAGCGCGGCACAGAGCTCGTCGCGGGTTCGATGCTCGTCTGCGTTCGACACCACGATGGGCGGAATCGCCTCGAAGCGCTCGAGCCCCGGCGCGGGCTCGATGGCCAACACCCGTTGGTAGCGACGCTCGTCGAAGCGGGCCTCCTTCGGCCCCACCAGCCAGAACGGCGGCACCGAGCGCAGCAGCAACCACACCGGGCACGGCAGCGGCACGAACGCGAGCGGCACCCAGAAGAGGTCGACGACGAGCACGTCGGGCGCGAAGGCCCTCAGTTGCGCCGCGAGCCTCGAGCTGCGCGCCGTCGCCGGGTCTCTGAGCTCGGCCGCATCGACGACGATGGGCTCGTGCACCGGTGCAGCGACGTGGTCGAACGCCGACGCTGGCGCGAAGAGTCGGAACGGCACGTCAGCACGACGCCGACACAGCGCGCGCCACAACGCGACGCCGCGCACCAGGTGGCCCGCGCCGTGAGAGCCCGCGGTGAAGTACGCGACGCGCACGTCAGGAGGAGCTGCAGAACGTCGCGAAGTCGACCTCACCGACGTCGAGGCAGCTCTGCTCGTTGGCGCAGCTGCCCGCCGTGAGCCCGGTGGTGTCGACGGCCGTCGTGCGCAGACCCACGCAGCCCGCCCGCTGGAACGGGTCGGTGAGCTGCAGCGAGGTGGCGACGGGCGTGTCGACGCAGAACGTGCCGTCTTCGCGGGTGCGCAGAATGGCGACGCGGTTTCCGTTGAGCACGTCGATGCGCGTGTCGAGGGGCTGGCCCGAGTCCGACAGGCGGCCCTTCACACAGCCCGAGAAGCTCACGCCGGTGAGCGTCACGGTGCCAGCGCTCACGCAGCCCGAGCCTCCGCATGACGCAGCCGTCGTCGGCGTCGTCACCCGCGCGCTCGCGAAGAAGCGCGTGCCCGGCCGGGTGGCGGCGAAGTCGAGGTCCACCGGGCCGCCAGCTTCGACGGGCGCGCAGAAGGTGCCACCTGGTCCGGTGAACACGGTGCGGCCCCGGCCTCCACTCACCGGCAGTGCCGTCACGCGCACGCCTTCGAGCGGCATCGAGTTCGGGTCGTTCACCACGCCGCTGATGCAGCCGGTGTTGCCGACGACGACGTCGACGACCTGACACGCCGAGCTGCCACACGCGGCCGGGGTCGTCTGCGCGACGAAGCGCGGCGCGTACCCGCTCGACGGGCCCAACGAGCCGATGACGGTCACCGCCGTGCCACCCTCGACGGGCAGACAGTACTCGCCAGTGCTCGAGGTGACCGCCGACGTCACCGAGCGGCCCAGCGCCGTCACGCGCGCCTGCGCCACGGGGCCGGTCCCGTCGAGCACCTGACCTCGAACACAGGTGAAGCCCGCCACGGTGATGTCTCCGAGCGGCGCGCAGCCCGCACCGCCACAGCTGGCCGTCGTGGTGAGGGCTGGCCGGTTGGTCGCGCGCCCGATGACGGGCAGCGCGCCGATGGAGCCCGTCACCACGACCTCGAAGCGCTCGTTGCGAACGACCGGAAGGCAGAACGTGCCGTTGGCGCCCGACACCGCGCGGGTGACGGAGACGGCCGACTGCCCCGCGACGTCGAGCCCCGCGACCGGCTGGCCCATGCCGTCGACGACCCGGCCCGTCGCGCACGAGAAGAACGCACTGGTGTCGAGGGTGAGGTCGCCGACGTCGACGCACGTGACGTCAGGGTTCGTTCGAACGCGCACTCGGCGGTCGGCGACGTTCTGCCCGAGGCGGGTCACCGTCACGAGCTCGACCTCGGAGGTTCGCCGCGCGAACACCGAGAAGCGCCCGTCGAAGCCGCTGTTCACGCCAGCGCTGCCCAGGTAGTCGACGCCGAGCGCCACCACCTGAGCCCCCGCCACCACACCGCCGTCAGCGACGATGGCTCTGCCGGTGATGCAGGTCCGGGTCGCGGGGCGGTCGGCGTTCCACATCGTGAAGTGGCTCACCTCGAGGCGGTGCAGCAGCGCGCCGGTTTGCGGGTCGGTGGTGAGCGTCGTCGCGCCCTCTTCCACCCAGCGGTTCTGCGCTTCGTCGAAGTACCACGCCGGCACCGAGTCGGCGTCGATGGAGGAGCGGGAGGCCGAGAAGGTGACGACGGCCCGGCGACCCGCGGCCAGCTGCAGCGGAGCTCCGCTCGTCGCATCCATCAGGCGCACCTCGACCGCACCAAAGCTCTCGAGGAAGACGGAGGCACCAGTCGTGGTGAGCGCCTGCATGTCTCCCGGAAAGGCCGCGAGCGCATCACTGGCCGCGCGCCCCGCAATCGAGACCGGCAGCACCGCCAGCTCGACCCGTACGTCGTTCACCACCTGGCCCTGCGCGTCGACGACGCCGCCCTGCGGAAGCGTCAGCCCGACACGCGCGTCGGTTGGCCCACAGCGACGGGAGCTGATGACGCCGGCGTCGGTCGCGAGCTGAACCGTCTCGGCACAGCCAGAGAGCAACTCGAGCGGCACCCACAGGCTGCGCCCTGCGGCCGGAATCACCTCTCGCTGCGTCGTCGAATAGACGGCTCCCGAGGTGGGGCCGCGGACACGGACGCGTACGGGAACACCGTCGGGCACCTGGGTGAGGGTGAAGGCTCCACTCGCCGAGGTCGTCGCCGTCTGGCCAGCCACTTCGACGAGCGCGCCAGCGATGGGCAGATGCGTGAGCGACTCCGTGACGATGCCGTCGAGCTGACCGGTGCCGAACTGGGGCCCTGCATCAGCGCTGAGACCTGCATCGATGACGGCTCCTGCATCCATCGTGACGCCTGCGTCCAGCGCGACGCCTGCGTCCAGCGCGACGCCTGCGTCCAGCGCGACGCCTGCATCCATCGTGACGCCTGCATCCACGACGACGCCTGCGTCCAGCGCGACGCCTGCATCCATCGTGACGCCTGCATCCATCGTGACGCCTGCATCCATCGTG
>JBEOKA010000432.1:0-25669 GCA_040275325.1 Myxococcaceae bacterium | reverse complement strand
GGAGCATCCGCACCCGACGACCAACTGAGTCGTCGTGGTCGGCACTGCGCCTGCGTCCATCGCGCCTGCGTCCATCGCGCCTGCGGCCATCGAGCCCGCGTCCATCGAGCCCGCGTCCATCGCGCCTGCGTCCATCGCGCCTGCGTCCATCGCGCCCGCGTCCATCGCGCCCGCGTCCATCGCTCCTGCGTCAACCGGAGGTGGCCAGGTCACCGCCGACGAGAGCAGGGAATCGCTCAACCAGCCGGCATCGTCGATGGCTCGCACCCGGTAGCGCACCTGGCCCGGTGAACTCGGCACATCGAACACCGTCGTCGCCGACGAGGTCGAGATGATGACTGCGGCTCCGGTGGTGAGCCGCTCCACCCGATACGCGCCCACGCCCGTGCAGGAGTCGGTCGCCGGGGCCCACGTCACCGAGATTCCTCCGTCGCGTTCGGCCAGCAGCAGCCCTGTTGGAGGCCGTGGTGGTTGCAGGTCGACCCAGAACTCTGAAGAGGGCGCTGACCACACGCTCGTTTCACCGCCCACGATGCGTGACGCCATCAGCCGAAAGCGGCACTCCCGCGGCAGGTAGCCGTAGGCCACGCTGTTCGATGCCGCCGGTGCGTGACGGAACAGACCCGACGACGTGATGCCGCCATCGGCCTCGATCAGCAGAAAGTGGTACGCGTCAGCCGGGTCGAGCACCCGCGCCGAGATCGAGTTGCTCGTGAAGACGACCTCGGTCGGCACGGGCGGTCTCGGCGGAGCCACCGCTCCATTCGCGGCCACGACGAAGCTCGCTGACGAGGTGCGTCCTGTAGTTGCGCACCACGTCGACCGATTGAACCTCGGCGGTCCAGGTGCCTGGCCCGAGGTCCCACGAGAGCGTCGTCGGCGCAGGCCCCCACGACCCGACTTCCGACTCCCGCGACCCCGCGAGGCGAAAGGACGACTCCACCTGAACCCCGCCCTGGCCGTCGTCGGTGAGCGGACCCACGAACACCATCACCGCTCCACCATCGACGGTCACCACCGGCACCGCAGGGACCTGTGGAGGCACGAGATCGGCCGTGACCTGAAACGCCGGCTCGTTCAGCGCTTCACGCCCACCGTCTGGGAGGAGCCCCTCGAGCTGAACCGAGTAGCGGGCGAGGTGCACCAGCGGCAGCTGCACCTCGGCACGAAGAACCGCAGCGAAGGCGCCGGCGTCTCCGGAGACGGGCGTGAAGCGTGCGAAGTAGCGCTCATCGGACCGCCCAACGCAGCGCGCGGACGAATCCTGGCCAGCCCAGCCTCCGTCGTTGAGATCGGTGCCTGGCTCGATCTGGCATTGCGCCCACGCGACGTGCCCGGCCAGCGCGAACACCGAAATCAGGAGTGCGCTCCACCGAGGCATCGATGAAAACGAGCACGAAGGCGCCGCCCACGCCAGCGAGGAGGCAACCCGTCGATGTCAGCCCCATGGGCTATGAGCGCAGCATGGCCAAGGGCGTGAAGACCCACTTCACCTGTCAGTCCTGCGGGTACGTGTCGGCGAAGTGGTTGGGGCGGTGCACCGAGTGTGGCACCTGGGGAAGTCTGGTCGAAGAGGTCGAACTCTCGAAGGCAGCGCAGACGAGGCCCGCGTGGGGCGCGTCGACGGGGCAGACGAAGCCCGTGCTGCTGCAGGAGGTCGACGGCACCAAAGAGGCGCGGCGGCTCACCGGCATCGCGGAGCTCGACCGCGTGCTCGGCGGCGGCGTCGTGCAGGGCTCCCTCGTGCTGCTCGGCGGAGACCCCGGCATCGGGAAGTCGACGCTGCTGTTGAGCATGATGGACCGGCTCACGCGCGACCGGCCCGGCCTCTACGTGTCGGGTGAAGAGTCGCTGCAGCAGACGAAGATGCGCGCCGAGCGGCTGGGCGTGCGCAGTGAGCAGATGCACCTCTTCGCCGAGACCGACCTCGAGAAGATTCTGCAGGCCACCGAGAAGCTCGCGCCCGGCTCCCTCGTCGTCGACTCCATTCAGACCATGTTCCTGCCCGAGCTCGGCAGCGCGCCCGGCAGCGTCAGTCAGGTGCGTGAGTGCGCGGGTCGATTGATGGCATGGGCCAAGAAGACCGGCGTGCCCAGCTTCATGGTGGGCCACGTCACGAAGGAGGGCTCCATCGCGGGGCCGCGCGTGCTCGAGCACATGGTCGACACCGTTCTCTATTTCGAGGGCGAGCGCGGCCACCCGTTCCGCCTGCTGCGCGCCCACAAGAACCGCTTCGGCTCGACGAATGAGATTGGCGTCTTCGAGATGAAGGGCGCCGGCCTGGCCGAGGTCCCCGACCCGAGCGCGCTGTTTCTCTCCGAACGCCCGAAGAACGCCTCTGGCAGCGTCGTCACCTCCACGCTCAACGGCACGCGGCCGATCCTCGTCGAGGTGCAGGCCCTCGTCGCTCCGACGGGGTACGGAACGGCTCGGCGCACGGCGATGGGCGTCGACTCCCAGCGCGTCGCCCTGCTCGCGGCCGTGCTCGAGAAGAAGGAAGACGTGCAGCTCGTCGGCTGCGACCTCTTCGTCAACGTCGCCGGCGGTATGAGCCTCACCGAGCCCGCCAGCGATCTCGCCGTGTGCGCTGCGCTGGTGTCGTCGCTGCAGAACCGGCCCGTCGACGCGCAGACGCTCATTCTCGGAGAGGTCGGCCTCGCCGGAGAAGTGCGCGCCGTCGGCCAGGTCGAGCCCCGCCTCGCCGAGGCCCAGAAGATGGGCTTCAAGCGCGTGGTGCTGCCGAAGTCGTCGGCGCGGCGGCTCGACTTCGAGCTGAAGATGGAGGTGCTCGCCGTCGACACCCTTGGTGAAGCCCTGCGGCTGCTGTTCTGAAAAGACGAACGCCCCGCTCCGTGTGGAGCAGGGCGTCGGTCAGCAAGGAAGAGACTGCTTACTCCTCGAGGAAGTCGGGCTCGCAGGCGTAGCGCGGGCAGATGTTCATGTAGCTGACCTGCCGGTACCCCGCGTCACACGCCGGCACGTAGTACGCGCAGACACCGAAGGGCGTGCACTGCCCCGTCGGCTCGGTGCAGCGGTCGGGCGTGCGCGTGAACGACGGCGTCTGGCCGTTGCTGCACGTGGGCTCGGGGTCGTTCGGGCACGCCGACACGCGGTCGGGCAGCTGCACGAACACCTGGCTCGCCTTCACCGTGACGTGGTTGTTCTTGCGAACGATGGTCCCGGCCACCACCGTCTTCCCCGAGAACGCGCGCGCCATCAGCCAGTTCTCGTCGACCAGCGTGCCCAGCGCCGCCGTCACGTCGATGTCGGTCGACATCGTGTGGCCCGTGGTGCGGTTGAGCCGCGTCGTCTGAATGTACGCGCAGGGCGCGCGAATGCAGGCGATCTTCGAGGGGAACAGCCCGTAGAACTTGTCGTTGGGGCCGAACGTCTTGCCCGGCATGCCGCGGTACGCAGCCATCACCAGGAAGGTGCGCGTGTCGAAGCGGTTCTCCTTGGGCCCGAGGCGGCCGAGCAGCACCAGCTGGTGGTCGGGAGCGCCCGTCACCGCGTCCTGCAGCGCCGCCGGCACGTTCGACTGCGAGAAGTCGAAGGCGCTGACGTAGCGCTCCTGCATCGTGCTGTTCAGGTCCTTCACCCAGTAGCCGCCGCACATCGGTGACACACAGCGCCGGTAGTCGCGGCGCGCGATGACGAAGGTGTCTTTCGTCGTCGACAGCTCCTGCGAATCATCAGCGAGCGCGTCGGCGTCGACGCCGTCCACCTCGACCGTCGACACGCCGCACGCCGTCCCCACCACCATCAGCGACATCAGCAGCCAGTTCTTGAGGTTCATGGTGTGCACATGTGCGACAAGAGGACACATCACGTCAAGGGCCCTGTGGGCAAAGTTCATCACCCATGCGAACGCTCCTGCTGCTGCTGTGCGTGCTCTCGGCGGGCTGTGCGACGGTGCTGTCAGGGACGAGACAGGACCTCTCGTTCACCTCCGAGCCCGCGTCGACGACGGTGGTGCTGGGCGGAGCTCCCGCCGAGATCCTCGCGAAGGTGAAAGACGTGTCTGACGCGAAGGACTTCGTGGTTCGGCTGCTGGGCAGCGCGTTGCCCGACGACGCGCGCCGGTTCCTCGAGGCGCTCACGCCCGACGAGCTGCTCACGATGCTGGTGGCGGTGCTCCACCCGACGGCGGCGACGGTCACCACCGTCGATACGCTGGGCACGCTCTACGCCCGCACGCCGCAGCTCGTTCGCGACGTGGTGACGAAGACCATCTTCGTCGCGGGCGCCGGCACTACGCCGTTCGGCCTGAACTTGAAGAAGGGCTCGGAGTACGCCGCCATCAGCTGGGCTCCCGGCCGCCGCGCGAAGCTGCTGGTCGTCGAGACGCGCTTCAACTTCGTCTCGCTGTTGAACATCTTCACGCTGGGGCTGGGCTTCGTCGTCGATGCGCTGACAGGTGCGTGGTTCAGCCTGCACCCGAGCGAGCTGTCGTGGCAGCTGTCTCCCCACGTCGACGGAATGCCGCAATGACGAGAACCGGAGTGGCGCCTGAGCTGCTGTTGCAACGCGGCTGATGGCTGTGCCTGCGCCGTACACATCACGGACTCAGCGAGGAAAGCTGCGCTGAGGCATCGCCGCGAGCGCCGTGAACGCCCGCTCCCACGTTGCGTCTTTCGGCTCAGCCACCTCGAAGCGCGCGAAGCGGCCCCAGTCTGTCAGGCGGCCCGTCTGACGCATCGCCGCGGCGTGGCTGGTCGCGTGCACGTACGCCGCCATGGTCGCTTCGTCGCTCCACACCGTCTTCGTGTGCCAGCGGAGCAGCGCCGTGGGGCGCACCGTCGCTCCCCGATTGCCGGGCGCGCGCTTCGCCTGAAGCAGTGAGGCCCCAGCGAGCAGCAGGAACTGAACGAGGTGCCACACGCTGCGCACCTGAGATTGGGTCGCGGCGACGATCATGACGCGACCGCCTTTTCCCGCCGCAGTGAGGCGCCAGGACGCAGCCGAGCCCAAGAGCTGCGGGACTTCTTCGCGACGACCACCATGACACGTTCCCTCCTCGAGGTCGGTCGACTGCTCCAGCCGCGGCTCGACCTCTGGTCGCCGCGACCAACACGTTCAGGACGTCAGCGCGAGCGCCCGTCGTGGCGGCCGCAGCAGCGCGACCCCCAGCGGAGCGAACGCCGTGACTGCGAGCGCGAGCAGCACGGCCGACCCCGGCGCGAGGTGGACCGGAGCGCGCCCCAGCACGAGCTGCAAGACGGCACCCAGGAAGAAGAGGAAGACTCCGACGGCCGCGCTCCAGAGCGCCTGCGCCGACACGAGCCTGCTCCGGCCCGAGAGCCACCACGCCACGTGCATCACCTGGAGCCCATGAATCGCGATGGCGTGAGGCAGGTGCATCGAGCCGGCAGCGCCAAAGAGCTCCGGGTGCGTGCCACCAGTCGCCATCACCATCGAGCCCCGCACCGACATGAAGACGCCGAACCCCGAGGCCAGGTGGAGCATCGCCAACCCGCCCAGCACCGCGGCCCGGGTCGATGGCGCCATGGCGTCGTTTCGCAACACGAGCCGGGTCCACCAGAAGGTGATGAGCCACGCCGCGATGATCAGCGCGCCCATCAACGAGAAGATGGCGAGGTCGAGCGTCGTGGCCAGGTTGAAGTGTGACAGTTGCCGCCGCCAGGCCTGCAGCGTGATGAGCGCGACCTCGACGACGATGAAGCCGCTCCACAGCATGGCGCTGCGTCGGGTGCGGCCGTTCAACGCGTCGAGCACCCAGGCCAGCGAGAGCGCCATCAGCCCACCAGAGACGCCGAAGAGCACCGGCTTGCGGAACGAGATCGGCCCTGCCCATGCCGAGCCGTCGAGCCAGAACACGCCCAGGTGAACCAGCCCGCTCAGAAGCAACGCCGCGCCCACCCCTCGCAGCACCCGCGAGCCGGTGTCGTGAGATGACAGTGTCATGTGACGCTGTCTAGCGGTGTCGCATTGACGCTGTCAAGTCGTCGGATGGTTGGTGGATGGTTGGCCGACGAGTCTCTCGCGCTCGGCACGGGAAGCGCCGACGCGGCGTTGAGCTCGACCCGCTGCGCGAGGCGCTGGGGTGTGCCGACAGCGAACACCGCTTCGCCACCTGTCCAGGCGGCACCACGAGGTCGCGCCCGGTCAATCTCCCCGCGTCGAGGTCTTCGAGTCGCTGGTCGCCCGGCGGCGTTTCGTCAGTGAGGCAGGGGGGGCTCGTTGGTGACGAGCTGGTCGCTCGGGGCGGAAGCTGGGGAACATCGAGAGCGCCGCAGCGCTCATGGGCGACTCACCGGCGCTGCGACGCGAGCTTGTTCTTCGTCTGCTCCCACGAGTTCACGTCGGCCACCCGGCGTGGGAAGCGCGTCGACACCAGCGCGCCCAGCTCATGGTCCTTCATCGGCTTCACCGTCTCACGCACCGCCTGCGCCATCTCGAGCGCGTTGCGGTACCGATCTTCGGGCTTCTTCTGCAGCGCCTTCTCGATGATGTCCCACCAGTGGTTGGGAATGCCCTGCGGCCGCACGAGCGGGTCGTTGACGATGGCCTCCATCGTCTTCGTGTCGTCGTGCTGATCGAACGCGCGCGTGCCGGTGAGCGCCTCGTGAAGAATGAGCCCCACCGAGAAGAGATCGCTGCGGCGATCGATGCGCTCGGCCGTCGCCTGCTCGGGAGACATGTACAGCGGCTTGCCCTTCACGATGCCTGGCAGCGTCACCGTGCGCGCGTTGCGCATCTTCGCGACGCCGAAGTCGAGCACCTTCACGCGGCCGTCGAAGCCCACCATGAGGTTGTGCGGCGAGAGATCGCGGTGCACGAGGCCCATGCCGAGCCCGTCTTCGCCCTTCGCTTCATGGGCGTGGTGAAGGCCCTCGAGCGCCTGCGAGACGATCGCCGAGACGAGCGCCTCGGGCAGCGGGCCATGCGGCCAGTAGACGATGTGGTCGAAGTCGACGCCGGCCACGAGCTCCATGGCGATGAAGTACGAGCCGTTGCCCTGACCGAAGTCGTAGATGGTGATCAGGTTCGGGTGGTTGAGGCGCATGCCCAGCTTCGCCTCGTCGAGGAACTGCTTCACGATGACTTCGTCGTCGGCCAGCTTGGGCAGAATGCGCTTGAGCGCGACGAGCCGTGACACGCCGCCCGGGTTCACCGTGCGCGCGACCATCACCTGCGCCATGCCGCCAGTGCCGAGCGGGTTGAGCAGCTCGTACTTGCCGATGCGCGCGTTGGGTCTGAACTCTCCGGCCTGTGCGAGCTCGTCGAGCCGCTCTCCGGGCGTGTGCCCTTCGCCGAGCGCGATGAACGAGAGCACCGCCGAATCGAACATCTCGGCGATGGTGTCGACCAGCTCCATCACCTGCACGCCGCCGTCAGAGAAGTGGCCGGGCAGCACGAAGCCGATGCTGCCGAGCTCGAGCTTGCCGAGGTCGAGGCTGGCCACGAAGACGGTGTGTTCCTCGTCGACCTGTACGGCGCCGCGCGCGTCGACCCACCGCATGAGATCGTACAGCCCGCTGCCCCACACGCGGGTCAGCACCGCGCCCTGCGTGCCCTTCACCTGCACGAAGGCCGCCTGCGCGTGGATCATGCGCGCGCATTGGGTGAGGAAGACGTCGGCCGCCGCCGAGAGCCCCAGCTGACGTTCGAGGCAGTCTTCCAGCACCTCGTCGGCCAGCCGCTGCACCGCGACCAGGCCGCGCAAGAAGCGCACCTCTTCGTCGATGCTCTCGAACTTCAGCGGAGCGGCCTTCATCCGCTACTTCTTCTCGCCGCCCGACTCGGCCGCGTAGATGGCGTCGGCGATGCGATAGGCGCTGCCCTCGAGCTGCTTGATGCCGGCGCGAATCTTCTCGGGGTCGGCGGTGGTGAGCTGCTTCTTGAGGTTCTCGAGGTCGACCTTGATCTCGTCGCGGTCCTTCTCTTTGAGCATCGTCGCGTACTCTTCGAGCGACCGCTCGGTCGTGTAGATGAGGCCGTCGGCGTTGTTCTTGAGGTCGGCGAGCTCTTTCTTCTTCTTGTCGCCTTCGACGTTCGACTGCGCGTCGTTCACCATCTTCTGAATCTCGGCTTCGGTGAGACCCGAGTTCGAGACGATCTTCACGGTCTGCACGCGGCCGGTGCCGAGGTCTTTCGACGAGACGCTGACGAGGCCGTTGGCGTCGATGTCGAAGGTGACCTCGATTTGCGGCACACCACGCGGCGCAGGGGGAATGCCGACGAGCTCGAAGCGGGCGAGCGTCTTGTTGTCCGACGCCATCTCACGTTCGCCCTGCAGCACGTGCACGCTGACGAGGGGTTGGTTGTCGGTGGCCGTCGAGAAGATCTGGCTCTTCTTGCAGGGAATCGTCGTGTTCTTGTCGATGATCTTGGTGAAGACGCCGCCGGCCGTCTCGACGCCCAGCGACAGGGGCGTGACGTCGAGCAGCAGCACGTCCTTCACTTCACCCTTGAGCACACCGCCCTGAATCGCCGCCCCGACCGCGACGACCTCGTCGGGGTTGATGCCCTTGTGCGGGTCGCGCCCGAAGAACTGCTTCACCTTCGCCTGAACCGCCGGCATGCGCGTCATGCCGCCGACGAGCAGCACCTGGTGCACCTGCTGGGTCGTGATGCCGGCGTCTTTGAGGGCGATCTTGCAGGGCTCGATGGAGCGATCGATCAGGTCCTTCACGAGGTCTTCGAAGGCCGCGCGGTTGATGGTCTCTTGCAGGTGTTTGGGGCCCGAGGCGTCGGCGGTGATGAACGGCAGGTTCACCTCGGTCTCGGTGGCGCTCGACAGCTCGTGCTTCGCGCGCTCGGCCGCCTCTTTGAGCCGCTGCAGCGCCATGCGGTCTTTGCGCAGATCGAGCCCGTTGTTCGACGACTTGAAGCGATCGGCGAGCCAGTCGATGAGCTTGTTGTCGAAGTCTTCACCACCCAGGTACGTGTCGCCGTTGGTGGCCTTCACCTCGAAGACGCCCGAGTTCAGCTCGAGCACCGAGATATCGAACGTGCCGCCGCCGAGGTCGTAGACCGCGATCGTCTCGGCCTTGCTCGTGTCCTTGTCGAGGCCGTACGCGAGCGCGGCCGCGGTGGGCTCGTTGATGATGCGCAGCACGTTGAGGCCGGCGATGCGGCCGGCGTCTTTGGTGGCCTGCCGCTGGCCGTCGTTGAAGTACGCGGGCACGGTGACGACCGCCTCGGTGACGGGCTCACCGAGATAGTCCTCGGCGGTCACCTTCATCTTGGTGAGGATCATCGAGCTGATCTCGGGAGGGCTGTACTTCTTCCCCCGAATCTCGACCCACGCGTCGCCGTTGTCCGACGCCACGACCTTGTAGGGCACCATGCCGGTCGCGCGTTTGGCCTCGGGCGAGTCGAGCCGTCGCCCCATGAGGCGCTTCACCGCATAGACGGTGTTCTCGGGGTTGGTGACGGCCTGTCGCTTGGCGATCTGCCCGACGAGGCGCTCACCACCATCGGTGAACGCGACCATCGACGGCGTGGTGCGACTTCCTTCGCTGTTGGGAATGACGACGGGCTCGCCACTCTCCATGACAGCCACGCAGGAGTTCGTGGTGCCAAGGTCGATACCAATGACTTTGCTCATGACCCCCTCAGAACACGACAGATACGTTCCAGAATCATCACAGAATTGTGACCCTCACGGCGAATGATCGGCATCACGCCTTCGGAGTCTCGTCAGGTGCAGGTGCCGCGGGCGCCGGCTCCGTTACGGGAGCGGGCGGGCTCTTCGCCTTCGACACCACCACCAGGGCAGGGCGCACGAGCCGATCATTGAGCGTGAAGCCGCGCAGGTACTCGGAGTGCACGTGGTTGGGCGGCAGCTCGTCGGTCTCGGCGGCTGACATGGCCTCGTGCTTGTTCGGGTCGAACGGCTCGCCCTTCGTCGAGAACGAGCGCACCCCGTGTTTGCCGAGGGTGTCTTCGAAGAGCTTGCGGATCATCTCGACGCCCTTCTTCAGGCTCTCGAGGTCGCCGCTGCTGCGGGCGTGCTCGAGGGCGCGGTCGAAGTTGTCGACGACGGGCAGAAAGTCCTTCAGCAGCTTCTCGCTGCCGAACTTCTGCACCTCTTCCTTCTCTTTGAGCGCGCGCTTCTTGTAGTTCTCGAGGTCGGCGACGGCGCGGAGCATCTTCTCGTGCTCGTCCTTCACCTTGCCCATCAGCTCGCGGCCCTTCGCCATCGACAGCTCGAGCTGCGCCTTCAGCGTGGCCACCTCGTCGTTGGCCGGGTCTGGGGTTGGAGCCGGTGCAGCGACGTCGGCTGGTGCAGCGGGAGCTTCGACGGGTGCGGTCTCTCCGCGAACGGCGGCCTTTGCCTTTTCAACGCTCTTCAGCGCTTCGTTGATGACGTCGTCGGCGATGCTGGTCGAGAAACTGCCCTTCTCATCGGGTTGACTCACGCCGCGAAGCGTAGCCACAAGCGCCGTCGCTCGTCTTGCGAGAAGCTCAACGCGGGCCGCGTGGTGCGCTAAGGTGAGACCTGCATGCGTCAGTGGACGACGTTTCGCTTTGGCAAACAGCAGTTCGCCGTGATGAGCGAAGCGGCGCCCGCGTTGACCGTGCCAACGCTGACGCCCGCAGAGCAGCAGGTGCTCGAGCTGTTGCTGGGCGGCGCGTCGAACGGAGAGATCGCGAAGGCCCGCAAGACGGCGATTCGCACGGTGGCGAATCAGGTGGCGAGCCTGTTTCGCAAGTTCGGCGTGGGCTCGCGCGCCGAGCTGGCGGCGAGGCTCTCGACGTGAAGGGCTCGCAGACCGTCGCGGTCATCGAAGCGGCCTACGCCATCGATCGCCCGACGCCCGAGTGGCTCGACGGAGTGGTGAAGGCCGTCGCGCCCGTCGTCGACGCAGGGCATGGCGCGTGGGCTGCGCTGTACGACGCCTCGAAGCCCGACGCGTTTCGCATCGGCCCGTTCGCCTCGCACCAGGTTCCAGCGCAGCGCCTCGAGCTGCTCGAGTCAGCGGCGCCGATGCTGCCGTACAGCGTCATCGAGCGCACCTTTCTCACCCGCACCTGCGGCACGCTCTCTCAGCTGCTCGGCCACCGCTTCATGGACGAGCACCCGATGGTGCAGGCGTTCGAAGAGACGTGGGGCATCGCCGACAGCATCGGCATCAACGCGCAGGACCCGACGATGTTCGGCTGCGTGTTGGGCGTGCCGCTGCCGAAGCGGCAGCCCGTCAGCGCGATCTTCGCGGGGCGCTGGAGCCGGCTCGCCGCCCACGTCGCCTCTGGCTTTCGCCTGCGTCGCCAGCTCGATGTTTCGTTGCAGCGCGGCCTCGACGGCGCCGAGGCCGTCCTCGAGCCAGACGGAGACATCGCGCACGCCGAAGGGGTGGCCACCGAGGGCCCGGCGAGGCTGGCATTGCGGGGGGCCGCCGTTGCGCTCGACAAGGCCCGCGCCCGCGCTGCACGAACCTCGAGCGGAGACGACGCGGTCGAGACGTGGCGGCCGCTCATCGAGGCCCGGTGGACGCTCTACGATCACTTCGAGCGCGATGGCCGCCGCTACTACGTGGCGCGCCGCAACGACCCGAAGGTGGCTGAAGACGGCCTGACGCTGCGAGAGCGGCAGGTGGTCGGCTTCGCGAGCCTCGGGCACTCCAACAAGCTCATCGCCTACGAGCTGGGCCTCAAGCCCTCGACGGTCGCGACCCACCTGGCCGCCGCGGCGAAGAAGCTCGGGTTCTCGGGGCGCCTCGAGCTGATTCAGCAGCTGCGCTCAGCGCGTGTCGCTGTCGACAGGTGACGTCGCGCGAGCAGCATCAGGGCGAAGAGCATCGCGGGCCAGTCGCCAGTCGAGCACCCGCACCCCACCCGTAGACTTCGGTTGCTCAGGCCACCATCCGCATCGGGAGCTCCGGCGTCTGGAGCTCCAGCATCGGCAACTCCTGCATCGTCAGGTCCGGCATCGGGAGCGCCCGCATCGGGAACTCCTGCATCGTCAGCTCCCGCATCGGGAGCGCCCGCGTCGACGATTGCAACCCCGGCGTCGGGTGGCCACACGACGGGGCTCGAGAAGGACGAGACGCCGCGATTGCCCGCGTCGTCGGTGGCGGTGACCCGGTATCTGACCGTGCCGTTGGGTGGTGCATCGAAGAACTCGAGGCCGGTCGTGCTGAACGTCGCGCGGCTCCCGTCGCCGAGCTCGAGGCGCTCGACCTCGTACCGAAGCCCGCTCGGGCAGCTGTCGACGGCGGGTGCCCACGAGATGAGCACTCCGCCGTCAGCCACCGTCACCGTCGCGACCGTCAGGGTGGGTGCCACACGATCAGTCAGCAGCTCGCCCGACGCGGGTGACCAGTCACTGGCGCCGCCATCGAGGAGCCGCGAGGTGCGCAGTCGTGTCCTGGTGCAGGGGCCACCGACGTCGAGGAAGGCGAGACGATCGGTCACCACGGGGCGTGAGGCGACTCTCCAACCACCATCATCTCGTTGGTGCTGAACGGCCCACAGCGCGTTCGGCGGGCCGCTCCAACGGGCGCTGAAGTACTGCGAGTTGGTGATGGGCGCGTCCCACACGGGGGCGGGTGGCACCGCAATGTTCAGAGACACCGGCACGGTGACGTTCACCGCCGCGCTCAGCGAGGACCGGTTGTCGGCACGGTCGACCGCCTGGAGCTGCACGGCCCAGGTGCCGGGGCCGAGCGCATGCGTGAGGGGCTGCGACGTGATGACGCCCACTTCGACCGAGGCGGCGCCGTCGACGTACACGAGGTACCCCGCGACGCCCCCACCCACGTCCGCAATGGGCCCGAGCTGGGCGCTGAAGACGGCGTTCGACACGCCAGCGTCGAGCACGTTGGGTGACGAGGGCGCGATCGCGTCCCACGTGAAGCAGACCTCTGAAGGCAGCGAGCAGACGGGCCCTCCGGCCGGACCCCAGGCACCGATACCCGTGAGCTCGTCGACGAGTCTGGCGCGCAGACAATAGATCTGTCCGTGGTCGAGACCGCGCAAGACGTCGCCGATGTAGAGCGAGCCCGCGTCGCCTCGGGCCAGCGCTGGAGCGTAGGTGCCGCCGTCGACCCGCAGCTCCCACTCGAGCACGAGGTCACCGGCGCAGCCGCAGCACACCGAACACGAGAGCGCGGTGAAGGGCCCATTCCACCCATCGCGATCGGGCGTCCCGCAGATGGGTGCGAGGGGTTGGGCCACCACTGCAGCGAGGAGCATCGACAACACTCCGCGATTCTACCTGCAGCTCACTCCTCGGGCGTCACGCTCTTCTTTTTCCCGAGTGACTTCTTCTTCGTCGCGCCGGCCTTCGCAGCAGACGCCTTCTTCGTGCCGCTGCCCCGGCCGACGGTCTTCTTCGGAGGCGCGCTGGGCTTCGGCGCTGGAGCCGGCGTGGGCTCCATCTCTGGAGGCGCGGCGTTTCTGGGGGTCGGTGCAGGCGGCGGCGTCGCGTCATCGACCGGCTTCGTCGCCGTGGTCTTCAGCTGCCGCGCCACTTCTGAGAGTGCGCCCTCAGCCTGCTTCACACCAACCTCGACGAGCGACGCGAGCTGCTCGGCCGTCTTGCGCGCCCACACCGAGGCTTCTTGCACGCCTTCACGAACCTTCGCCTGGCGCTCGGGGTCCTGCGCCTCCTTCATCAGGCGCTCGGCTTCCTTCTTCACGTCACCGGCGGTGCGCTTGAAGTCCTCGCCAGCCTTCTTCAAGAAGCCCTTGAACTTCGCGTCCCACTGAGCGCCCGAGTCGTTGGTCGGCATGGTGTGCGTCTCCTCGAACATGACTTCGTAGCGCCAGTCGGGTGGTTGGCGAAGCGTGGCGGCTGGAGAACGCGCGATGAGGCAGGCGATTTCCGCCAGGGCGCACGCACCCGTCTGAATGGCGCCGCAGACCGGCTCAGGGCGTCGGTGGCTTCTGCTCGTTCGGCGCCGGCGCTTCTTTCGGGTCGCGCTTGGGGCCGGGGCCGTGCTCCCAGTCGTGGGGGAACTGCATCTGGCGGAACTTGATCCAGATGACCCACGTGAGAACGCCGACGAAGACGAGGCCCAGAATCTCCCTCACCGTCCAACCGTCGGGCAGCTCCAGCGCGAGTGGCAGCAACACGTTCATGGCGGTTCCTTCGAGCCCAGATGCCTGGTGAGGGTTCAGTCGACGAAGAAGTCGGGCAGCGGCTCGACGTTCGGGTCGACCTGGTAGGCCTTGAAGTCGGTCACACCCTCGGCGCGCAGCAGGTGCTCGTCGATGAAGAAGTTGCCGGTGCAGTCGAGGCCCTTGTTGAAGATGGCGTACGCGGCGTCGGCCATGATCTCGGGCTTGCGGCTGGCACGCATCATGTCTTCACCGCCGAGCATGTTGACCGCGGCGGTCGCGATGGTCGTCTTCGGCCACAGCGCGTTGATGGCCACCTTGCCCTGGAACTCCTCGGCCATGCCCAGCACGCACATCGACATGCCGAACTTCGCCATCGTGTAGGCCACGTGCGAGCCGAACCACTTCGGCTTCATCGAGAGCGGCGGCGACAGGTTCAAGATGTGCGGCGTGAACTTCGACTGCAGCAGGTGCGGCAGGCACATCTGGCTGACGAGGAACGTGCCGCGCGAGTTGACCTGGTTCATCAGGTCGAAGCGCTTCATCGGCGTCTCGAGCGTGCCGGTGAGCTGAATGGCCGAGGCGTTGTTGATGCAGATGTCGAGCGAGCCGAACGCCTTCACGGTCTGCTCGACGGCGGCGGCGACCTGATCGTCGTTGCGAATGTCGCAGAGAATCGGCAGCGCCTTGCCGCCCGCGGCCTCGATCTCCTTCGCGGCCGAGTAGATGGTGCCTGCGAGCTTCGGGTGCGGCTCGGCCGTCTTGGCGGCGATGGCCACGTTGGCGCCGTCACGGGCGGCACGCAGCGCGATGGCGAGCCCGATGCCGCGGCTGGCGCCCGAGATGAAGAGGGTTCGGTTGGCGAGAGAAGGCATGGGAGGGGCGTATAGCCCGCAGTGTTCGCCTGTGCGTGGGAAGTGTCGCCTCGTCTCGGCGGCGCGCTAACGTCACCCATGATGCTGCGTCTCGCGGTGGTGCCGCTCCTCATGCTGCTCTCGTGCTCGGCCGCGACGCCAGCGACGCAGGTGCGCAGCGTCGAGCCCGCCGAACTCTTCCTGCAGGCCGACACCGACGTCTTGATTCACGGCGACTTCCGCGCGGTGGTGAAGGTCGACTTCGACAAGCCCGCCGACTCCACCCGCAATGCCCAGTTCCGTGCGCAGGTCGAGCAGGGTGACGCCGTCATCGGGCTCTTCGACGTGCAGTGGGTGAGCGCCGATAGCTTGAGCGCGCGGGTTCCTGCAGGGCTCAGTCCTGGAAGCTGGGCGGTGCGGGTGATTGACCCGTCGCTGCGTCAGGTTCGCCTCGATGACGCGTTCACCGTGCTCGATTGCGCGGTGTCGACGTGTCTGCTGCCCGACGGCGGGGTCGTCGACGGCGGCTCGCCGGTGCTGCTCCCCGACGGAGGCTTGCGCGATGGTGGCGCACCCGACGCAGGGCCCATCGACGCGGGCCCGCAGCCCTGTGGCACCGTGACGCTCAAAGACGACGACGGAGACGGCTTCGGGCTCACTGGCAGCGAAGCGATGCTGTGTGGGTCGGGCCGAACGACGATGGCGGGTGACTGCAACGACCTCGACCCCGACGTGCACGTCGGCGGCGTCGAGCTGTGCAACCGCCTCGATGACGACTGTGACGGGCTGGTCGACGAGAACGTCTGCCCGGTCATGAACCCGAACTGGATTCGCCGGCTCGACGCGCTGCAGTCGGTCGACTTCAAGACGCTCTCGATGGTGACGCAGGGCCGGCTGTGGGTCGCTGGCGGTGACGCGGTGTGGGGCCGGCTCGACGGCGGCCTGTTCGAGCCCTCCAGCAGCGGCTGCCCGAATGACATTCGCAGAAGCTGGGCCTCTCCGATGGCCGACGTGTTCGTGGGTGGCGGCAACCCGGCGCTCGGTCGACTGAGCTCGCACGGTGTGGCCGAGGTCGGCTGCTCGAACACGCGCATGCTCAGCGACCCGTTCGCGGCCATCTGGGGCTCGATGACGGACGGCGGGGTGAAGGTCGAGGGCGTGCTGCGCAACACCCGCCGCTTCGAGTGGACGCCACCCGGCCAGCCCATCGAGTCGTCGACGAACCTCTCGACCAGCGACATTCGTTTCGAAGACGCCGACCGGCTCGGCTCCATCATCTGGGCCGTGGGGAGCAGCGAGGGAGACGAGATGCGCGTCTATTCGTCCTCGGGCAGCAACAGCTGGAGCGAGCAGCGCCTCGGCCTCGGCCTTCCCGGTGGCTCGCTGCGCGGCGTGAACGTGGTCTCGGCGACGAGCGTGTTCGCGGTGGGCGATCGCGGCGTCGTCATCGAGAAGGTGGGCTCCACCTGGAGACGGTTGCCATCACCTTCGGGCGCGACGCTCACCGCCGTTCGGGCCTTCAACCCGGCGCGCGTCTACGTGAGCGGCTCCGACGGCACGGTGCGCAAGTGGAATGGGCAGTCGTGGCAGGTGCTGTATTCGAACGACGGCGGCGCTTCGCTGAACGACCTCGACGGGCTCACCGAGAGCGATCTCTGGGTCGTCGGCAACCGCGGGTGGATCGTTCACTGGCCTGAGTGACAGGGGCCCGTTAGACGGGCGCCCATGCCCTGGACCATCGCAGACGCTCCCGATCTCACCGGCAAACGAATCGTCATCACCGGCGCCAACTCGGGCCTCGGCCTCGAGGCCACGCGTCACCTCGTCTCGAAGAACGCCGCCATCGTCATGGCGTGCCGCAACACGCAGAAGGGCGAAGAGGCGGCGGCGTCGGTGCGGGCGAAGCTTCCCTCGGCGAGCATCGACGTGATGGCGCTCGACCTGTCGTCACTGGCGAGCATCGCGGCCTTCGCGAAGGCGCTCGCGGCGAAATACCCGGCGATCGACGTGCTGATGAACAACGCGGGCGTCATGGCGCTGCCGCGCTCGAAGACGGCCGACGGCTTCGAGATGCAGATCGGCACCAACCACCTGGGCCACTTCGCGCTCACCGCGCAGGTGTTGCCGCTGCTCGAGGCGGCGCCAGCGCCCCGCGTCGTCAGCGTCTCGTCGAACGCGCACCTGATCGGGAAGATCAACCTCGACGACCTGAACTCCGAGAAGTCGTACTCGAAGTGGCCCGCGTACGGGCAGTCGAAGCTGGCGAACCTGCTCTTCACCTACGAGCTCGAGCGCTGGCTGCGAAAGCACGGGAAGAAGAGCATCGCGGTGGCGGCGCACCCCGGCTACTCGTCGACGAACCTGCAGACCGTCGGCGCGAAGATGGAGAAGTCGTCAGTCGGCGAGTGGTTCATGAAGCTCGGCAACTCGTTGCTCGCGCAGTCGGCCGAGATGGGCTCGTTGCCGCAGGTCTACGCGGCCGTTCACCCTGACGTGAAAGGTGGCCAGTACTTCGGCCCAGACGGCTTCATGGCGCAGGCGGGGTTCCCGAAGCTGGTGGAGTCGAACGCGGCGTCGCACGACGAAGCGGTCGCCGCGAAGCTGTGGGCGTTGTCGGAGCAGCTCACGAAGGTTGCGTTTCAGCCCTGACGCGACCCGAGCGAGAAGTCGCCACGTGAGAGCCCGCGCCAGAGCGCCTCGAGCGGGCCCACGCGAAACCGGCTGGTCCACCACCACGCCATCACCAGCTGAAGACTCCAGAAGACGAAGGGCGCGACGAACAGCGCCGACCGGCTCCAGGTGCCGAACTGGTTGAGCCCATGGCCGTAGAAGACGAGCGTGCCGACGATGGACTGCATCAGGTACGCGGTGAAGGCGACGCGCCCGAGGCGACCGACGGCCTGAACGAACACGGAGTCTGCGCTCCGATGGGCCCAGGCGATGACACTGAGCCCCAGGCCCATGGCGACGCCCATCGAGCCCAGTTCGTGGAGTGATTGCGCGTAGAGCCACGTGCGGAAGTCGAAGTTCGACGCCCACTGCAGCCACAGGCCCGCGCCCGAGACGAGCAGCCCTGTGCCCAGCGCGAGCGGAGCCCAGGGCCACCACGAAATCGGGGAGTCCTTCTCGAAGACGCGCGCCCGCACCGCCGCCATGCCGAGCAGCATGCAGCCAGCCGCGCGCCAGCCCGTCTCGAGCACGAGGCTCGTCGTCTGTTGATCGAACGAGATGGCGGCGCGGAGCGGCATTTGCGCGAGCCACCCACTGCGAAACGCGAGCAGCTCGGCCTGCGTCGTCGACGCGTCGTAGTGCTGGTGAATGTCGGCGAGGAGCGACGGTGGCAGATCGTCGATCAGGATTCCGCCCAGCGCCGCCACCAGCGGTGAGACGAGCAGCAGCGCGAAGCCCACCTTCACCTGGCGCAGCACGGCCCAGTCCTTCGCGCCGAGGCCCAGCAGGATGAGGCCCGTGACGCCGTACGCGAAGAGCACATCGCCGAACCAGATGAGGTAGCCGTGCACGCAGCCGAAGATGATCAACCAGAGCAGCCGCCGCTTCGGGTTCGACGCTTCGCCCGCGAGCACCAGCGACGCACCGAAGAGGGTCGAGAACAGGGTGATGAACTTGAAGTCGAAGAGCAGGCGGCTCAGCGACCAGACGACACCTTCGACCCCGGCGAGTGAGCCCCAGGCGCTGGGGTTCATGTACGCCGCGTGCGGCAGCGCGAACGTCTGAATGTTCATGACGAGAATGCCGACGAGCGCGACGCCTCGCAGAACATCGATGGAGGCGACTCGTCGGGTGGCCATGACCGCGCCGCGACTGTAGTCCCCGTCAGGTCGGCGCGTCGGCCGAACGTGCGAGGGCCACCCATGACGCGAGGTTCTCGGCCGTCGCAGACCGCGTGAGGCGGTGATCGTCGTCGACGCAGACCAGCCGCGCCTTCGTGCCCTCGACCAGCCGGCGTGAGTGCTCGAGCGGTACCGTCTCGTCCTTCGTCCCGTGCACCACGAGCACGTTCGCGACGAGGGCGTCGGGAACGCCCGCGAACCCGGGGTGACGACGCTGCCAGCCGCGCTCCGTCACCCGCTCGTGGGCAGGGCAGAGCAGCACCGTGGGTCCGCGCCAGTGCCCGCGTCGGAGCAGCTCGAGCGAGACGGCCCCACCGAAGGACGAACCCAGCACCACGTCGGGATTCGAGACCTCGAGCTGGCGACGCTGCACCTCGACGCTGCGCTCCAGCACCCGGCGGGTGACGAGCGCCTTCACGGGAAAGAACGCACCCAAGGCGACGACGACCGCAGCCAGTGCGTGGAGCCACGACGAGAACGCTCCGATGCTGATGAGCGCAAGGCCGAAGACGGCCCAGATGGCGATGAACGGATCTCGCAGTGCGACCTTCTGCGAACACGGCATGAGCGCGGCCGTCACCTCGAAGCCGGCCTCTGCGAGCAGCTTCGCCTTCTTGCCCGTCGGCCCCGACTCGAGCCCGTGCACGTACATCACGCGGGTCACGTGCCCTGCTTCCAGAAGGTGCGCTGGGCGTTCCAGGTCTCGGCGATGGCGCGCTTCGTCGACGGCCCAACGCCGGTGGGAAACGTGTCGGAGCGCGCACCACTCAACACCTCGACGCACGCATGCACCGACTGGGCGAGGCCATCGAGGTCGTAGCCACCCTCGAGCAGGAGCACGAGCTTGCCGCCGCACGTCTCGGTCGCGAGCTGTTTCACCGCGCTCGCCATCGCCGCGAAGCCGCGCTCGCTCACGTTCATGCCGCCGATGGGATCGGCGAGGTGCGGGTCGAAGCCGGCCGAAACGAGCACGACGTCAGGCGAGAACTGCCGCGCGATGGGCAGGAAGACGTCGTGAAAAACGGCTCCGTATTCCGAGTCGCGTTGGCCACCGGGCAGCGCCACGTTCACGGTGAAGCCGCGCGCGTGGCCTTCGCCGACTTCCTCGGGAGCGCCGGTGCCCGGGTAATAGGGAAACTGGTGTGACGAGCAGAACAAGACCTCACGTCGGCCGGCAAACGTGTGCTGCGTGCCGTTTCCATGATGCACGTCCCAGTCGAGAATCAGCACCCGCTCAGCGCCGTGTTTTCTCGCGACCTCGGCGGCGACGGCGACGTTGTTGAACAGGCAGAAGCCCATCGCGCGGTCTCGCTCGGCGTGATGCCCGGGAGGACGCACCAGCGCGAACGCGTTCGTCGCGCGGCCTTCGAGCACCTCGAGCGTGGCCTGAGCCGCAGCGCCCGCCGCCAGCAACGCCGCTTCGGCGCTCCCCGGGCTCATCGCGGTGTCGGGGTCGAGCTGGGCCGACTGGCCCTTCAGCGAAAGCACGTGGTCGACATGTTCCGCGTCGTGCACGGCGAGCAGCTCGTCGCGGGTCGCTTCGCGTGGCGTCTCGCGGCTCGTTCCGCTCACCTTCACCCGGTCGAGCAGCTCGAGAATGGCGCGCAGGCGGCCGGGAGACTCGGGGTGCATGGGCCCGGCGACGTGTTGCTCGAAGCGGGAATCGGCCCACAGCCGGGTCGTCATTCTTGAAGCCTCCTGACGCGCTCCATACAGTCCCCCGCCGTGGCGGCGCGATCTCAAAGGGTGGGGCTGACCTGGGCAATCTTCGGCACCTTCACCATCGCGCTCGTCGTGCTGGTGCTCGTGCTCTTCATCGTGCTGCCGAGACAGGCCGAGGGCCCGCTCGAAGACACGCTGTTCGATCGCGGCAAGGCGGTCGCGCGCGAGATCGAGCGCAAGATGGTCATCGGCGCGCGTGACGGCATCGACCAGGACGCGTCGGCCGAGATTCGAACCATCATCGGCAGTGAGCCCGAGATTCGCTCGGCGTGGGTGCTCGTGTGCCCTGATGCCGAGTGCGGCCCGAAAGACCTCATCGCGCTCAAGCCGAACACCGAGCCCGAGCTGACCCGCAGCGTGCTCGAGGCGTTCAACGCAGGCGGGCGCAAGGCGCGGCTCACGCTCGACTCGGGCGATCTGCTCGTCTCTGACGAGGTCGCCCCGCGCACCGGCTCGGGTCGCGCGCACGTCATCGTGGTGCTCGACACCATTCGTATTCGGCAGGCCATCTCGAGCCTGCGGCAGATTCTGCTCGTCGCGCTGCTGGTGAGCGTGGCCGTGTTCATCGCGCTCGTCGGTGTGTTGTCGCGCGTGCTGCTCATCGCGCCGATTCGGCAGATGCGCGCGCAGGCGGCCCGGCTGTCAGAGGCCGACCTCTCGGGGAAAGTGGAAGGCGCCACCACGCGAGAGCTGCAGGAGCTCGCCGACGCGCTCAACATGATCGGTCAGGGCTTACGAGACACCATCGGCCGCGTTCGTGGCGTCGCCGAGAGCGTCGCGCAGGTCATCGATCAGATCTCCCGCTCGGCTTCCACGACCTCCGGCGGCTCAGCGACGGTGCTCACCCGCGTCGAGGAGACCTCGAGCGCGATGGTCGAGATGCTCGCCAGCCTCAAGGGCATCGCCGAGAACGTCGAGACGCTCTACGGCAGCGCCGAAGACTCGAGCTCGAGCATTCTCGAGATGGCCACCACCAACGACGAGGTGGCCGAGAACGTGATGAAGATGGCCGCCTCAGTGGAAGAGACCACCAGCGCCATCGAGCAGACGACGTACTCCATCAAGGAAGTGGCTCGGAACGTCGAGGACCTGCTCAAGAGCGCCGAGCTCACGTCTTCCTCGATTCGCGAGATGGACGTGGCCATCAGCCAGGTCGAGACGAACGCGTACGAGACGGCGCGCTTGTCGGAGCAGGTGTCGAAGGACGCCGAGCTGGGCGCCGAGTCGATTCAGAAGACCATCGTCGGCATCGACAACATCAAGGACAGCTCGCGCGCGGCGTCGACGGTCATCGAGCAGCTCGGCCGCCGCATTCTCGAGATCGGCAACATCGTCGACGTCATCGACGACGTCGCGGAGCAGACGAACCTGCTCGCGCTCAACGCCGCCATCATCGCCGCGCAGGCGGGTGAACACGGCAAGGGCTTCGCGGTCGTCGCCGAAGAGATCAAAGACCTCGCCGAGCGCACGGGCGCGTCGACGAAGGAGATCGGCGATCTCATTCGCGCCGTGCAGGACGAGTCGCGCAACGCCGTGAGCACGATGAACCAGGGCGTGAAGCACGTCGAAGAGGGCGTGCTGCTCGGCCGCGAGACCGAAGGCGCGCTCAAGAAGATCCAGGAGTCGGCCAACCGCTCGACGCAGATGGTGAAGGCGATCGCGCGCGCGACGGTCGAGCAGGCCCGCGGCTCGAAGGACGTGACGGCCGCGGTCGATCGCATTCGTGAGACGGTCGAGCAGATCAGCAAGGCGACCAACGAGCAGGCCCGCGGGTCGGAACAGATCATGAAGAGCGCCGAACACATGAAGCGGCTGACGACGCACGTCACCCGCTCGGTGCAGGAGCAGGCGCACGGCAGCAAGCAGATCAGCCGCTCCATCGAGAACATCAACGAGATGGTCACGCACCTGAACCGCGCGCAGAAGGAGCAGACGCGTGGCTCGGAGCAGGTGCTCAAGGCCATCGAGACGATCAAGTCGGTGTCTGAGCAGCAGAACCGCTCGGTGAAGCAGCTCGAAGAGGCGATCGAGACGTTGCGGCAGCAGGGCGAAGTGCTGCGTGGCGAGATTCGCCGGTTCCGCGTCTAAGCGCGCCAGTTGGGGCGCAGGCGATCGAGGATCCACTCGTTGCCGCCGAAGGCCAGGCGTCCTCCTGTGGCTGCGCGCGCCTCGTTCATCCACCGCGTCACTCGTTGCTGCGCCATCATCTCGTCACTGCTCGCCTTCGCGATGCATGCCTCGAGCAGGTCGGCGTACCAGGGCAGTGACTGGCGCTTCTTCACGACGTCGAGACACGCGATGGCGCGCTCGAGGTCGTGATCGATCAGCGCGGCGATGGCGCCGCGTTGGTGAAACACGTCGGTGTGCACCCACTGAATGGCGTCGCTTGCTCGCAGCGCCGCGTCGTCGAGCACGGCTTTGGCGCTGACGAAGTCCTGTCGCTCGAGGTGATGAATGGCGCAGATGAGCGTGATGGCGGCAGGCGGTTCGTCGTTTGGCGGGAGCAGGGGACCAAAGTCGATGCCCTCGGTGACCTCCTTCGGTCGGCCGCCCGCGAGCACGCCCTGCACGACGGCCAGGTACGTCCAATGTGCGATCACCTGCCGCCCGCCCAGCACCTGATCGATGTCGTTCCCTGCGACAGCGGTGGTGGCGCGGAATCGTCCCGGTGTCGCGGCGGAGAGGAGCACGAGCCCTCCGGTCACGATCGCGATGCCGAGGTTCGAGGTGATGGGCTCCGCGCGGGCGAGCCACGCGCTCGAGAGCACCACCAGCGCCGAGAGCGTCATCACCGGGCCGGCCGCTGCGACGATTCTCAGGCGGTGCTTCAGGTCCTTCGCTCCAATCGGCAGCGTCGCGATCTTGCCGCCCAGTGACAGGCCGGCCCACGACCACTCGCGCGTACGGGCGTTCCACTCCACGGGCCCGAGCGTCACGCCGTCGACCTGGAACTTCATGAGCCGCGACGCGACGAGGTGTCCTGCTTCATGAATGATCAGATGCCCATACCAGGCGAGCAGCGTGAGGCCCGTGATGCGCAGCGCCACGGGCCCGACGATGGACCAGCCCTTCACGTCACCGAGCACCCAGAGCCGGGCCAGCGCTCCGCCCGTGAGCGCCCAGAACAGCACGCGACGAAAGCGCTGCGCGAAGGTCACGCCAACAGTCCGTTCAAGACCTCGAGCTGCAGGCCGAGCGTCGCTGCTTCTTCTTCCCGCCCGAGCGACAGGTACTGCGTCTGAGCCGCGCGGCGTTCGTCGATTTCCCGAGCGAGCAGCTTCGACACGTCTTCAGGCGTGAGCTGCTTTCGCGCGACTTCACCGGCCCCCAGGCCTGCGACGCCACCAGCGATGACGCCGTGCTCGACGGTGGGCGCTGCTGCCAGCTCGGCGGCCTCTGCGTTGTCGATGGCGGCGAGCGTCTCGCGCAGCACGGCCACCGCGAACGAACGTCTCGCGCGCAGCTCGGTCTTGAGTGACGCGCGAAGCTGCGCCTTCCATTCCTCGACGGTCTTCACGAGGTCAGACCAGCGCGCCGAGGTCGCCAGCTGCCGACGCGCCGTCACTCGAGATGACGCGGACCTTCGCGCGCGCTCGCAGCGTGGCCTCGTCGACGTGCTGACTCCACGTCAGGTTCGCTCTGCGATCGGCCGCCACTTCACCCGTGGCGATCACCTTTCCATCGAGCTCGACCTCGACGACCGTGAGGCGCGAGTCGAGCGGGCTCGGAGACGACGACGTCGAAGCCCGCCCGCCGCCGCCGTAGATGCAGCCGCTCGTGAAGTCGACGATGAGACAGATGACGCCGGGCAGCACCCCGGGGATGAACCAGAGGATGTCGATGATGAGCACCGGAATGTCGATGCGCCCACCCGAGCGGCCTCGACGCCCGGGGTACAGCACGTAGCCGCAGCTCGAGGTGGTGAGCAGGGCGAGCGCGCCCGTCATCACGGCGCGGCGGTTCAGGTTCGACGCTGGCATCGGGGCTCCTCGAAGGCAGGGAAGGCAAGCATGAATCAGACGGCGCACGCGGTCACCAGTCTGCAGCGCGCAGCCGCGGGAGCAGCAGTGCCAGTTCGCTCCGCGCTCGACCGCCGTGATTGACCGTCATGGCTTCGTGGTTACGGTTTCGTCGTGTTCGACCAACGCGACTACGTGATGCGCGCGGTGAAGCAGCTCAGCGAGTTCATCGCCCGCATCTTGAAGCTCGCGCTCGTCGATCCCGCGCAGGCGAAGGCGCAGCTCGACGACGCCGCCCGCTCGGCCCTCGGCATGGAGCCCTCGACGCTCGCCTTCGTCGACGCCCACGCCGCGGCGCAGCTGCTCGGCCGCGCCGACAAGGTGGTGCTCTTCGCGACGATTCTCGAGGCGTACGGAGAGCTCGAGCGGCTCACGGGCGCGCAGCACGCCGCCCGCCGTCACTTCCTTCACGCGCTCGACGTCGCGCACGAGGCCGCCCGGCTCGATCCCTCGAACTCCGACGCGCGCGCGTTGATCGATCGCCTGCGCGACCGGCTCACACCTGCGTGAGCATGGTGGCGGCGTCGCTCACCTCGAACTTGCCGCCCTGCTCGACGTTGACGCTCTTCACCACGCCGTCGACGACGAACATCGAGAAGCGCTGGCTGCGCACGCCCATGCCGAACGCGGTGAGGTCGCTCTCGAGGCCGAGCTTCTTCGCGAAGTCGGCGCTGCCGTCGCCCAGCATGCGCACCTTGCCGAACGCGCCCAGCTCTTTGCCCCACGCGGCCATCACGAAGCCGTCGTTCACCGACACGCACCACACCTCGTCGACGCCCTTCGCCTTCAGCGCGGGCAGCTGCTCGCGGTAACCGGGCACGTGCCGGCCCGAGCAGGTCGGGGTGAACGCGCCGGGGAGGCCGAAGATGACGATGCGCTTGCCACTGGCCAGCGCCGCGGCGCTCAGCTTCTGCGGCGGCATCGGGCACGAGTCGCCGAAGGTGATCGACTCGGTGAGGGTGGCATCGGGAAGTGGATCGCCTGCTGTGATCATGGGCGGCACCATACCGGACCCCCCGTGCGCGACGCGACGCTATTTGCCGGCGGCCCCGCGACAGCGGTCCGCGCCGATGCGGCCCCCGGCGCCGCCTGAACGTGGCCTGCCCTCGTGATGCCCCGGGGCTGGAATGTCGGCAGCGACGCCCCTGGGGCGCGAATTCGGGCGAAATGCCGGGGCCCACCACGACGGCCC
>JBEOKA010000431.1:0-2367 GCA_040275325.1 Myxococcaceae bacterium | reverse complement strand
ACGACGTGAACTTCGACGCCCGCGGCGTGGGGCCCTTCGTCATCCTCGTGGTGAGCGCCCCTGCGCAGGCGAAAGAGCGCGAGCGCCTCGTCGTCGAGCTCAACGAGCTCGCCTCGAACAAGGTGAAGGCGCGCCCCGTGAAGTACGTCGGCGCCGACTTCGTGAACGAGGGCCAGCTCCAGAACGAGATCGACAAGACCCACGCCTCGGCGCTGCTCGCTCAGCCCGGAATGCCGCTCGGACTGGTGAAGCAGGCCTGGGAGGTCACGCAGGACAATCAGCTCTACGCGCTCGCGCTCGAGGCAGTGTTGGTCGAGCAGGTGCTGCCCATCGGCGTGTCGATGAGCGGTGACAAGGCGCAGATCATCATCAACGAGAAGGCCTCGCGTGCCGTCGGAGTGCGCTTCGAGACCTCGGTGCTGCGGCTGGCGCGGGTGATTCAGTAAGCCGCCTCAGAAACGCTTTGACGGGCAAGTGCCTCGTCTTTAAGGTGATTTTTCAATGGAACACCCGCTCACGCAGTACCTGCCGATCGCCGTCGTGTTCGGCCTCGCAGGGATCATGGCCGTCGCCATTCCCTTCCTCGCCGGCATTCTTGGCCCGAAGAGCTCCACGCAGGTGAAGAACGAGAGCTTCGAAGGCGGCAACGCGCCGATGGGCTCGGCTCGCCAGCGCTTCGCGGTGAAGTTCTACGTCGTCGCCCTGCTCTTCATCGTGTTCGACGTCGAAGCGGTGTTCCTCTACCCGTGGGCGGTCAACTTCCAGGCGCTGGGCTGGTTCGGGTACATGACGATGCTGGTGTTTGCCTCCACGCTCGTGGTCGGCCTCGTCTACATCTGGAAAAAGGGCGCGCTGGACTGGGAGAGCTGAACGACATGGCTTCTGAGATCGACGCACCCATCATCACCACCCGCCGCGAAGAGGCGACGGGCTTCATTCAGAAGGTCGTCTCGAAGGGCCTGGGTTGGGCGCGCAAGTACTCGCTCTTCACCTACCCGTTCGCGACCGCGTGCTGCGGCATGGAGTACATGTCGGTCGCCGCCGGCCGCTACGACATCGCGCGCTTCGGCGCCGAGTTCCCCCGCTTCTCGCCCCGTCAGGCCGACCTGCTGATGGTGATCGGGACGATCAACCTCAAGCAGGCTCCGATTCTGCGCCGGGTGTACGAGCAGATGACCGAGCCCAAGTGGGTTGTCAGCTTCGGCGTCTGCGCGAGCTCGGGCGGCTTCTACGACAACTACGCGGTGCTCCAGGGCATCGACCGCGTGATCCCCGTCGACGTCTACATTCCCGGCTGCCCGCCGCGCCCGGAACAGGTCCTCGACGGCCTCATGCTGCTGCAGGACAAGATCGCCCAGCAGCACCACAGCCTCGGCAACAAGCAGGTCATTCCCGAGCGCCCCGGCTACCGCGACATCGTGCTCGGCAAGTAAATCGGGCTGGAGCTGCCGTCACCCACGCGCTGGAGATCGCTCGATCTCCGGCGCGTCGTGCTTTCAGGGCAGTCACCCCGGCCCCACCCGAGCGGAGCGAAATGTCGACCGTCGTCGCGGGTACTGATCGGCATGCGCGTGCTGATCGTCGATGACGAGGTGCTGCTGCTGCGATCGCTGCGGCGAAGGCTCGTGCGAGCCGGGCATCACGTCATGATCGCGAGCAACGGCCGCGAAGCCCTGGAGGCGCTGGCCGAGGCGGACTTCGACGTGATCGTCACCGACGTGCGCATGCCTGAGATGAATGGGCTCGAGCTGGCGCGTCGGCTCTCGCGGCTCCAGCCCAGCCTGCCCCTGATCTTCATGAGCGGTCACGCCGACACCTTCGACCGTGAGCTGCTCGAGGTTCGGCCCATCGCCGTGCTCGAGAAGCCCCTCGACGAAGCCCACCTGTTTCGCGCCATCGACTCCCTCTCCCGGAGCGATGTGGTCGCAACCCACTGAACCGTCTGCTGTTCTGGACTCCTTGCCTTCTTGACGCCGCGCGTTATATGCAGTGCGTCAAAGGAGGAGTACCGCACATGAAGCAGACCCCGAAGAAGGCCGTGACCGCTGTTGCCGCTGAGCGTCTCACCGAGGGCCTTGGTGTTGCCCGCAAGCAGCTGCTCCAGGTCGAGAAGGACATCGTGACCGAGGCGAAGAAGCAGCGCCGCTCGCTCGAGAAGATGCTGGCGCGCGTTCGCAGCGGAGACGACCTCAAGGTGCTCGAGAAGCGCATCGCCACCACCGCGACCGATCTGCAAAAGCGCGTTCGCACGATGCCGCGTGAAGTGCTCGGCGCGTTGGGCGTGGCGACCTCGGACGACGTCGCGAAGCTCTCGAAGAACCTCACGAAGTTGTCGAAACGTGTCGAAGACCTCTCCAAGGCGCGGCA
>JBEOKA010000430.1:0-9639 GCA_040275325.1 Myxococcaceae bacterium | reverse complement strand
GTCTCGACGCTCTCGCTCCCGCTGGCTGGTGACAGCCTCACTTCGCACATCGGCTGCGAGTATGAATGAAACCGGCGCCCGCCTCGTGTCATGAGGCATCACATGCGCACTTCACTCCTGATTCTCTGCATCGTCGCTCTCGCCGGCTGCCCCGACCCCGCGAAGGACAAGTCGAAGGCCACCGTCGCTCCCGCGACGAAGACGACCGCCGCGGCCCTGGCCGACCTGCCGCCGCTCGCCAACGCCACGGCCTTCACCTTCTCGAACGACGGCTCCACGGTCGCTTTCACTGGCGCGAAGGTGACGGGGAAGCACGAAGGCGGCTTCAAGGCCTTCAAGGGCGCGCTCGAGGTGGTGGAGAACGACCTCACGAAGAGCCGCGTGCGCGTCGACCTCGAGATGGGCTCGGTCTTCAGTGACTCCGAGAAGCTCACCGGCCACCTGAAGAGCCCCGACTTCTTCGGCGTCGAGCAGTTCCCCGTGACGCGCTTCGTCTCGACGAGCCTGAAGAAGGCAGAGGGCGCGCGCTACGACGTGACGGGAGACCTGACGCTCCACGGCGTGACGAAGAGCATCAGCTTCCCCGCCGACATCACGCTCACCGACGCTGGCGCCGACGTGACCGCCGAGTTCGCGCTCAACCGGAAGGACTTCGGCATCGTCTACCCGGGCAAGCCTGACGACCTCATCGCCGACAACGTGCTGCTGAAGCTGTCGGTGCACGCGAAGAAGTAGCCGCTACGGCAGGCACTCGAAGACGGTCTTCTTGAGCTGCCCGTCGGTCCAGAACAGGCCGACGCTCGTCTCGGTGAGGGGCACGACCGCAAAGTCGCTGCGGCTGCTCTGGGGCTGCACGAGGTCGGTGTCGATGCTTTGCGCGGCGACGCCCACGTTCTGCGCGCCCGTCGTGAAGCGAAGGAACGAACCCTGCTGGTTGGCCGTCACGTAGCCCCGGTTGGGAATGATGGCATTGCCACTGCTCAAGCCACCGCTCCAGCCTGCTTCGGTTGCGTTGCTGACGGGCTGAGAAGACGCCATCGGTCGGGAGAAGAGCACCTGACCGTCTTCGTCGATGGCGAGGAAGCGGCTGGGGGCGGCGGCCGTCGCGCCCGTCACGTGCAGCACGTACTTCTGGCCATCGAAGGTGGCGCTGTCGAGCCACAGCTTGGTGTTCTGGGTCGACGACGGGAGCGCGAACTGGAACGGCCCGTCGCGTACCGTCGAGAGGTCGGGCTCGTAGATGACCCACCGCACGAGCGGGAGCATGAGCGGTTGCTGTGGCGCGCTGGTCCACGCGAAGAGCACGCCGCGGCTGCCGACCGCGACCTGAGGGCCAGATTGCTCCGGGTCTGCGAGAGACGGCTCGGTGATGGGGAGGTTGGGCAACACGTCGCGGCGCGTGCCCAGCACGCCTGCGTCGCTCACCGTGTTGAAGCGCAGCCCCACCGCGCTCCCGACCGAGACCGTGTCCCACCAGGTGGCGATGTGCTGGTCGAGCGCGGGGCTGTAGGCCGAAGCGACGCGGCCGATGGGGGTGAAGCCGCCGGTGCCGACCCCGACGCCCAGCGAGATGCCGGTGAAGTCACGGCACTGGCCGGCCGCCTCGGTGCCCGTCTGGAGCACCGTCGACGAAGTCACCGTCAGGTCGGGCGTGAACGTGGTGAGGCGGGCCTCGAAGCGGCGCACCTCGGCGCTGTTGCAGCACGTCGACTGTGGGTTGCTGAAGCGCGCGACGAGGCTCGCGAGGGCGAGGCCTGCATCGGTCACCGTCAACGACGGCAGAATGGCCTGGTTGCCGTAACGCACGACGCCGCTGGTGCAGGTGGGCCACGGCGAGTTCGCCGAGTGCAGCGACACCGGCCCGGTGATGACGCTCATCGACGTGCCATCGAGCCTGAACGCGTCGTGCGTGCCCTTCACGTGGTGGGACGGCGCAACGACGACGACCTCGTTGCCCACCTTGACCGCAACCGGCGCTCCACCGCTCGGCGGGTAGTCGGCAGCGGAACTCACCACACCGCGCGCGCTGGCCCGTTCACGCCACAGCGCCTCGTCGATGGAGCCATTGCAATTATTGTCTTTCCAATCACACCGCTCGAGCGCTCCTCCGTAGACCGTATTGTCATTGTCATCACAGTCATCGGCAGGCGCGCCGGCGTCGCGCGGACACAGCGTCGGGTAGTGGCCGTCGCCGTCAACGTCGGTGGCAATCGTCTGGTACGTGCACTGCCGCGACGCCGCGAGGCAGATGTCGTTGGTGCAGGGGTTGTTGTCGAAGCACGGGCTGGTGCCGGCCACACAGCGGCCAGCGCGGCAGGCCTCGGCGCCGTTGCAGAAGTCGTTGTCGAGGCAGTCGATGTCGGCGAGGCAGCCGCCGTCGATTCCCGACGTTCCCGCGTCGCGCGTGCCGGCATCGGCGAGCACCACGTTGCAGAACGAGCCCGCGCGGCAGCGGTTCCCCGAGCAGCAGGTGCCGGCCGCGTTCCCGACGCAGTCTCCGTTGCTCTGGCACTCGAAGCTGCAGCGCCCGCGCGCGTCGCAGACGAGGTCGTTGGTGCACTGGGACGAGACGAGGCAGGTGTTGCCCCAGCCAGTCGGAACGCCGCCGTCGACGAGGCCCGCGTCTCCGAGCGTGGGGTAGCAGCCGTTGGCGTAGCAGGAGTCTCCGGGCGGGCAGTCGCGCGAGTCGAGACACTCGGGCTCGCACGTGCCGTTGCGGCCGCAGCGCTGCCTCGGCGGGCACTGGCTCGAGTACGTGCAGGTCGGGCCAGCATCGAAGGCGAGCGGTTCGCACGCGCCCGCCGACGAGCAGACCTGATTCACCGGGCAGTCGCGGGTGGTGAGGCACTCGGGCAGACACAGCCCCGTTCTCGAGCAGACTGCGCCGGCGTCACACTGGCTGTCGTATTCGCAGCCCGTCGTCGGGCGCCCGGCGTCGCTCATGCTGCCGGCGTCCGGTGTGGTGCCCGCGTCGACGATGACGCCGCCGTCGGAGGCCGTCGTGACGCAGACGCCGCCGACGCACGCCGCCGTGGGAGCGCAGTCGACCGACCTCAAGCACTCCGCCACACATTGGCCCGAGCGGCTGCACCGTTGCCCCGCCGCGCACTGGCTCGAGTACTCGCACGCCCGGCCATCGAGCGGCGGAGGGAAGCCGCCATCAGGCTGCAGCTGGTCGTTCCACACGCACTGGTTCTCGACGCACGCCTGACGCGGGCTGCAGTCGCTGGCCGTCGCGCACTGGTACCGGCACCGCCGGTCGACGCCACAAATCTGCCCCTGTGGGCACGGCGCGTCGGCGCACGTCACCTGGGTGCACACCAGCTGCGGCGGGTCTCCGGAGAGCTGACAGTCGCTGTCGGCAGGGCAGTCGCGGCGGTCGGCGCAGGGCTGGTGGCAGCGGCGGAAGACGCAGACGAGCGGCGTCTCGCAGTCGCTGTTGAGCAGACATCCCTCGGCCAGCTTCGACGGCGGGGTCGTGTCTCGGGTGACGCACGACAGGAGCAGCAGGCTGAGTGCAGTGAAGCTGCGTCGGTTCATGAGGCCTCGGGGGAGGAAGAGCGCCTTCCAGGTGAGGCGACGAGAATTCAAGCGGGCACCCGAGTCCAGCGACGTTCGTCGTCAGGCGAGGGTCAGCCGGGGTAGAGGGCGCGGGTGCGTCGCGTCCTGCCCCTGCAGCTGCTCGTCTGCGGCCTCGTCTGGGGCGCGTGTGTCGCCTCCTTCGTCACGCAGTCGTCTGACGTCGCCGAGCGGTTCGCGGCGCTGGCGCGTGGGCCGTACCTGACGTTCGCCGTGTTCGCGCAGCTGCGGGTGCTGCCGGCGTACCTCGTCATCGCGCTGGTGCTCTCGTTCCTCTCCACGCCTTTCCTTCGAGGCCTGCGCGGGCTGCGCTTCGTCGGCACGTTGCTGCTGCTCGACGTCGTGTCGCTGCTCGTCGCCCTCGGCCCCGCGCTGCTGATGAGCCCGGGCTTCTTCGACACCGTGGAGCGAAAGCTGCGCGTCGACCTCTCGTGGCTCGAGCGCGTGCATGGGCTCGAGGCGCTCTCGGTCGTCTTCCTCGCGCTCGTGCTCTTCGCGTTCACGAGGCTGGTTCGTTCGAACCGCTGGCGGGCCGTCGCGCTGGTGGCGGTGGCGCTGCTGACGGCGGGCGTGCGACATCGGCCGGCGCCTCTTCGCGCGAGCCGGCTCGAGCGACCGAACGTGCTCATCCTCGCGGCTGACTCCTGGCGATTCGACCGGCTCGGCGTGCATGGAAACGCCCGGCCCGGCCTCACGCCCAATCTCGACGCCTTCGCATCGCGCGCCATCGACTTTCGCCAGCACCACGTCGCCACGGCCAGCACGCTGGAGTCGTGGACGACGCTGCTCACCGGCCAGTTTCCGCCGAAGCACGGCCTGCGCAGCATGTACCCCTCGAAGGCCGAGGTGGCGGCGGTCGAGGCGCGCGAAGACCTCTTGCCGAAGCTGCTCTCGCGCGCGGGCTACGACACCTTCGTCTCGTCGGACTGGGTGGGGAACCACTTCGACCTCGTCGACTACGGCTTTTCGCGCCGCGACGTGGGGCCGATTCAGAACTTCGAGGCGCTTCTGCTCGAGGCCACCATGCGCTCGCACGTGCTGGTGGCGGTGTTCTTCGCGGGGTTCCCCGGCGCGCTGGGTGACGTGCTGGTGCCGGGGCGCGCGTCGATGGCCTGGGCGGCGCGGCCCTCGGTGCTGACCGACCGGCTCTTCGAGGGCATCGATGGCGCCATCGAGAAGAGGCGCCCGTTCTTCGGCGTGCTCTTCGCCAGCCCGACGCACCTGCCGTACAACGCCCGGCACCCGTTCAACACGCGCTACGGCGCGCCCAGCTACGACGGCCCGCACCGCTACCAGGTCGAGGTGCGCGCGCACGAGCTCATCACCACCGGCTTCTCGCCGACGCTGCCGCCCGAGGTGATTCGACACATTCGCGACCTCTACGACGGCGCCGTCAGCGACTTCGACGACACCGTGGGCATGGTGCTGCGTGGCCTCGAGGCGCGCGGGCTCGACGACACCGTCGTCATCGTCACCAGCGACCATGGAGAAGACCTGTACGACCCGGGCTCGACGCTGGGCCACGGCACCAACTTCTTCGGCGGCGACCAGAGCACCCGCATTCCCTTCCTCGTGAGGCTGCCTCGTGGCGCGATGGGTGTCGTCGACGCCGTCACGCGCTCGGTCGACGTGGCGCCGACGCTGTTGGCGCAGCTGCGCCTGCCCACGCCGCCGTCGATGCAGGGCGTCGACCTCTCTCCGCTCCTCACCGGCGCGACGGCCGACCTCGGCCTCAACGCCTTCGCCGAGACCTGCTACCTCTTCTTCCCCAAGGCGCGCGCGATGACGGGCTTGAGCGACGAGGAGCGGGCGCAGGTCGTCGAGCTCGCTGGCGCCGTCGACACGCTCGAGGTCGACCCGTCCTTCCGTCACAACCTCGTGCTCGCGCCTTCGTACCGGCAAGCCGTCATCGACGCGAAGGACCGCATGGTGCGCACGGCCACGCACAAGCTCATCGTCATTCCCGGCAAGGAGCGGCCGCTCGTCAGGCTCTACGACATGCGCGTCGACCCGCAGCAGCGCCACGACCTCGCGGGCTCCGGCGCGCCAGAAGAGGCCCGCCTGCTTCAGCTGCTCGAGACGTACGGCCGCTGACGGCGGAGCGCCAGCTGACAACGTGAGGCGGTCGGTGGCATGTCGTCACCCGGAGTTCGACTGCGCCTGGGGGGCGTCATGCAGACACGGGTCACGAAGGTGCTGGCTGCTGGCGTCGCGGTGCTCGCCCTCATCGGCCTGTCTGGCTGGGTGTTCGACGTGAGCGCGCTGCGAACGTTTGGCGCGACGAGCACGATGAAGCCGAACACGGCGCTCTCGTTGCTGCTGCTCGCTGGCGCGCTGCTGGCGTTGGTGCACGGGCGACGGCTGGCCGTCATCGCCCTCTCCCTCGTGCCGCTCGTCATCGGCGCAGGCTCCGCGCTCGGCGCCTGGTTTGGCGGGAGCGACTCGCTCGACACCCTCTGGTGGCGCTCGTCGCTGCCGCAGCGCATGTCGATGGGCACGGCGCTGGGGCTCTTCTGCCTCTCCGTCGGGCTGGTGTTGGCGGTGGTGCGGCCGGCGCGGCTGCTTTCGTCGCAGGTGTTCGCGAGCGGCGCCCTCGGGGTCTCGCTGGTGGGCTTCATCGGCTACAGCCTCGGGCTGCCCTCACTCGGCGCCTCGGCGGTGTGGAGCACCATGGCCATGCACACCTCGCTCGCGCTGGGGCTGGCGGGTGTCGCGTTGTTCTGGGCCACCAGGGCCGGACCCATCACGCGCACGCTGCTCGGTGAAGGCGTCGCCGCCACGCTGGGTCGTCGCCTCGCCCTCTTCGTCGTGGTGGTGCCCTGGCTCGGGGCGCTCGTGGCGGTGCGCTTCGGTGGACCGTTGATGAAGGACGCAGCGCTCGTCATCTCCGAGGTGATGGTGCCTGCCGAGGCGTTGCTGCTGGCGGCGGTGCTGCGCTTCACCTTCACCGTCTCTCGCAGCGAGCTCGACCTCGGCATCACGCTCGACTCCATCGGTGACGCGGTGATGTTGACCGACGCGCGCGGCGACGTGTTGCGCCTCAACCCCGTCGCGGAGCGGTTGACAGGCTGGTCGTCGGCCGAGGCGAAGGGCCAACCCGTCGAGCGCGTCTTCCACATCATCAACGAGTCGACGCGGGCTCCCGTCGAGAGCCCGGTGCTGCGCGTGTTGCGAGAGGGCGTCGTCGTGGGGCTGGCGAACCACACGCTGCTCGTCGACCGCGCGGGCCGCGAGCGCCCCATCGCCGACAGCGGCGCTCCTGTGCGGGGCGGCGACGGCTCGATGCGCGGCGTGGTGCTCGTCTTTCGTGACATGACCGAGGAGTACGCGGCCCAGCGCGAGGTGCAGCGCGCGGCCGCCACGCTCAAGTCGGTGATGAACGTGTTGCCAGTCGGCGCGCTCGCCTCGCGAGACGGCCGTGTGGCGTGGCTCAACCCCGCGGGCGCGCGCATCTTCGGCGCAGAGACGCCCGAGGTCATCGTCGGCCGCTCGGTGTTCGACTTCCTGCCACCCGAAGACGCTTCACTCGCGCAGCAACGCATCGAGTCGCTCGCCCGGGGGCAGGCTCTGGCCCCGCGCCGTGCCCGCATTCGCCGCGCGAGTGGCGAGCTGCTCGTCGACGCCGTGCCCGCAGGTGTCGTCGACATCGACGGCGAGAAGGCCCACCTCTCGTTGCTTCAGCCCGTCGTCGACAGTGATGCCCTGCAGCTGCGCCTGGCGCGCCAGACGTCGTTTCAGCAGGCGACGGCCGAGCTCTCGCGTTGCCTGTCTGCGGCCAGCTTCGACTTGTCGCGCATTCTGCAGGACACGGCCCGACTGGTGGCGCCGGCGGCCGACGAGCTCGCCATCGTCTTCCTGCTGACGCCCGACTCGGCTGGCGTCAGGTCGCGTGCAGCCTGGGCCGCCGCGCCTGAGCTGAAAGCCTTCGTGCAGCGCTTCGAGGTACCGCTCAAGGCAGGGCCACTGGGGCAGCGCGTGCTGGCGGGAGAGGTGGTGCTGGTGCCGGGAGCAGCCCTGCGCGCGGGTCTCACCCCCGAAGCCGTCGCGCTGCTCGGCGACCAGACCTTGTCGTACGCACTGCTCCAACCGCTGCGCTCCCACGGCGTCACCTACGGCATCCTGGCCATCGCCCGCGTCGCCGACCGGCCCTTCGATGACGACGAAAAACGCTTCTACGCCGACATGGCCGACCGCTCGGCCCAGGCCGTACGCAACGCGCAGCTCTACCAGGAGGTGAACGTCACGCTCGAGACGCTCAAGCAGACCGAGGCCCAGCTACGGCACAGCCAGAAGCTCGACGCGCTCGGGCAGCTGGCGGGCGGCGTCGCGCACGACTTCAACAACCTGC
This sequence comes from Myxococcaceae bacterium, assembly GCA_040275325.1. Classification (GTDB taxonomy): domain Bacteria; phylum Myxococcota; class Myxococcia; order Myxococcales; family Myxococcaceae; genus Xiheimicrobium. The sequence continues at coordinate 1,712 of JBEOKA010000430.1, read as the reverse complement.
TCACCGTCATCATGAGCGTCGTCGAGCTGATGCTGCACGGCCGGCCAGGCGACGACCCCGACCGCGCCGACCTCGAAGACGTGCGCGACGCCGCCACCCGCGCGGCGGCGCTCACCCGGCAGTTGCTGGCCTTCAGTCGCAAGCAGGTGATGCAGCTGCGCGCCGTCGACGTGAACGAGGTGGTGCGCGGCATGGAGGGGCTGCTCAAGCCGCTGCTGGGAGAGTCCGTCGCGCTCAGGTTCTCGCTCGAGCCTTCGTTGCCTCCAGTGAAGGCCGACCCGACGCTGGTGACGCAGGTGGTGATGAACCTGTGCGTGAACGCGAGAGACGCGATGCCGCGCGGCGGGCGGCTGACGGTTTCGTCGTCGCTGCGTCCGCCCGACTTTCCCTCGCGGCCCGCCGAGCTGCCGACGGGTGACTATGTCTGCCTGCGCGTCGATGACGAAGGTGAGGGCATGTCGCCCGAGGTGCAGGCACGCGTGTTCGAGCCCTTCTTCACCACCAAGGGGCCTGGCAAGGGCACCGGCCTGGGGTTGTCGACGAGCTACGGCATCGCGCGGCAGACGGGCGGCACCATGACGGTGCGCTCGACGCCGGGGCGGGGCACGACGTTCGAGGTGTGGTTGCCGGTGTACCGGGGCGGGCCACGCGTGGCGACGCCGCCACCGTCGACGACGCATCGCAGCGGCTCGGGCGTGGTGCTGTTGGTGGAGGATGACGCGTCGGTGCGCGAGGTCGCCCAGCGGCTGCTCTCGGGAGCGGGGTACCAGGTGCACGCTGCCGCAGGGGTGACCGAGGCGCAGGCCCTCGTCGGCACGCTCGGCCGTGTCGACCTGCTCCTCACCGACGTGGTGATGCCCGACGGCAGCGGCCGCGAGCTGGCCGATGGGCTGCGCGAGCGCCTCGCAGGCCTCAGGGTGCTCTTCATGTCGGGCTACACCGACGACGAGGTGATGCGGCGAGGGGTGCTCGAGGGGCAGGTGAGGTTGCTGCAGAAGCCCTTCACGCCCACGACGCTGCTCGAGGCGGTGGCCGCGACCCTGAGGTGAGTGAATCAACACTTCGTCGGTGGAAACGCGGAGCGGAGCGCCTCGACACCGATGAAGGGAATCGCGCGGCCAAAGACCTGCCGCGTGACGCGCCCCGCCCAGGCTTGGTGGAAGCTGACGCCAGAGAGCTCGGTGAGAATGTCGAGGCGTCGCCAACGCCTGCGCTGGAGAGCGGTGTGCCGAACGACTTCAGCGCAGCGACGACGCGTCTCGCGTTGTCAGGTGAGGGTCGGACGACAAAGTCGATGTCAGCGGTGGCGCGAAGCAAGCCGTGCTGGGCCAACGCGAATGCTCCGACGACGAGAAAGTCGGCTTGCGCGGCGAGCAAGGCGTCGGCGAGGTCGAGGAAGTCGTCGTTCCACGGGTCAGGGCCCGTCGGCATCGTCTCGCTCCTGGCCAGGGCGGAAGCGTCGTGAGGGCCACTGGGCTCGCGGCTTCGGCGCTTCATTCCCGCCGCGCAGCGCCCACAGCGAGCGGGTGAGCTGTTGAACGGCGACCCACGCTTCCTCTGGAGTGAGTTGGAGCGCCTCGGCGTCACCCGGATCGGACCCGCGCACCAGTCGCGCCGTCCACTGGCTGCGCGCGAGGGCCCGTTGCTCTTTCGAGGTCATCAAGTAAACCTCAACCGGCCAGTAGACCGGTTGAGGCTCCTCACAGAACCGG
>JBEOKA010000429.1:0-37451 GCA_040275325.1 Myxococcaceae bacterium | reverse complement strand
GTGGCCGGACTGGTCGGCGCGCGGGTGTGCGCCGAGGTTCCGTCGATCAGCTGGGAGCGCGTGTTCGGGAACAGGTCGCCGCGAGTCTGTGCGTGTGGCCGGACTGGTCGGCGCGCGGGTGTGCGCCGAGGTTCCGTCGATCAGCTGGGAGCGCGTGTTCGGGAACAGGTCGGCGCGAGTCTGTGCGCCGAGGTCCCGTGCGGCTGCCAGCACGTGCCCGCGAGCGTGTCAGAGCCCGACTTGCAGCATCTCGCCCACCACGCGGCGAATGAGCTCACGGCGAATCAACTTGCGCGCGTGCTCATACGCCTTCGGAGCCGGCGTGCCGCTGGACTTCCCCAGCTTCGCGGCGGTGCGAATCACCAGGTCGACGCGGGTCGGGTCGAGCCGGAACGGCTGCCTCGCGTCCACCTTGAGGAAGTAGTTGATGCCGCGCGTGTCGAGCAGCTTCTCCAGCGTCCGACGGGCGTTTGCGACGAGGGACAGGTCGATGATGTCGGCCATGTGCGGCGAGTTGTCCGACGGTTCTCGCGCGCTCGCAAATTCGGCATCGATTCGCGTGGAAACTTGCGCGCACCCGGCGCCTCGGTGATCCGCGCGCGCTGACGAAGGCGCGCCCAGCTGAAGAGGCTCGGGGTAGGCTGGCGCTCCTCGTGGAGTGGCTCGACGACGTGAAGCAGTGGAAGGCGGGTGACGCGAACGCGACCGAGCGGCTGCGCGAGTACGTCACGCCCTTCGTGCACGGCGCCCTGCTCGCCCGCGTACCGCACCACCTCGCGAACGCGCTCATGGCCGAGACGCTCGACACGGTGCTCGTCAGCCCCGAGCAGGTGACGAAAGACGTGCAGTTCGTGACCCACGCCGTGGCCGTGGCGCGCCGGCTCGTCAAACGCACGAAGCCGCCGTCGCTGCAGGAGCGGCCCAGCTCTGACACCACCGTCGCCGAAGGTCGCCAGTGGCTCGAGCGCCTGCGGGCGCTGCCCGAAGAGGTGCGCGAGCGCGTGCTGTGGCGGCTGTGCGAGGGCATTCCAGGCCCCGAGCTGTGTGAGGTGCTGTCACTCGATGACGAGCAGCTGAGGGCCGAGCTCGAGCGCGGCATCGGCGACACGCTCGTGCCCGCGCAGTCACTCGCGGGCGCCGACTACGTGTGGGACCTGTCGGGAGAGCCGTCGACCGCGCTCGCCCGCGCCGAGACGTACGCGATGTCGCTGCGCTTCGACCCGCTCGCGACGCCCGAGCCGCCCGACGTCGTGAACACCGCCGCCACGTTTCAGGACCTGTCGAACGCGAAGGTCGGCGAGGTGCGGCCCGAGGCGAACCCGTTCGGCGACTTCGCTCCCACGCGCGTGCAGCCGTCCGAGGCGAAGGGCGCGAAGCTGCAGCCGGCGAACACCTTCACCGACGAGAAGACCGAGGGCGCCTTCGACCTTCCCGCTGCGGCGCGTGGCCTCGTGCCGAAGACCGAGCCCGCTGCTCCGGCCGTGAAGACGAGCGGGCGCCAGGCCATCGTGCCGCCGGCCCCGACGCAGCGCTCGGAGCCGAAGGTCGCGAAGGTGTTCGAAGACGATCGCCCCTCGCGCAAGCGCCCGGTGCTGGTCGATGAGCGCCCGAGCCGCAAGACGACGGTGCCGATGAATGATGGCGTCGGGCGGCGAGAGACGATGGAGGCTCCGCTCGAGCCGAAGCCCTCGCAGACGCGCCTCGACCACGACGAACGGCCGAGCCGAAAGACGGTGCCGCTCAACGAGCCGCTGGGTCGCGAGCCCGACGAGGAGCGCCCGAGCCGGAGCCGGCTGCAGGTTCGCGGCAAGCTCGACCGCGTCGAAGAGTCTGGGCGCCGGCGGAACCCCGAGCTCGAGGAGTCGGGTCGTCGGCGCAACCCCGAGCTCGAGTCCAGGCGGCGCCCCGTCGTGACGGAGCCCGACGCTCCTGGACTCTCGGGCGTGACTCCCATCGGACCCGTGAGTGAGCCGTCGATGGAGCCCACCGACCCCGAGGCCGCCGCACGCCCGACGCAGAGCGGACCGTCGGCGATGCCCAACATCACCGAGAAGTTGATGCCGCAGCCGGTGAACGCCGGCATGCGCTACGTCGCCATCGGCGTCGGCGGCATGTTGTTGCTGCTCGCGATTCTGTGGCGGCTGCGGGTGTTCTGAGCGCGCGCGCCTGCGTCCGTGCGGATGTCACGAGAACGAGTTCATCCACCGCAGCGGTGGCGCATGGCGTGCTCGCGCGGCGAACACGAGTTCAAGCACGCGAACCGTGGCGCTCGTGGCGACGAAAATGGGGTCCGAGTGCTCGAGGCGACGAGCGCGAGTTCAACCACCGGAGCGGTGGCGCGTCTTGTGGTCGCGGCGAAGAGACGGGCTCCGAGTGCTCGCGGGCGAGAACGGAGCGGTGGCGGATCGTGCGTTCGCGCGGCGAACACGAGTTCAACCCCGCGAGCGGAGCGTCGTGCACCGTGTGCTCACCACTGCGAGCGCGAGTTGCACTCACGGCGGCGAGCGTGAGTCCCACCACCGGAGAGGTGGCGCATCGTGTGCTCGCGGCGCCGAGCCTCGAGGCGACGAGCACGCCTTCCACGGCCGGAGCCGTGGCGCCGTCTGACGGCGGCGAGAACGAAAACCACTGCCGCATCGTGTGCTCGCGACCGGCAAACACGAGTTCAACCCCGAGCGGTTGCCGATCCATGTGCTCCCACCAGGCGCTGGGCTGATCACGCTCACACCCACATCCCTCAGCCATCTGTCCGGGCAAACCGCGAGACGTGGCGGCCGCTTGGGCTACACTCCACGCCTGTGACAGTGCTCGAGCCCGGCACCACCTTTGCCGGCAAGTACCTGATCGACGGCGTGCTCGGAAAAGGCGGCATGGGAGCCGTGTATTCCGCCACCAACAAGTCCATCGGCCGCCGCGTCGCCATCAAGGTGCTCGTCGCCGACCTGGCCGACCGCGACGACGTCAAAGAGCGCTTCGCCCTCGAAGCCAAAGCCGCCGGCCTCATCAACCACCCGGGCATCGTCGACGTGCTCGACATGGGCGAGACCGACGACGGCGAGCCCTTCATCGTCATGGAGTACCTCGAGGGTGCCACCCTCAAGGCCGTCTTCAAGAAGCGCGGCGTCTTCTCGCCCTCCGAGGCGGCCGGCATCATCGCGCCGCTGCTCGAGGCCCTCGCCGCCGCGCACGCCGCCAACGTCATTCACCGCGACATCAAGCCGGCGAACATCTTCCTCTGCACCAAGCCGCAGCGCCTCGTGAAGCTGCTCGACTTCGGCATCTCGCGCTTCGGCCAGTCGACCGGCCTCACGCACTCGGGCACCGCCGTCGGCACGCCCAAGTACATGGCCCCCGAGCAGGTGCTCGGCGAGAAGACGCTCGGCCCCGGCGCCGACATCTACTCGGTGGGCGCGGTGCTCTACGAGCTGCTCGGAGGCCGCGCGCCGTACGACGCCGACAGCGACATCGCCACGCTCGCCAAGCTGCTCAAAGAGGTGCACGACCCGCTCGCCACCGTGCGCCCCGAGCTGCCCGCGAAGCTCTGCGCCTTCGTCGACGCCCTGCTCGTGAAAGAGCCCGAGCGCCGCGCGAAGGACGCGCTCAAGGTGAAGGAGTCGCTGCTCGCCATCGTGAAGGCCGGCGACCTGAGCACGCTCTTCGACATCGCCACCGAGTCGGCCGCGCGCACCAACACCAGCGGCACGCCGCGCCCACCCTCGGGGCCCGCGCGCCTGCCCAACACGTCTCCGGGCGGCCGCCGCAACTCGGTCACGAAGATGCCGGCCCAGGCCGCGCAGACGATGGACGAGGAGCCGCCACAGCCGCGCCCCTCAGTGAAGCGCCCGCCGAAGCGGGTCGGAACCCCGGCGCCGAAGCCCGCCGCCTCGGCCACGTCCCTCGAGTCCGTCGACGACGCGCCGCCGCTCCCCCCGAAGAGCCGCGCCGGTGTCTTCATCGGCGTCGCCATCGCGCTCGTCGGCATCACCGTCGGCGCGGGCCTGTTCCTCGCGCTGGGGAAGGGCTCCGACGAGCCGGTCGCCGTCGAGGCGCCTCCAAAGCCCACGAAGCCGAAGTCGAACGAGCCGAAGCTTCCCTCCAACGTCGTCGTCACGCTCAAGGCCGAGCCGGCGAGCACGCGCTTCGAGGTCGACGGAGAGAAGCTCGAGGGCAACCCGCTCTCGCTCACGCGCGCGAAAGACAGCGCGGTGTCGGTCATCGCGACGGCGCAGGGCTACGAGCCCCGCTCCATGCGGCTCACCTTCAAGGAGAGTCACGAAGAGACGGTGGCCCTCACGCGCCTCGTCGCCTCCGCCGGCACCGACCCCACGCCCGACCCGACGCCGACCGTGAAGCCCACGAAGACGGGCGGCACGAAGACCGGGCCGGGCAAGAAGGGCGGCAAGCTGACCGTCGACGAGACGAACCCGTACGAGTGACGGTCGCGAGCTGAGCGAGCGCGAGCCAGTCGGCGTTGTCGACGACTATCTGCGCGTTCTGGGGCTCCACCTCGATCCGCGTGTCGCAGTCCTCTCGGCCGCGTCGAACTTCAGCACCTGCGACGGCCTGCGCGGCATCGTCGTGCTCGATGGCGTGGCGTGGTCGGTCGAGCCTGGCGGCACCGCCGACGAGGTGCTCGTTCGCCCCCGCGTTGCGCGAGCCCACGGCCCCGGTGCGCTCGGGCCTCACGCGGAAGCTGCGAGAGTGACGTGCGGGCGGGCTGGCGTGACTGTCGCTTCGCGAAGCGCCGTCGCTGCAGCCCCGCGAACACCGAGCGCCGAACGAGTGACGCGCCCGCTGGGTGGACTACAGTCTGCGTCGTGTCTCTGACCCGCTGGCTGCTCGCGCTCACGTTGTGCTCGTCGCCGCTCGCCCTCGCGCAGAACGCTGCCGCTGCGAAGAAGGAGGCCGCAGCGAAGAAGAACGAGGCCGCCGACCACTACAAGAAGGGCGTCGCGCTCTTCAAAGAGGGTGACTTCGCCTCCGCCCTCGCCGAGTTCCGCGCGGCGTACCAGGCCGTGCCCAGCTTCGAGGTGCTCTACAACCTCGGCCTCACCGAGCGCCGGCTCTTCAAGTACGGCCAGGCCGTCAAGACGCTCAACCGCTACCTCGAGGAGGGCGGCAAGAAGGTGCCGGCCGACCGCCGTGAGAGCGTCGAGACCGAGCTCTCGCAGATTCGCGCGCTCACCTCGAAGGTGACGGTGAAGATCGAAGGCGCGCCCGCGAAGGTGTTCGTCGACGGCGAAGAGGTGGGCACGTCTCCGCTCGCCGAGCCGGTGCTGCTCGGGCCCGGCAAACACACCATTCGCGCCAGCCGTGACGGAGAGCCCGACGGAGAAGAGACCTTCGAGCTCGCCTCGGGCTCGACGAAAGAGGTCTCGCTCGCGCTCAAGCCGAAGGCGGCGGCGGGCCCGGTCGAAATCACCATCGAGACCGACCCGCGTGACGCGGTGCTGATGCTCGACGGCAAGCTCGCGGGCGTGTCACCCACCAAGGTCGAGCTGACGCCGGGCTCCCACGAGCTCATCGCCGAGATGGATGGGTTTCAATCGACGCGCACCGACGTGATGGTCGAAGCCGGCAAGCCGCGCACGGTGAAGCTGAAGCTGGTGGCTGGCGGCGCGACGGGCGGCAGCAGTGGTGGCTCGGGCCGCTTCCCCGTCGTGGGCGTGGTGCTCTTCGGCGTCGGCGTCGTCTCGGCCGGCCTCGCTGTCTTGTTCGCCGTGCAGTCAGGCAACGCGTCGAAGCAGGTCTCGGACTTCTACCGAATCGGAGGCCCGTGGGACCCGATGCGCACGGCCATCGAAGCGGGGGGCCTCAGAGACCAGACGCTCGCAGGCGTCTTCATCGGCGTCTCGGCGGCGGCCATCGCGGGCGGCGTCATCGCCACCATCGTGAGCGTCGCCGGCGGCAGCGCTGACAGCGAAGCCCACTTCTTCCTCATGCCCTCTGCGAACGGAGCGGTGGCCTCATGGTCGACCCGGTTCTGATGCGCGCCTCCATCGCCTTCCTGCTCGCGCTCGGCGCCGGCTTCGGCGCGGGCTGCACCTTCTATTCACCCACCGTCGTCGACTGCAGCATCACCTGCACCGAAGGCAGCACCTGCCCGCGCGGCACGGCCTGTCGCAACGGGTTCTGCCGGCTCGAGTCGGCCATGGGTGAGTGCGCGTGCAAGCTCGGAGACACGCGGCCCTGTGGCGGCGGTCGCGGCGAGTGCAAACCCGGCACCGAGGTCTGCTCGGCCGAGCGCGTGTGGAGCGGCATCTGCGTCAACGAAGGCAAGCCCGGCGTCGAGACGTGCAACAACAAGGACGACAACTGCAACGGCCTCATCGACGACATGGTGAACGACCTGCAGGCCTGCGCGTTGACGCTGGGGGTGTGCGCGGGCGCGAAGAACCGCTGCGAGTCCGGCAGCCAGTTGGTGTGTGAAGCCAGCGACTACGGCACGAACTACCAGGCCGATGAGCAGCGCTGCGACGGGCTCGACAACGACTGCGACGGCTTCACCGACGTGAAGGGCTCGAGCGTGCTCACCAGCGCGGCCTCTGCGACCGCGGCCTTCCAGCTGCTGCCGGTGCCCAACGGGTTCGTGCTCGTCTTCACGCGGCAGCAGGCGTCGATGCCGAGCGAGCTGGTGGTGGCACGTTTCGACGAGCAGCTCATGTTCCAGCGCAGCTACCTCGTCGCGCGGCCCGCGCCGCTGCAGTACCACGCGCGCTCCTCGGGCGACCTCGTCTACGTCGTCACCACCGTCGATGGCGGCGTCGACTTGAGCCGGGTGAACACGCTCGTCACCATGGCCGACGCAGGGCTCGAGCGTCTCGAGGCCGTGCCTGACGCGGGCTTCACGAGCGGGCTGCGGCTGGGCGTCGGCGAGCAGGTGGTCTCGACGTTCCTCGCGGTCGATGACGAGCGCGCCCGCATGCTCATCTGGCAGCTCGACGGTGGGCTCAGTCAGGTGCGAGACCTCAACACGGGGGAGGCGCCGCCAACGGTGACGCTCAACTCCGTCAACGTGAGCGACCGCGGGCACTGGGTCATCTACAGCGCCGAAGACTCGGCTGGCGACACGGTTCGCGAGCTGATTCGGCTGGGCGACGGCGGTGTGACGACTCCACCGTTCTATGGGGGCGTCGACGCCGAGCTCATCGAGTGGGACGCGGGCGTGTCGGCGACGTACCCCTACAGCAGCTCGAGCAGCTCCTTGTCAGGTATCTACTACCTCCCCGAGCTCGCGACGGGCACGTGCCCCGGCGAGACGGCGACGGGGCTGTGCGAGGTGGCGGCGGCCGCGTCGAACCTGTCGCAAGAGTGGGGCGCGATGGCGGCGTTGCGCACGCGCTCGGGCGAGCTTCGAGTGGCGATGCAGCAGCGCACGACGGGCGGGGTGGAGCAGGTGGTGCTCGCCACCTCCGTCCCCGTCGCCACCAGCTTCAGCTTCCGCGCTCGCAACCTCGACGGCGGTGCAGGTGTGCCGGGGCTCGTCTCGACGGCTGACGGTGCGTGGCTCATCGTCGCGTGGCGCGACATGACGTCGATTCGTGCCCGCCGCGTCTGCGCGCCCTGAGCGTTGCGTCAGGCGCGCAGGTGGCTCCCGTCGAACCGCCCATGACACCCATGAAGCGCAAGCTCGCCTCCGTCGTCACCGTCGGCCAGGTCTCCTCCATCGCGGGCGCCGACCGCATCGAGGTGGCGCGCGTGGCGGGCTGGCAGTGCGTGGTGAAGAAGGGCGAGGTGACGCCGGGCGAGCTCGCCGTGTACCTCGAGATTGACGCCGTCCCTCCCGACACCGACACCTTCGCGTGGCTGTGGCAGCCGAAGAGCGCTCCAACGCGGGTGCCGCGGCCCGAGACGTTTCGCATTCGCACGTTGCGGCTGCGGGGCACGCTCTCTCAGGGGCTGTTGATGCCGCTGGCTCAGCTCGGGCTCGGCGACGTCAGCGCAGGCGACGACCTCACCGAGCGCCTCGGCATCACGCGCTACGAGCCGCCGGCGCCGTCGGGCATGGGTGACTCCCGTGGCCCGTTCCCCAGCGTCGTGCCGAAGACCGACGAGCTGCGGGTGCAGTCGTTTCCGGCGGTGCTCGACGAGCTGCGCGGCAAGCCCTTCGTCGCCACCGTGAAGATGGACGGCACCAGCGCCACCTTCGTGTTGGTCGACGGGGCCATGCACGTGTGCGGGCGCAACCACTCCATCGCCGAGGGCGAGAACCTGTACTGGTACGTCGCGAAGAAGCACGGCATCGCCGACTGCCTCGCCGCCAACCCGACGCTCGCGCTGCAGGGCGAGGTCGTGGGCCCGGGCATTCAGGGGAACCCGGCCGGCCTGAAGGACAAGACGCTGTTCGTCTTCAGCGCGTACGACTGGCAGGCGGGGCGGTACTTTTCCGACGCTGAGCTGCGTGCGCTCTGTGCGCGCTACGGACTCACGCCGGTTCCGGTGGCCTTCGAGGGTGAGGCGTTCGACGAGACGGTCGACTCGCTGCTCTCGCGCGCCGAGGGCCTCTACCCGGGCACCGACCACCAGCGGGAAGGCATCGTCATCAGAGCGAAGCAGGAGCTGCGCTCCGAGGTGCTGGCGGGGCGGCTGTCGTTCAAGGCCATCTCGAACCGCTACCTGCTCGACGAGCGCGACTAACCGTCGACGAACTCGGCCACCTCGGTGATGAGCCGGGCGCGGTCGAGGTCGTGCGGCAGAATGTGAAAGCCGCGCTGCAGCTCGAGCAGCGTGGAGCCCGGCATCGCGTGGTGCAGCGCCATGATGCTCTGGTGCTGCACCACGTGGTCGTTCACGGCCGCGGCGATGAGGGTGGGTGACGTGACGCGCGGAGCGACCCGCCTCGCCATGCGCTGCAGCTCGAACAGGTCGAAGAGCCGCGCGAGCGGGTAGCGGGGCAACACGGGCGACTGGCGGCGCGCCTCGTCGTCTTCGAGGTCGGTGCCCTTCTTCTCGAGCCACCGCGGCGTGAAGCCGGTCGAGACCTGTGGCCCGACCCGCTCGAGCAGCCGTCCCAGGCGCTGCTGCACGCGCATCACCGGCGCCATCAGCACCAGCCTCGCCACGCGCGCGCCGTGACGTTCGGCCAGCAGCAGACCGAGCAGCGCGCCCATCGACAGACCGGCGACGCACACGCGGGGGTGGCGGGAGAGCGAGTCGAACGACGCCTCGGCCGCGGCGAGCCAGTCACGCCACGTCACCCAGAGCATGTCTTCGGGAATGGTGCCGTGCCCCGGAAGTCTCGGCGCGCGCACGAAGAAGCCACGGTCGGCGAGCGACTCGGCGAGCGGGCGCACCTCCCAGGGACTGCCGGTGAAGCCATGCAGCAGCAGCACGGCGGTGTGCGCGTCGGGTGGCCCGAGGTCGAAGGCGGCGGTGCGGGCAGGGTCGAGCGGGAAGGACACGGAGCGTGCGCGATGGTGACAGGCCAGCGCGTGAGCGCAACCGCTTTGCTCTCTGGTTCACCCTGCACCGGCGGAGTAGATGAGCGCCATGAGCGACACGCCGAAGCCACCCGAGATTCAGCTGCAGATTCAGCTCGATGACGCCGAAGCCAACGGCCGCTACGTCAACATGGCGCTGGTGAACCACACCGAGACCGAGTTCACGCTCGACTTCATCTACGTGCAGCCGCAGCAGCCGCGCGCGAAGGTGCTCTCGCGCATCATCACCAACCCCAAGCACATGAAGCGCCTGCTGATGGCGATTCAAGAGAACCTGGCGAAGTACGAGCAGAAGTTCGGGCCGGTCGAGATCATCGACCCCGGCACGCCCGTTCACTGACCGTGAATGCCGTCGTCGCCACGCCGTCGCTGAAGCTCGTGCGCCTCTGCCTGCTCACGTTGGTGGCTCTGCTCGCGGCTCGGGCCGAAGCGGCGTGTGAAGACGGCGTGCGGCTCTTCCCAGCGCCTGGCGCGACGGTGCCCACCAACGTCGTCTTCGTGCTCGAGGGCGTGCTGGCCGAGCAGGAGCGGGTGGGCAAACTGGTGGGCGGTGCCGAGCTGGCGCTCTTGAGCAGCGGCGAGCCCGTCACCGTCGTCGTCGAGAAGGGCTGGAGCTCGACGATGAATCGCGTGGCCGTGCGGCTCAAGCCGAAGCAGGCCCTCAAGCCAAACACCGAGTACACGCTGACGCTCGGCCGCGCGCTGCCGAAGGTGAAGTTGCTCAACGACACCTGGGGCGACAACACCGCGCGGTGGAGGACTGGGCCCGGGCCCGACACGACGGCGCCCAAGTTCACCCAGAAGCCGGCCGTGTCAGAGGGCTTCTACCAGCGCACGCGTGACGGGCTGACGCGCACCTTGAAGCTGCGCTCGCAGGTGAAGGACCTCGGCGCGACGTACCTGCTCGTCTCGATGGAGCGCATGCGCGGCGTGGCGTCGAAGCAGCAGTACTTCGTGCCCATCGATGGAGAGAACGCGCTGCTCGGCCACGACGTCTGCTCGGGCTCGTTCGGCTTCGATGACGGCCGCGCGTACAAGCTGAACATCGAGCTGTTCGACGACGCGGGCAACACGGGCAAGGGCTTCAAGCTCGAGCTGTCGGCGCCCCGGCCCACCGAGCAGGACCTCGAGCCCGAGAAGAAGTAGCAGCCTCTTCTCAGATCGCGTCGACGATCAGTTGGCTCAGCGACTGCGACGCGGTGGGGTGCTGCTCGTCGGGGAACACCAGCCGGGCCTGCAGCTCGAGCACGTACCGGCCGGGAACGTTGAAGGTGACGGTGGGCACAGCTCCGAACGGGTACGCGTACTGAAAGTCGCGCGAGGCGTTCGCCCAGCCCGTCGCCGCGGTGATGGCCACCTGACTACCCGCCGGCCTGGTGAGGACACGCCAGCTGAAGTCGATGGCCACGCCGTTGCGGTTGGCGAACAGCGGCAGGCGAAGCGGCTGGCCGATGCGAATCGTGACCAGTCCACCGGCGTGAACGCGGAACGCGCCATTGGGGTCGAGGCAGTCGGTTGGCGCGGTCAGGTCGACGACGAGACAGAAGCGCGCATCACAGGCATCGCCGATGCCATCGAGGTCGCCATCGCGCTGCGTGTGATTGGCAACGGTGGGACAGTTGTCGGCCGAGCTCGGCTGCAGCGAAGCCAGCTTGTCGTTGAGTCCATCTCCATCGATGTCGAGGTCGCACGCGTCGCCGAGACCATCGCGGTCGACGTCCTGATTGTTCGGGTTGGGCACGCCGGGGCAGTTGTCGAGGTGGTTGGGCACTCCATCGCCGTCGGTGTCGTGGCTGCACTGCTGGCCGGGCTGGGCGACGTTGGTGGCCGACGCGATGAGCGGGCACAGGTCCGTCAGGTTGTCGAAGCCGTCGCCATCGAGGTCGGCGTCGCATGGGTCGCCGAGCCCGTCACCATCGACGTTCGGTTGACCGCCTCCGACGTCGGGGTTCGGAATCGAGGGACACAGGTCGTTGCTGTTGTCCACGCCATCGCCGTCACGGTCGGTGTCGCACGTGTCGCCCATGCCATCACCGTCGCCATCGAGCTGGTTGAAGTTCGATCTGTTGCAGTTGTCGCAGGCCTCACCCACGCCATCACCGTCTGAGTCAAACTGGTCGCGGTTCGTTGCGAAAGGGCAGTTGTCTTCGGCGTCGGCCCGGCCGTCACCGTCGGCGTCGTCGATGTACCCGAGCGTCTGGGTCTCGTTCAGGTAGCCGGCGCTCCACGACGCGGGGAACGTGGCCGTGCGCGGAATCGGCGGGTGGGTGCAGATGGAGCCCAGGCACTCCGGGTTCGAGCCCAGCTGGGCGAAGGCCGTCGCCGCGACAAGACAGCTCAGCAGTGAGGCCTTCATGGCCCGACTCCCGTTCCTTGAAGCGGGACGACGAGGCGGGGCGTGTTCGCCGCGCTGGAGTGAATGACGAGCTCGCCCGTCCACACGCCGGCGTCGGGCGGGGTGAATCGAACCTGGAAGAACGCGGGCTGGGTGTTGGTGACTGAGACGACCCCTCCGTCCCACGACGATTGGGTGAGCCGGAAGGCCGCGCCCGTGACGGTGGCAAGCGTGACGTCGAGCGGCGCGCCAGTTCGCACCTGAAGCGTCTCGATGGCCGAGGTTCCAACGAACGTGCCGTTGCCGAACTCGGCGCCGAAATCGAGGCGAGTACGGTCGGCGGTGACGTTCGCTGGCCCGGCAGTGCCGCCTGCTGTCGCGGTGCCGCCTGCCGTCGCGGTGCCGCCTGCCGCGGTGCCGCCACCTGTGCTGCTTTGGCACTCACACGCGGAGAAGCCGCGGCCGTCAGGGAGGCAGGCCTGTGCTCCCTGGGTGCCACCGGGGCAGGCGCACGACTCGCTTTTCCCGGGTGTGCAGATCTGTGGAATGCAGGCGCCGCAGACCAGCAAGCCAGCAAGCATCAGTGCTGTTCTCATGGGCGCGGGCATAGCGAACTCTCGTCACCCGAGGGCGACGTTGTGCAGTCGAGTCATCAGGTGCTCGATCGAGTGCACGGCCCGCGAGGCGTCACCACGCTCCAGGAACGCCAAGAGTCCTGACACTCCGAGCGGCGCCTTCGGGTCGAACCGGTGAGAACAACTCGGCAAGCTCCGCTGCACGTGATGACTGGCAAGGCCTTCGCACTGCGCCGGTCCATGCGCGCCCTCACGCTCGGCCTCGGTTGTCTGCTCACCCTGGGCTGTCTGGGTGAAGCCTCGGCGACGCCAGAGGAGCTCAGGCGCTACGAGTTCATCGCCGACGTGAACGTGAACCCCGAGGTACCGGTGCCGGGCCGGCTGCTCAACCTGAACGTCGAGCTGGTGAGCCACTCGAGCGACCTCGTCGTCGTCGACGTGGTGCTGCGCGCGATTCGCACCGACGGCACGCAGCTGCACGAGCAGATCTGGCGCGACGTCACCTTCCACCCCGAAGAGGTGTGGAGCCTGACGCAGGGCTTCATCTCGCGAAATGACGAGAAGGGCGCCTTCACGGTCGTCGTCGAGACGCGCGCGGCCGGCACCGAGAAGGTGTTGTGGTTCGGCGGCGGGCCCAGCCTGACGTTCCGCTGATCAGGGCAGCGCGTAGTCCTTGAACTTCTCGCGCAGCTGCCGCTTGAGCACCTTGCCCGTCGGCCCGATGGGCAGCGCGTCGACGAACTCGATGGCGTCGGGCAGCCACCACTTCACGAGCTTCGTCTCGAGGAACGTGCGCAGCTCCTCCTTCGAGACGTCCTTGTCTTTGTGCTTCACGACGACGAGCAGCGGGCGTTCGACCCAGCGCGGGTGGGGCACGCCGACGGCCGCGGCCTGCGCGATGGCAGGGTGCAGCATGGCCGCGTGCTCGACGTCGATGGAGCTGATCCACTCTCCACCCGACTTGATGACGTCTTTGCTGCGGTCGGTGATCTGCATGTAGCCATCTTCGTCGATGGTCGCGATGTCACCGGTCGCGAACCACTCGCCGTCGTGGTGCGAGTGATCATCTGACTTGAAGTACGCGCTCGCGACCCAGCCGCCCTTCGCTTCGAGGTGGCCCGACGTCTTGCCGTCGTGAGGCACCACCTTGCCGTCGTCGTCGACGAGGCGCAGGTCGATGCCGAAGATGGGGCGGCCCTGCTTGAGCTGCACCTGCAGGCGCTCTTCTCTCGAGAGCGAGGCGTGCTTCGGCAGCAGCACGTTCGCGGTGCCGAGCGGTGAGAGCTCGGTCATGCCCCACGCGTGCAGCACGCGCGCGCCGTGCTCTTCCTGAAACGCGGTGATCATCGAGGGCGGGCAAGCCGAGCCACCAATCGTCACCTTCTGCAGCGTCGACATCTTCACGTGCTTCGTCTTCGCGGCGGCGAGCAGGCCGAGCCACACGGTGGGCACGCCGAGCGCGCTCGTCACGTGCTCGGTGGTGATGAGGTCGAGCAGGCTCACGCCATCCAACGCGGGGCCGGGCAGCACCAGCTTCGAGCCCACCATCGCCGCGGCGTAAGGCACGCCCCACGCGTTCACGTGGAACATGGGCACCACGGGCAGTGTGACGTCCTGGCCCGAGATGGCGAGCGCGTCGACCATGCAGATGGCGTAGCTGTGCAGCACGGTGCTGCGGTGCGAATAGAGAACGCCCTTCGGCAGCCCGACGGTGCCCGAGGTGTAACAGAGCGAGCTCGCGGTGTTCTCGTCGAGCGCGGGCCAGGTGAACGTGTCGGGCTGACCGTCGAGCAGCGACTCGTACGAGCGCAGGCCCTGAAAGTCCTTCGGCAGGTGCGCGTCATCGGTGAGCGCGACGAAGTGTTTGATGGGCGTCTGCACCGACGCGAGGTGCTTCGCGAGCGGCAGGAAGGTGGTGTCGAAGCAGAGCATCACGTCGCCGGCGTCGTTGGCGATGTACGTGAGCTGATCAGGCGGCAGGCGCGGGTTGATGGTGTGCAGCACGGCGCCGAGGCCCGAGACGGCGAAGTACAGCTCGAGGTGGCGCTGCGTGTTCCACGCGAGGGTGGCGACGACGTCACCGCGCTTGATGCCCGAGGCCGAGAGCGAGTTGGCGAGCTGACGAACACGCTTCGCGAGGCCACTCCAGGTGGTGCGAACGATGGGGCCCTCGACGGTGCGCGTGACGATCTCGACGCTCTGGTGAAAACGCGCGGCGAACTCGAGCTGCGAAGAGATGAGCAGCGGCTGCTGCATCATGAGGCCGTTCATGCGGGGGCTCCGGACGGGTGAGGGGAGTGGTACTCCACCACGCATGGCGTTCACTCCGAAGGTCGTCGTGCCGGTTCCGCTGCCTGCTTCGACGCGGTGGTTCATCTGCCGTGAGAACGAGGTGCTGCTGAAGAAGGACAGCGTCGGCCTCGAGCAGTTGCCGAGCGGCGCGTCGTTTCACGACCTCGAGCCGCAGATGGTGGGTGAGCTCGATGGCGTACCGTGCGTCTGCGTGCGGTTCGCCGAGGCGCAGCCGACGCCCGACGGCTTCGAGTTCATCGGGCTGCGCGCGTTGTGGGCCCGGTTGGATGAGCGCCTCTTCTCCATCGCCGGCCGCGCGAACCAGCTGGCGCACTTCGCCTCGACGCATCGCTTCTGTGGCCGGTGTGGAGCGGCGATGAAGGCCGACGGCGTCGAGCGCGCGTTTCGGTGCGCCGGCTGTGGCCTCGTCAACTACCCACGCATCGCGCCCGCCATCATCACGCTCGTGCGCAAAGGCGACACCGCGTTGCTGGCGAACTCGGGCCGCTTTCCGATTCCCTTCTTCAGCACGCTGGCCGGCTTCTCAGAGGTCGGCGAGTCGCTCGAAGAGACGCTCGTGCGTGAGGTCTTCGAAGAGACCGGCGTGCACGCAACCGACGTTCGCTACTTCGGCTCGCAGCCGTGGCCGTTTCCGAACTCCTTGATGATCGCCTTCACCGCGCAGTGGGAGCGCGGCGACATCGTCGTCGACGGCAAGGAGATCAAAGAGGCGCGCTTCTTCCGCGCAGACGAGCTGCCGAGAATTCCGCCGAAGCTCAGCATCGCGCGCCGCCTCATCGACGCGTGGGTGCGCGAGGTAACGGGTCAAGACGCGCCAGGTCCGTGAGCTGCACAAAGCAGATGCACTCGGCTCCCCATCGGTGCATCACTTCGGCCATGCGCTCGTTTCTTCGCCCTGTCGCGCTCACCCTGACAGTGGTTTCAGTCGCTTGCAGCCCGATGCCTTCGGAGCAGGACGCAGGCATCGATCCTCCCCGCGCTGGTGGCTCGGCAGGCGGGCGCGCCACGGGCGGCGGCATGGGAGGCGGCGCGGTGGTGGCGACTCCGAAGCTGACCATCGACCAGGCGATGGGCGCGTTCGGTGAGCTCGCGGCAGGCAGCGTGTCGATGCCCATCACCTTCGTCATCACCAACAGCGGCGGCGACTACACCGGCCCGCTCGAGGTCGTGCTCGCAGGCGACCGCTTTCGCCTCGCGACGAACACCTGCACCAACGACACCGTCTTCGCAGGCAACTTCTGCCAGGTGAGCGTCACCTTCGCGCCCATCGCCATCGCGGGCTCGGTCGGCCGGCTCACGGTTCGTGGCATGCCGGGCGGCGAAGTCTCGGCCGGGCTCACGGGCACGGGCACCGCACCGACGACGTCGACGCTCACGGTCTCGAAGTCGGGCACCGGCTCGGGCCTCATCACCGGCATGGGCATCAGCTGCGGCACCGACTGCACCGACCAGGGCGCCATCAACCGGCAGGTGACGCTGACCGCGGTCGCGATGGCGGGCTCCCAGTTCGCAGGGTGGACGGGCTGCGACTCGGTGATGGATGCGACGTGCTCGGTCACCATGGCCAGCAGCCGCGCCGTCACCGCCAACTTCACGGGAAGCTCGACCGGCATGGTCTCGCTCACCGTCAACAAGGTGGGCACCGGCTCGGGCACCGTCACCGGCATGGGCATCGCGTGCGGCGCCGATTGCACCGAGCAGATCGCCGTGGGCACGAGCGTGATGTTGACGGCGATGCCTGCGACGAACGCGAACTTCGCGGGCTTCGTCGGCTGTGACGCGGTGGCGGGCCGCACCTGCACGGTGGTGCTCAACGGCAGCCGCACCGTCACCGCCACCTTCGACGTGGCAGCCAGCGACTACACGCTCGCCGTGGTGAAGGCCGGCAGCGGCACAGGCACCGTCACGGGCACGGGCATCGCGTGCGGCGCCGACTGCAACGAGGTCGTTCCCGTCGGCACCATGCGCACCATCACCGCGACGCCCTCGGGCAGCTCGGTGCTCTCGAACTGGGCCGGCTGCGACATGGTGGCCGCGCTCGACTGCATCGTCACTATGAACAGCAACCGCACCGTGACGGCGACGTTCACCGCGACGGCCGCTCCCGCGACGCCGACGATGCTCACGGCCGTCATCACGCCGAGCGGCGCCGCCGAGCTCAGGTGGATGGATGTGGCCTCGAACGAGGTCGACTACCGCATCGACCGCAGCGTCTTGCCGACGTCGGGCTTCATGGAGATCGCCACGCTGCCCGCCGACAGCACGATGGCCACGATTCCTTCGCTGGGCATCGGCACGCACTACTTCCGCGTTCGCGCGACCAACACGGGCGGCTCCTCTGCGCCGTCGAACGTCGCGGTGCTCACCATCGCGCCGCCCATGTACCCGCTGACGGTGGCGAAGGCGGGCCTCGGGTCGGGCACCGTCACCAGCGTGCCCATGGGCATCTCGTGCGGCATGGACTGCAACGAGTCGCTCGCGGGTGGAACGGTGGTGGTGCTCACGGCGACGCCTTCGTCGGGCTCGACCTTCACGAGCTGGAGCGGCTGCTCGAGCTCGACGACGAACACCTGCACGGTGTCGATGTCGGCCGCGACGACCGTCACCGCCTTCTTCGGCATCATGGTGGGCTCGCTCACCGTCACCGTTCCCGCGGGCAGCACCACCGGCACGTACACCGTCTCGTGGAGCTGCGCGGCCGGCGCCTGCGGCACGCCCTACACGCTCGATGAAGACATGAACTCGTCGTTCGCCAACCCCGTCACGACGATGCCCGGCGCGGCGACGTCACAGGCGTACACGAACAAGGCCGACGGCCGGTACTGCTACCGCGTGCGCACGCCGATGATGACGAGCAACGCCGCGTGCGTGACGGTCTCGCGCCCGGCCAACAGCGGCATTCTTCGGGTACAGAACGGCTCGCACTACGACGTCATCGACCTGCGCCTCAACGGCGTGCAGCACACCAACTTCACGTACCAGCTGCCGGTGGGCCAGAGCTACGACGCGGTCTTCCCGCCGGGCACCGTCGGCTACGAGATTGGCGTCGGCTTCTGGAACGGCTCGAACCGCGAGGTGTGGTTCCTCTACTCGGGCACCGCAACGGTGACGGCCGGGCAGACGACCACCATCTCCATCGACAACCCGACGCTCAACCAGATGCTGACGAACTTCGGCACCAGCGCGAACTGGGACGGGGCCTATCTGTCGAACAACATGCTGCGCACGCGGCGCATGCAGATTCTCTCGACCGGCGCGTACACGCTCTTCGACAACGCCCAGCAGATTGGCACGGGCACGGTGCAGCTCGTCTCGTGGCCCGACTACGCGACGAGCATCTCGTTCAGGCTCTGCAACCCGGTGTGTGGCGGCACGACGATTCAGCTCGCTGCGCCGTTCAGCATGTTCACCGCGCGCAACGGGCCGCCCGAAGCGCCCGACATCGAGTACTACCTGCAGTAGGTGAACGACTCAGCGCGACTCGTCGTCGAGCGGGTGCTCGACCGCTCGGTGGTGACCTCGGCGCGTGGGCAGGGCCCGCTCAAGCTGCTCACGCCGCAGAACCACGGGCTGGGCGCGTGGGTGTACCTCTCGAGCCTTGGCGGAGGCTTCGTCACCGAAGACGCGCTCTCGCTCGAGGTCGAGGTGGGTACCGGCGCGGTCGCGTTCCTCTCGTCGCAGGCGGCGGGCAAGGTGTACCGCGCGACGACGAGCTCGTTCTCGCTGAAGGCCCAGGTGCAGGCCGGCGCGACGCTGGTGAGTTGGCCCGACCCGTTGATGGCGTTCGCGGGTTCGCGGCTCTCTCAGCGGCAACACTTCGAGCTCGCCGAGGGTGCGTCGTTGCTGTGCGTCGACTCGTTCACGGCAGGGCGGGTCGCGAGCGGCGAACGGTGGGCGATGGAGTCGCTCGAGCTGCGCCTCTCCATCTCGTCGGGCGGAGCGTCGCGCTTCATCGACGCACAAACCTTGTCTCCCCGTCATGGCCCGCTCGAGGCGAGGCTCGCAGGCGTCGAGGCGCTGTCGACGGTGGTGCTGACGGGCCCGCGCTTCGAGCCGCTGCTCGACCCGCTGCACGCGCGCATCACAGAGACGCCGCTCGAGCGCCTGCCGACGACGCTGGTGACGTCGAGCCGGTGGCCGTGGGGCCTCGTGGTCCGCCTCGCGGCTCCGACGACGGCCGCCCTCGTGGCGACGCTGCGCGAGCTGCTGACCGAGGCGCTTCTCCCCGTGCTGGGTGAAGACCCGTGGGCACGGAAGTGGTGAGTCATGGGCGGGCGGCTGGTACGCAGCCGGCGTGAAGCTGACTCCGCAAGAGGTCGACAAGCTGGTGCTGCATCAGGCTGGAGTGCTCGCGCAGAAGCGGCTCGCGCGGGGGCTGCGGCTCAACTACCCCGAGACGGTCGCGCTGCTGGCGACGCAGTTGCTCGAGTTCATTCGTGACGGCCGGCGCGTCATCGAGCTGATGGACCTGGGGAAGAGGCTGCTCGGCCGGCGCAACGTGATGGACGGCGTGCCCGAGCTGGTGACCGAGGTGCAGGTCGAGGGCACCTTCCCCGACGGGTCGAAGCTGGTGACGGTGCACCACCCCATCGCGGCCGAGTACGGAGACCTCTCGCTCGCGCTGTACGGCTCGTTCCTGCCGATTCCTGCCAACGAGAAATTCGACGTCGCGCCCACCGTCGACGTGCCCGGCCTGGTCGAGACGATGGCCGGCACGGTGGAGCTGAACGCCGGGCGGCGCACGCTGTCGGTGTCGGTGACGAACACCGGCGACCGGCCGATTCAAGTGGGCAGCCACTACCACTTCATCGAGACGAACCGCGCGCTGGCGTTCGACCGTGAAGCGACGCTCGGCATGCGCCTCGACATCCCCGCGGGCACGGCGGTGCGCTTCGAGCCCGGAGAGACGCGCTCGGTGGCGTTGGTCGAGATCGCCGGCGCGCGCGTGGTGCGTGGTGGCAACGCGCTCGTCGATGGGCCGGTCTCCGCTCCACGCGATGCGGTGATGGAGCGCGTCGCCCGCCTCGGCTTCTCGAACCGCAAGGTGACGCCATGAGCTTTCACTTCAAGCGCTCGCACTACGCCGACATCTTCGGGCCGACGACGGGCGACACGGTTCGGCTCGGAGACACGGGGCTCGTCGCGCGCGTCGAGCGTGACGCCACCGTTTACGGAGACGAGTGCAAGTTCGGCGGCGGCAAGGTGCTGCGCGACGGCATGGGCCAGGCCGCAGGCGTCTCAGCGAACGACGCGCTCGACGTCGTCATCACCAACGCGCTCGTCATCGACTGGACCGGCATCTTCAAGTGCGACATCGGCATCAAGCACGGCCGCATCGTCGGGCTGGGAAAAGCCGGCAACCCCGACGTGATGGCCGGAGTGACGAAAGGAATGGTCGTCGGCGTCACGACCGAGGTCATCGCGGGTGAAGGCCATGTCATCACCGCGGGCGGCATCGACTCGCACATTCACTTCATCGCGCCGCAGCAGATGCACGTCGCCATCGCGAGCGGCGTCACCACCTTCATCGGCGGCGGCACCGGCCCCGCGACGGGCACCAACGCGACGACCTGCACGCCGTCACCCGACCAGCTCCGCCTCATGCTGCAGGCGACCGACGCCTTCCCGATGAACTTCGGCTTCACCGGCAAGGGCAACAGCTCGCGGCCCGAAGGGCTGGCCGACATTCTCGAAGCCGGCGCGCTCGGCCTGAAGCTGCACGAAGACTGGGGCACCACGCCGGCGGCCATCGACACGTGCCTCGAAGTCGCAGAACGCTTCGACGTGCAGGTGACGATTCACACCGACACGCTCAATGAGTCGGGCTTCGTCGACGACTCCATCGCGGCGTTCAAGGGCCGCACGATTCACACGTACCACTCCGAGGGTGCAGGCGGCGGGCACGCGCCCGACATCATCAAGGTGTGTGGCGAGGCGAACGTGCTGCCGTCATCGACGAACCCGACGCGGCCCTTCACGGTGAACACGCTCGATGAGCACCTCGACATGTTGCTGGTGTGTCATCACCTCGACTCGTCGTTGCCCGAAGACGTCGCGTTCGCCGAGAGCCGAATTCGGGGAGAGACCATCGCGGCTGAAGACATCCTCCACGACCTCGGCGCCATCTCGATGCTCTCGTCGGACAGTCAGGCGATGGGCCGCGTCGGAGAGGTCATCACGCGCACCTGGCAGACGGCGCACAAGATGAAGGTGCAGCGCGGCCGGCTGGCGGGAGACGTGCACGACGACAACCTGCGCATTCGCCGGTACGTCGCGAAGTACACGATCAACCCCGCCATCGCGCACGGCATCGCCGAGCACGTGGGCTCGGTGGAGGTCGGGAAGCTCGCCGACCTCGTGTTGTGGCGGCCGGCCTTCTTCGGCGTGAAGCCCGAGCTGGTCATCAAGGGTGGCTTCATCGCGTGGGCGCAGATGGGTGACGCGAACGCCTCCATTCCGACGCCAGAGCCCGTGCGCATGCGGCCGATGTTCGGCGGCTTCGGGAGCGCGGGCGCGAAGACGAGCCTCGCGTTCGTCTCGCAGGTGGCCGAGCAGGCCAGGGTGGGCGCGCGCTACGGCCTGCAGAAGCCGGTGGTCGCGGTGCGCGGCTGTCGCGGCCTCGGCAAGAAGGACATGAAGCTGAACGACGCGCTGCCGAACATGCAGGTCGACCCCGAGACGTACGAGGTGCGGGCCGATGGCGTGCTCCTGACGTGCGAGCCGGCGCAGGTGTTGCCGCTCGCGCAGAAGTACTTCCTGTTCTGATGGACTCGCGCCTGCTCCAGCTCGCTGACTCTGCGTTCCCCGCGGGCTCGTTCGCGCACTCGGCAGGCTTCGAGGCGCTGCGGCAGTTGGGGCTGGTGAAAGGTGAAGACGCGTTGGTGCTTCGGTTGCGGGAACTCGTGTGGAGTGCGGCGTCGAGCTCGCTCCCGTTCTTGAACGACGCGTTCCTGAACGACGCGGTCAAGGCAGATGCGACGTGTGACGTCTTCCTGTCGAGTCAGGTGGCGAACCGCGCGAGCCGGGCGCAGGGGCAGGCGTTCTTGCTCGCGGCCGAGGCGACGTTCGCGAACGAGTCACTGCGAGGCGCGCTGCCGTTCAGTCACGTCGCGGTGGCGATGGGGCACACGCTGAAGGTGGAGCACTTCGAGCTGCGCGATGCGCGGCGGCTGTTTCTCTTCGGCGTCACGCGCGCGGCGCTGTCGGCCGTCGTTCGACTTGGAGGCGCCGGTCCGCTGCGTGCCCAGCGCTTGTTGCTCGAGCTGCACCCGCTGATGGACGAAGCGCTCGAAGAGACGAAAGACTTCACGGCAAACGACGCCACCAGCACCGCGCCGCTGCTCGACCTCACGCAGTCGGCGCACGACCGGTTGTACTCGCGCCTGTTTCAATCTTGAGAGGACCTGAATGAGCCACGACCACGACGGACTCGGCCCGCACTCGCACGACGGTGAACACGGCCACACGCACGAGCACTGGCTGCACCCGGGCCTCTTTCACGAGCGCGACGCGCCGCTGAACCGCGACTACACGAAGCGCGCCTTCACGGTGGGCATCGGCGGGCCTGTTGGGAGCGGGAAGACCGCGCTCATGCTCGCGCTCTGTCGGGCGCTGCGAGACGACGTGTCGCTCGGCGCCGTCACCAACGACATCTTCACGAAGGAGGACGCCGAGTTCCTCATGCGCAACCAGGCGCTGCCGAACGAGCGCATTCGTGCGGTCGAGACGGGTGGCTGCCCGCACGCGGCAATTCGGGAAGACATCACGCCGAACCTGCTCGCGCTCGAAGACCTGATGCGCTCGGTGAAGCCCGAGCTGCTGCTCGTCGAGTCGGGCGGCGACAACCTGGCCGCGCAGTACAGCCGCGAGCTCGTCGACTACACCGTGTACGTCATCGACGTGGCCGGCGGAGACAAGGTGCCGCGCAAGGGCGGCCCCGGCATCACGCAGTCTGACCTGCTCGTCATCAACAAGACCGACCTCGCGCCGCTCGTGGGCGCGAACCTCGAGGTGATGGCGCGCGACGCGAAGAAGATGCGGGGCGACGGGCCGACGGTGTTCGCGCAGGTGACGAAGGGCGTCGGCGTCGACGATATCTGCCGGCAGCTCATCGGCGCGTGGCGTGAAGCGGTGACGCGCGCGGCGACGAATCTGGGGGCGTGATGTTACGGGCGTTGAGCACGCTCGGTGGACCCAGCGCGTCGGCGTCGCATCGGCTGCGTTCGCTCGAGGTCGTCGAGCCGGTGCTGATGGTGGTGCTCGAGGGCGAGAAGCGGCTCTCTCTTGGTGCGCGCCGCCTCGTCGTGCGACGGGGTGAGGCCGTGCTCGTGCATCGGCCGTGTTCGCTCGACGTCGAGAACCTGGTGTCGAGGTCTGGCCGGTACCGCGCGTGGGTGACGTCGTTTCCCTGGCAGTTGGTCGAGGCGGCGCGTGCACTGCTGCCGGCGCTCCAGGTGTCGACCGAGGTGCTGACGCTGCACGAGGCGACGGCGTTGTCGGCCGCGCTCCGTGGGTTTCTCGATGCGGCGACGCCCGCGCAGACCGACGCCGTGCGGCTGCGGCTGTTGGTGACGTTGGCAGAGCAGGGCGCGACCGCGTTCCTCTCGGGGCCCGCGCCGACCTTCGAGCGGCGGCTGCGTACGTTGCTCGCCTCGGCGCCGTCGAAGGCGTGGAGCGCGTCACACGTCGAACGGCTGCTCGGCGTGAGTGGCGCGACGCTGCGTCGCAAGCTCGCGAGCGCGGGCACGAGCTGGAGAGACGTGCTGGTCGACGTGCGGCTCCACCACGGGCTGCAGCTGCTGCAGACGACCGAGCTGCCGCTCAAGCGCATCGCGTTCGAGTGCGGCTATCGGTCGACGCGCGCGTTCAACGAGCGGTTCACGGCGCGCTTCGGAGCGACGCCCGGTCAGCTGGTCAACGCACCGACCTCAGCAGCCCACGAACCGCAGCCGCCATCTCGGGCCCCTTCTCGACGAGCCCCGCGTGGCCGGCGTTCTCGATGAGCACGAACCTCGCGTTCGGCAGCCCGCGCCGCATCGCCTCGAGCTGCGCCACCGGCATCAGCTGGTCCTTCGCGGCCGCGATGATGAGGGTCGGCACGGAGACGGTGGGCAGCACGTCGGAGCCGCTCGCGCCGAGCAGGCCTCGCAGCGTCAGCCAATAGGCGAGTGGATCCATCGCAGCGACGCCGGCGAGGAACTCGTCGATGTCGTGTCGTGACGCGCCCGGTTGAATCACGCCCGCCATTCGCGCGAGCGGGTACGGCAGCTTCGAACGAAGAAACGCCTTCACCAGCGGCGCAGCGAGCGGAACCACTGGCGTGCTGAGCGCGACCGCTGCCCGAAGCACCGAGAGCGTTCCCGGTACGCGAAAGAATGCTGTGCCAGTGCCCGGCGCGTCGGGCGCTCCAGCGATGAGGCCCATCGCGCGAACGACCGATGGCTGGTTGCGGTACAGCTCGAGCAACACCGCGACGCCCATCGAGAACGCGACGTGCACCGGCGCCTGGCCATCGCGCTCCATCACCCGGCGTGTGACCCGCGCGAGGTCGTCAGCGTGCGTGCGCAGCGCGTAGTCACCCGAGGCCGAGAGCGGCGTCTGCCCGTGGCCGCGGTAGTCCCAGTGAACGACGGTGTGATCGGTCGTGAGCTCGGCGATGAGGAAGCGCCAGAAGTTCGACGTGGTGCCGATGCCGTTGGTGAGCAGGACGGTGGGGCCCGAGTCGCCGTGCGTGTGCACGGACAACGGTGTTCCGTCGGCTGCCAACACGACGTCGGTGCGCATGGTGTTGGGAGTCTGGCGCACTCCGTCTGAGATCTGCGAGGAAGTGCGAATGGGTCACTCGAAGTCGTCGAAGCTGCGCGCGGCGGTGTACCGCAAGCCAGAGGACCTCGACCTTCGTCTGGTGCTCGCCGATGCGTTGCTCGAGGAGGGCGACCCACGCGGTGAGTTCATCTCGTTACAGGTGAAGCGGCTGCAGGACGGAGGCCGACCGACGCGGCGAGAGCAGGCCTTGTCGAAGGCGAACGGCGCGACGTGGCTCGGGCGTCTGGGCCCGTATCTGAAGCGGCCCGTCTTCGAGCGCGGCTTCGTGACCGCGGCGACGCTCGGTGCTCCGTTGAAGCGTGCCGACACTGCGTGGCCGGAGTGGTCGACCCTGACCGGCCTCACCATCGGCCGACGGGTGAGCGCAGCGCTCCTGAATGAGCTGCCGTCGCTGCGACGCGTCGAGCAGCTCCCGTTCGGCGAGCTCCTCGCGTTCGCGCACGCGTCCTTGCCGTGGACCTCGCTGTCGTTGCAGTGCGAGCCGTTCGCGACGGACCTGAAGGCGCTGGGGAGCGCCCGACTGCCAGCGCTCACGACGCTGTCGCTCTCGTTTCCAGACACGGCGTTCCCGCCGTTCGAAGACCTCGAGCCGCTGCTGAAGTCGAAGCTGTTCACCCGCCTTCGAGAGGTGACGCTGTGCGTGGACTCAGAAGAGAGCCTCGAGCGGCTGCTGCAGCAGACGGCACGAGCGCGCCTGACGTCGCTGCGGTGTCAGGTGGAAGACAACGGCCGGACGGTCAGCGTCGACTTTCGCTCGAAGCGCATCGCGGTGCCCTCTGAGCTCAGTGAGGTTCGCGCGCCGAAGGGCTTCGAGCTCGTCGTTGGTGGGCTCTCGAAGTCGGCGGCGAAGGCGCAACGCGTGTGGGGTGAGTTCGAGTTGCTGCAGGAGTTGAAGCGCGTCGAGGAGTGGGACCTCGTCTGGAGAATCCAGCAGAAGCAGCCGATGACGAAGAAGGTGCAGAAGCTCGTCGCGGCGTTGCGCTCGGGGGAGTGCACGGTCGACGGCATCGAGGCCTGGCGCAAAGCGCATTGAGCGGTTCAGGCACTTCTTTGAGCGGCGGCTGAACGAAGCAGGACGCACACTCGCTGCATGACCACGAGACCCATCGCCGTCGTCGCGAGCGACGTTCCTGCCCGTGCGAAGAAGTCCGTCTATCCACCCGTGTTCGCCGCGCGCATGGAGGGGCGTGAGAAGCGCGTGCTCGGCGACCTCTTCGGGCTCACTCAGTTCGGCGTGAACCTCACGACGCTCGCGCCTGGAGCGCAGTCGGCGTTGCTCCACGCGCACTCGCGCCAGCAGGAGTTTCTCTTCGTCCTCGAGGGCACGCCGACGCTGGTGACGAGCGCGGGAGAACAGGTGCTGTCGGCGGGCATGTGCGCCGGCTTCGCTCCTGCGAGCGGAGCGCATCAGGTGGTGAACCGCGCGAGCGAGAAGGCCGTGTACCTCGAGGTCGGTGACCGCTCGGCTGGCGACACGGTCGAGTACCCCGAGGACGATCTTGCCGCGACGTTCGTCGACGGGGCGTGGCGCTTCACCCACAAAGACGGCACCCCCTGGTGAGTCACAGCGGGCGGCGCTCGAGCTTCTGCGCCGCGAGCAGCACGTGCTTCTCGTCGCGTGTGAATCCGGCGGCGTTGAGCTTCTTCATCGCGAACGTCTTCATCGTCATCGTCGAGACATCGAGCACGATGCAGCCCGTGTCGTGGGTCGCGGCGACGAGGCGACCGCTGCGCGATGGGAACAGCTCGAAGTACGGGGCAGTGAACGATACCTGGCCGCGCTTCTCGCCCGTGACGCTGAACAGCGTGAGAGTCACCTTTCCCTTTTCTTCGCTGGCGACCAGCACCTGTTCGTTCTCGACCAGACGCGCCGCCGCGCCAGGCAGCTCGAGCTTCGGCCGTTTCCCCGCCGGAGCGAGTCCGAACCCGAGCGAGAGCCACGTCGTCGGTGAAACGCCGATGAGGCGCGAGGCGGGTCCCGTCTTCTGAAGCACCTTGCCGGTCTTCAAGGCGTACTGCTCCGAGCCCGTGCGGGCGAAGTGCCAGATGGAGTCGGCCGTCGCCTGCATGCCGCGCGAGTCTTCGACCGAGGCCTTCGAGCTCCACACCTCGCGAAAGTCAGGCAGCGCATGGAGCGTGACTTCGTGGCTGAGGATCGCGACGTGTTTTCCGTCGGGCGTCATCGCTGAAGCGCCCACACCTTCGGAGCCGAAGCTGCCCATGAGCGCGTTCGTCTCGGGGTCGATCAGCTGCGCACCCGAGTAATCGACCACGAGAACCGTACCGTCGGCCGTCTCGTCGATGGAGAAGATGCGCATGAACTCGCGCGGCATCGCGGTCGTCTTCTGCGACGTCACTGGAGCTGCAGTGCCGAACTTCTTCGCGGCTATCTGAAGCGCCTTCGTGACCGCAGTGACGCTGTGGCTCGGCACACCCTTGCCCGCGACCACTTCGAACGACTCGAGGAAGCCCGTCGGAAGACCTGCGGCCAGGTCGAGGTGCCGCTGCGGAGGCACCGCGGCTTCGTACGAGACGACGAGCTTCGAGTAGCGGCCATCGCTCCCGCGCGTGAAGCGCCACGCGGAGTCTCCGGTCAGGTGACGAACCACGATGGTCAGCGTCTTCGCGCCGAGCCCCTGGAGCGTGCCCCAGTGTGGTGCCCAGTCGTCGACGAAGCCGCCGGTTCCGAGTTCGTCGAGCTGGCTCGAGTTGGGCATCGCGGCGAGCCACTCGGGCTTCGCGTTCCAGAACACGAGGCGCTTCAGCTTCGGGAACAGCGTCGGCAGCTTCTCTCCCAGCGCGCGCACGTCGTTCGAGTCTCTGACCGAGACCGAGAGCGACTCGAGGCTCCACGGCGCCGACGCCTCGAGCAGGCTCGGCAGGTGCGGCCCGTCGGCGTGGCAGAGGTGACGAAATGCGGGCCCGATGAATCGGCAGTACGGCGTCTGGCCTTTCGGAATCGGAGTCGGCGTTCCCCACTCGAGCTGCTCCAGCGTCGCCCACTCCGGGAGCGCGCCGTACTTCTCGGCGTCGGCCTGGTGCCGGAACTTCGTCTTGCCGACCGCAGGAAAGCCGCGGCGGAACTCCACGTCGGCTCCGAGCACGGGGCCCAGCGCGCCGACCCACTTCTTCGCGTTCGCCTTCAGCAGCTTGTTCGCCGCCTTCTCGTCCCCCGCGAGCTGGAGCGCGATGAACTGACCGCGAGGGTCGTTCTTCTCCTGCAGCAGGTCGGCGAGCACGTGCCGGGGCGCGTCGTCGGCAGGGTTCGCGTAGATGGCGGCAAGGAGCGACTGCTCGTCCTGTGCTCCGGCAGTCTTCTTTGGCGTCGTCGTCGCGAACGCCTTCACCACCGCCTGAAGGTTCTTCTTCTCGTCGGCCGTCGCGGTCACCTCGAGCGGCTTCATCGACTCCACCGCGCGCGCAAAGGCCCGCTCGAGCCAGCCCTTCATCGATGCGCGCACGTTCCACTTCACGGGCAGGGCCGCAAACCGTGCGTCGTTCTGTTTCACCATCAGCGCGAACGCCGCCATCCACGCCGGCTTCGACGAGTCAGACGACCAGGGAACGTCGGTGAACAGCTGCGCGAGCGCGCGTGATGTTCTCGGGTCTCTCGACCAGCTCGCCACCGCTTCGAGCCGGGCCTGCGCGTCGGCGAGCGTGCCTGCCGTGACACTCGCGAGCAGCGCGCCACGCTCATTCGCCGTGGCCTTCTTCGCGGCAGCCTTGAACGCCTTCGTGTCACCGTCGAAAGGCGTGACCGCTCCTTCGAGCGCGACGATGGCGTCTTCGAGTTGCGGCGTCGGCCGCACCTGCCACGCGAGCACGAGCTTCTCGAGGGCAGCTGCAGCGGAGGTCGCCTTGGCGGCCTGCTTCAACAGAGCGTCGGACATGGCAGGAGCTTGCCGACCCACGCCTTCACCACGAAGCGGAAACACGTCGCGACTTCCGCTACGAGGGGCTCATGCGTTCGCTCCCGGTGGTGCTGGCTCTGACGCTCTGTGCATGCCCGAAGAAAGAGGAGGCGCCCGTTGCGCGACCTCCACTGCCCGCGCCCGTCGTCGACGACTGCACCTTCGAGACGAAGCTGGTGCCCGGCATTCCCGGCAGCCCAGGTCACCTCATCGCGTCCGAGCGCAACCCGAACGGCGCCAGCGAGCTCGCGACGCACATGCGCATGATGGTGGACGACGTTCGTGACGCGAAGACGAAGGTGCTCGCAGGGCAGCCGGTGCCGACGCTGTTCGCGAAGCACCGGAAGATTCGCTGCACGTGGCCGACGGCGCCTGGCGATCGCAACGAGGCGTTCGATGCGATGGCCCAGAGCTACCTGGCGCAGGTGAAGGCGCTCGACGCGAAGCCTGCGGACATGAAGGCCGCGTACTCCAACGTCGTTCGCGCCTGCCGCACCTGTCACGAAGCCACGTGTGATGGACCCATCGCGGTCATCGACGGCCTCGCGCTCGACGCGAAGTGAGGCCGTGATGCTCTTCTCCTGCCTCGTCTCCGTGCTCGTCGGGCAGACCGCTCCAGCGCCCGCAGTCGAGGTCGAGCCGGCTCCGGTGCTCGCGCCTGCACCGCCCGTCGAGCCCGAGTCGTTCCTGAACGCTGATCAGCGAAGCGCGCTGGGCTTCGGCATCGGAGCGTCGGCCATCGGCATCGGCGCTGGGCTCGGCGCCTGGTTCGACCGTGAGGGAACGTTCGGAAGAATCAGCGCCATCACGGCAGGCACGCTCGGCACGGCGATGCTCGTCGGCGGCGTCGCGATGTTGATCGCCGCGGCCGTGATTCCGAAGGCGCCACGCGGCAGCACGGTCTCAGGCGTCGTGGAAGAGGTCATCGGCGGCGTCGGCCGAGCAGTCTCCATCGGCGTCATCGGCATCATCGCGGCAGGCGTCGGCCTCGTCGGTGGCGCCATCATGTCGGCCCTGGTGTCTGCACCTCCCGGCTCGCAGCGAGGCGTGCTCGGGGTCGCGGGTGGCTCGGCGATGCTGGCGACGTCAATCGCCCTCGTCGCCGTCTCGTTTCAGTGATCACCCACAGGTGATCACCTTGCCGCCGTGCAGCCAGGCTCTGACGGCCTCGCCAAAGACCTCCCACGAGTACTCCATGACCTCGACGAGGGAATGGCTCCAGTGGGCGTAGCCTGCGTACGCGACGAGCGCGCCGCCCGCGAACTCGATGGCGAGCGCCTGTTTGTAGTACTCGAACGCCGCCTTGAAGCACGGGCGCAGGTCGCACTCTTCTCCGCCCATGAGCGCCGCGCTGGCTCCCGCGTAGAGGCACTTGTCGAGATCGACGAGCAGCTTCGCCGTTGCGAGCATTCCGGGCACGCCGCCGTAGAACGTGCCTTCGAAGCGCAGCTCTCCAAGACCCTGGCCCGTGCGTTTGTCGAAGCGCCACCACGCGATGATGGGGTCGGCGTCTCCACTCTTCACCGCACCCGGCGTCGCGACGACGACCTGCCCTGAATAGAAGGACGCTGCCTCCACGACCGCGTCAGGGAAGATCGAGTGATTGAGGTTCTGTGGATCCATCGCGGCCCACTTCCCAGCGAGCGCCGGGTCACGCAGCATCGTCGCAGCGCTCACCACGCCGTCGAGCCCGTTGATGCGCGCAGCGACGGTCTCGGCCTCGGTCACCAGCGCGGCCATCGCGACCTGGGCCTTGAGTCGTGTGTCGGGAGCGGTCGTGTTGTCGGCGCGAACCACCAGCAGCGGCGCGTCGAGCACGTCGACGATGGTCTGGTCCACGATGTCGAGCGCGGCGCCGCTGACGCCGAAGCCACGACGCCGTACCTGACTCAACAGCCACGGGCGCTCGACCACGAGCGCGAGGCCAGCGCCCAGCTCGGGAGGCGAGAAGTGGGTGACGGCGCCGATGATGGCGTACGGCAACGCAGAAGGCGGCCCCGGTGGAGGCACCGCCGCTGGCATTCCGGCGAGCTGCGCCAGCTGTGCTTCGAAGTCCGCACGGCGAACGATGGCCTCACGTGCGGCGACGTCTCGCAGCGCGACCGGTGAGAGCAACCCCGAGAGCAGCAGAACGTCGGCGCGCATGGGGAGCAGCCGCCGAGCGGTGCTGTCGGAGGACATCGGGCCGGTTGCTTCTGCGGCCGTCTCGCTCGCGGCGTAGCCGTACCGGTCGACCAGCACGCGATCGATGACGGTCTGTTTGTTCGCGATGACGGTGGTGAGCCGCAGCGTCACCTTCGACAACCGGCGCCCGGGCTCATCGACCGAGAGCGACGTCGCAGGACAGCTCATCGAGTCCAGAGGGCCGATGTGAAACGGCTCACCACGCACCTTCGTGTCGCCCACCTCGAGGAACGCGCGAAGGCAGCCAGTGGTGGACACGGCCGGCACGGCGAACCCCAGCGTGC
The DNA here is from genome assembly GCA_040275325.1 of Myxococcaceae bacterium. Taxonomy (GTDB): domain Bacteria; phylum Myxococcota; class Myxococcia; order Myxococcales; family Myxococcaceae; genus Xiheimicrobium. The sequence continues at coordinate 6,584 of JBEOKA010000429.1, read as the reverse complement.
TCACGTTCGCTTCGGCGATGGCCATGGTGAGGTGCTGGCCGAAGACCTCGTACGGCTTCACGTTCAGCTCCGCGGCGATGAGCTCTGGCCGCTTCCACGCGCCGCCGCCGCCGACGTACTGCAGCACCACCTCGGCCTTCAGCGTGGCGGCCTCGGTCGCGGCAACGAACGGCCCATCGGCGCACATGCCCAGCTCGACGGCCGAGCCCATCAGCGTGGGGTCGAGGTGGCGGGTTCCCACCTTCACGAAGCCGTAGCGCTCGAGTCCGACGTTCGCGCGCGCGGTGGCCTCGGTGTCGGTCGCCGTGGCGTCGAGGTTCGCGAGCGGAAGGAGCGTCGAGACGTCACCTGCGATGGCCGTCGCGAAGAACTGCTTCACTGCTTCGTCGCGGCCCGCCGTCGCCGTGTCGAGGCGCGCGACGATGGCCGGGTCACCGAGCAGCTGGAGCGCGACTTCACGCTCCTTCGCCGTCGCCGCCGAGAGGTCGGGAGCCACGAGCGGCTTCTTCGCCTCGGCGAGCAGCAAGGCGCGCATCGAGGCCGGCGTGTCGTTGCAGACCTGCAGCTCCGAGCTCACGCCCTTCGCGTCGAGACAGGCCTTGAGCAGCAGCGCCTTGTCGAAGCTGTTGCAGCGCCGCGTCGCGAGACAGCCAGCGACTCCGCGTTGAACGCCGACGTACGGCTCGAAGCCGATGCCACGCACGAGCGCGAGGCAGCCCTCTTCATCGTTTACCTTCGCGAACGCCTTCTCTGGCACGAGCAGCGGGTCGAAGACGTCGCGACGCACGGCCTCGGCGCCGGCGACGAGCAACGGCACCTTCGCGAGCGCTTCGTCACGAACGGCCGCGGGCTCCTTCAGGGTCGGCGTCGGTGTTCCCGCGTCGGAGGGGCACGTCGGCTTCGTCTGCGCGCAGCCCAGGCCCAGGGCGAAGACAGAGAAGAGCAGCCAGCGCTTGCGCCGCGAGCTCGCCACGACCAGCACGGCCGCGAGCGCGATGACTCCAGACAGCTCCGTGGTCGAGCCACAGCCACAGCCCGTCGACGGAGGTGGTGTGCACGTCACACCAGCGTCAGCCTCCATCGGGGGCATGCCGAGCTTCGAGGGCTCCACGCCAGACGCAAGACACGCCTCGGGCGCGAGCCTGCCGGTGAGGTTGCGCGCCGCTGCCACGAGCTGCGCCGCATCGGTGAACGGAACGCCGTCGGGGTTGCCGATTCTCGCGACCGCCTTCGCCGCTTCGGCGTCGGGCGTGTACGTGAGCACGAGCGTGCGAATGTCTTCACGGCTCGCCTTCGTCGCGAGCTCGGCCAGCGTGCCGCGCAGCTCACTGCCACCGACGCAGGTGTCGAGCCCATCGGTGATGACGATGAGCACGGCGTTCACACAATGCCGGAGTGGATCGGCCCTTCGTTTGTTCCGGATGTACTGGACGGCGACCTCCACGCCACGCACCAGCGGGGAGTCACCCATGGGCAGCAGCTCGGGGTTGCCCAGCGCCTCCACGCCATCCAGCCAGCGCAGGGCTTCATTCGCGCCCGCCACGTCCATGCCGGCGAGCAGGTTCGAGCCGCGGTCGCACTGCAGCGGGTCTTCACCGAGCACCGCGCGTTTGCCTTCACCACCGGGCAGCACGCGCTCGAGCTGGGCGTAGCGGGCGAGCCCGACACGGTGCTCGTTCTGCACGGCCGTGATGACGTCGCGCGCGGTCTGCTTCGCGAGGGTGAGCTTCGCGGCTCCAGTGCCGAGCGGGCGCGCCATGCTCCCGGACGTGTCGATGAGAATGAAGAGGTCGGCGGGCGTGGCGTGCGCCAGCGCCGAGACCAGCAACGTCGAGACGAGGGCGGTCTTCATGGGGCTCCTTCAGCGGCGGAAGGTGAAGGTGAGGCTCTCGACGTTCGGCTGCGCCTGGCGGTCGTCGGTGAAGAGCACCGCTTCGACCTGCAGCCTCGAGCCGACGAGGTTCAGGGGAGCCGTCGAGCCAGAGAGCGTCACCTCGCTCCACGCGACGGTGCCGAGGTCGCCGTCACCCGCGCGCAGCCTGAGCTTCAGCGTCGAAGGAGGCGGCACGTTGCCGACGACGCGCAGCGACTCCCAGCTCGCGCCGACGATGCCCGTGTCGTAGCCGGCGGTGAAGGTGCCGGTGAGCTTGCGGAAAAGGCGGTAGGCCGCGCCCGTCATGTCGCTGTAGGTGTACGGGGCGTTGCCCACCGGCACCGTCGCCAGCAGGCCGCCGTCGGGCGAGATCTTGGTGGCGTCGTTCGACCCGGTGTTGACGCTCCAGATGTTGCCTTCGTGGTCGACCGCGACGCCGACGGGTCCGGAGCCGACGCCCGCCGTCATCGTCTCGCCGGTTCGCCGGTTCACCCGCACGAGCTGCGCCGCTGCCGAGTCGGCGACCCAGAGGAAGCCCTCGTCGTCGACGGCCACGCCGCGCGTGATGCCCGCCACGTCCCACGAGGGGCCGAAGGCGCCCGTCACCGCGTCGATTCGGTAGACCGCCGCGCCGTAGTCCGCGAACCAGATGCCGCCTTCTCCGTCGGCCGCGAGGCCGTACGTCGAGTGGTGCTCGAGCTGCGAGCCAGACAGGTGCAGCGTCGCCGACTTCGTCACCGTGTCGACGCGAATCACGTGGCCTGCCGCGAACGTCGTCTGGTCGTGCGCCGACAGCCAGAGGTTGCCGTGCTCGTCGATGGCGAGGCCGTAAGGGTGACCCGGCACCGCGATGCGCTCGAGCACCGTGCCGAAGACGCCATCGAGCCGAATCACCTCGCTGGTGGCGTACGCGCCGACCCAGACGTGGTTCGACGCGTCGACCGCAACGCCACGCAGCAGATTCCCCACGTCGGGTACGTCGAGCAGAATGCACTCGCGCGTCGGCGTCGGAGGCCGGGTCGACGGAGTGCAGGCCCCGGCGAGCTTCACCACGTGCTCGAGCCGGCCCTGGCCGAGGTCGCTCGTGTCTCCGCGAAGGGCAATCCACGCGTCGCCGTTGCCGTCGACGGCGGTGCGCGACGGGTTGTCGCCGACGATGAAGCGGCCGACCTCGACCGCGTCGCTGGTGCGAATCTTCGAGACCGTTCCGTCGCCCGAGTTCGAGATGAAGATGTACGGCTGTGGCAACGGCACGGGAGGTAGCGCGATGCCGCGATCGTTGCCGACGGCCAGGTTCCGCGACGCGCCCGCCTTGAAGCCGCCGCCCGTCAGCTTCGCTTCGATGCAGGTGCCGCCGCTGCTGCACGGCGAGCAGAGCAGGGTGAAGCCGTCATCGACCTTGCCGTCGCAGTCGTTGTCGACGCCGTCGCAGACCTCGAGGCCCGTGGGGGCGCACGAGACCGAAGCGTCTGGCGCGCCACCATCGGGCAGCAGCACCGAGCCATCAGCGCGGCCTCCGTCGAGACCAGACTCGACGCCGCAGTTGCAGCCCTGACCGAGAGCAAGGAGCAGTGACCACCAGACGAGCGAGGCGTGCGCAGGAGCGCGAGGCATGAGGCCGCGTCGTGCTCCAGGCATGCCAGCCAGGCGCGCCCGGCATACGAGCGAGAAGTGACGGGTTCTGTTCTGGGTGCATCCGCTGCGCTGCAGTCAGTGCGCGGCAGGCGTGACTTGCCGCACGCTCTCGCACCGCGACGTCAGCCGGGTCGAAGCCTCAGAGCGGGTGCTCCTGCATCACGTCGGCGTAGGTCCGCACCCGCTCGGGCGCGAAGTTGCCCGCGGGCACGATGGGCGCGACGCCGAGCCAGCGCTGCAGCCGGCCGATGGCCTCGAGGCGGTCGGCGAGCGGCAGGTCGCGCACGCTGACGCCGTGCGCCCCTTCGGGCACGATGAACTTCGCGGCGTCGCTCATGCCGGGGGTGTCGACAGCGCCGCCGGTCCACGGGTCCCACTCGCCGTAGAGGAACTGAAAGCGCGCGCCGTACCGTGACAGCCAGGCCAACACGTCGGGCATCGCGCGCGGCTCGAACGTTGGTTGGGTCGCGAGGGGAATGTTGAACTCGGCCTCGGGCCTCAGCGTGGGCACTGGCCCGAACGACGCCAGATGGGCGCGCGTGGTGCCGGGCGCGCCGAGCTCGTTGAGCGTCTGAAACGGGTACATCAGGTCGTCGCCCATCACCGGGGGGTCGTACTCATCGGCGTAGCGCTGTGCGGTGCGCACCTGCCGGCCCACCCACCGCGACAGGTCGGCGTTCACCGACGACGTGACGACGCCGCAGCCGTACTGCGGGTCCTCCATCAGGCCGTACTGAAAGATGCCCCAGTAGCCCGCGCCCGTGGTGGCCCAGAGCGCGTTCTCGGCGCTGCCGATGCGGGAGTACGTACCAGGCAGGGTGCTGGCCCGCTGCGCGACGTCTTGAATCACCGCGCGGTCGACCGAAAAGTACGCCTCACGACACGAGGCCCACTGCGCACCGCCGATGCGGGTGAGGTGCGGGCCGTAGCGCTCGTCACTGCGCCCCAACGAAATCGGCGTGACGTACGGCGCGCTGCCGTCGACGTCGCAGGGGAAGAAGCGCCGGTGGAAGAGCGCCGTCATGCCGCCCTTCGAGTGCCCGGTGTTGACCCACGGCCCGGTGAACAGCGGCGAGAACGCCTCGACGATGCGGTGCGAGTCGGCCGCCGACTGCATGATGGTGAGCGTGTCGAGGTCGAGCGGCTCGGGCACCGAGGTGCCGAAGAAGCGGTGCTCCACTTCGATTTCGTTGGTGGGGAACACCCGCGAGACATCGGACGAGTAGTCGGCGATGGCGTAGCCCGGCGTGTGCAGCACCATCGGCGTCTCGAGGCTGCGCACGCTGACGATGAGGTGCTGACGGAAGGTGCCGCGCTCGGGCCGCGTGTGGTCGGACGGCTGCTCGAACCAGACGTCGAACTGCTCGACGCCTGGGCGGCTGTTCATGCCGACGTGCACCTCAGCCGCAGCGACGCCCGGCACGCAGCGCAGCTGGCCGAGCACGTCGGTGCGTGACGCCTCGCAGTCGAACCTCGGCCGCTCGGTGCTGCACAGCGGCGGCGCTTCGTCACGGGCCGTCACGGCGCCGATGACGCTGAGCGACAGGTGCTCCTTGCCGCTGCTGTGCACGCAGACGCGGTCGCCAGACACGAGCCACAGGCCGGGGGTGGACTCGAGTGGCGGCGGCGTCGCACCGGCGCACGACGTCACGCGCGCGGTCGCGGTGCCACCCGCAGAGAGGCTCAGCAGCAGGTGGGTCGCTCCGGTGAGCTTCGGCAGCGGCGCCTCGAGCACCTGCCCCACGCCGGGAGCGCCCACCCAGGTGATGCCGGCGCGCGTGTCGATGATTGGTGCAGGCGTGACGGGGCGGAGCGTGGTGGTGGCGAAGCGGCGCACGCGGCCCAGCGTGCTGATGGTGACGGTCGCAGGCGCCGCGGCGTCGAGGCACAGCGCACCGCCCGGCAACCACGCGGTGGTGTTGCGGCCCGCCTCGAAGGCCACCGCGTCCGAGCTCACCTCTGGCCCTTCGCAGCGCCCGATGCGCACGGGCGAGCTGCTCGCCACCGAGACTGTCGCGAGCCTCAGCATCGTGTCGTCGGCGGTCGCAGTCTGTGGAGTCGCCAGCCGCACGTTCCCGCCCGCGAAATCGACCCGCTCGTCCGGCTCCGGGTCGGCGACGAAGCCACCGCCCATGGTGTCGAGCCGCATCACCGGCAAGAGGCTCAGGCGCACGGGCGTCTGCTGCGCGAGCTTCACCAGCACGGCGCCATTCTTCGCGGGCAGGAAGACGACGGTTCGCGAGGACACCTCGATGGGCGCGCCGTCGACGAGCAGCGTCACCGGCGTCGGGCTCGTCACCGCCGTCAGCACGCCCTGCACCGAGCGCGCGATGGGCAGCGCGACGGAGCGCTCCTCTGGGCCGGCTTCGACCTCGACCGGACCCGCCAGCTCGAGCGGCCACCACGACTGCACCGTGCCGAGCGGCGTGAGGGTCGTCTGGGTCGGTGTCGGCGCCCCGAAGGCCCGGTTCGCGCGACGCTCGACGGGCCGCGTGGGTTCTTCGATGCGCGCGCTCGCGCCACACCCGAGCAGCGGGAGCAACAGCCACCATGTCTTCTTCACGAGAACGCCTCCGACTCAGGCCAGCAGCGCGACGTTCTAGCACCGCACATCGTCGGCCCGCGTCAGCGGTGGCCGTCGGCAGTTGGGCGTGATGCACGACGCCAACGCCAGTCGGACGTCAGCAGCGAGGCGTCGAAGCTGCGCGCGGCGATCAGCGGCGAGACCAGCGCATGCTCGGTCCCGCCGAATCTCCGCGTCAGCGTCGCCGCACGGAGAACGACGTCATCGCGTCGGCACGCTCACGGAGGATGACGCCGCCGAACCATGACGTCGCACTGAGAACGGCACGCTCACGAAGGGCGACACATGCGGCGTGGGCGGTGCCGTGTCAGCGTCGAACGGTGACTGACTGCGTGACGGTGACGTGCTCTTTCGCCAGCCGCGCGTCGAAGAGCCGGTCGGCCGCGTCGACGAGCGAGTCCGCGTACAGCACCTGACGCCGCAGCCGGGCAGGCAGGCCTTCGGTGCCCACGTGCGCGCCGACGATGGCGCCGACGAGCCCGGCGGCGATGT
>JBEOKA010000428.1:0-16560 GCA_040275325.1 Myxococcaceae bacterium | reverse complement strand
AGCGAGTAGGCCGAGTCCCACGCCGCTGACTGGCGGGTGACGGCCTCGCGTTCGCTCTTCGTTGCCTCCTTCGCGGCACCCTTCGAGGCGGCGCGATCTCCCAGCTTGCCGCTGAGCGCCTTCGCGTCGTTGCGGAGCTTGTTGAGCCGGGTCGCGTTCCAACCACGCGCGGCCAGGGTCGAGGCCATCGCCGAGAAGTCGATGAGATCGACCGCGTCGCGTTCGATCTCCGCACGAGTCGCCTCCTGCGAGCGGCTCTTGCTGGCCTTGCGGGGGCCGCCCTCTTCCTTCGCCTCGATGATGGTGAGCTGGGCGCGGTTGGCGATGATGTCGGCGAGCCGTGCGGCGTTCTCGTCGCGAGGGTCAGCGCGCAGCAGGTTCCCCCGAATCGCGCGCAGCACCGCGAGCAGCAGCAGGTACTCGCGCTGGAGCGCGCTGAAGGCGAGCCCGACCGAAGCCGTGGCAGTCTTGCCGGTCGAGAGCATCGAACCCTGCAACTGATTGAAGCCCTCTGCCTCGAGCCCTGCATCGCGAACCGCCTCGAGATCGTCCGCGAGCCCGCCAAGCGCGATGTACAAGGCAAGCAAATCAGGAATGGTCAGAATGTGGGTTGCAGCACGAACGCGCGCAGCGGTCAGCGAGGTGAAGCCTTTGGAGTCAGCCATCGTGTGAGACCTCGGTTCCGGGCCGGGATTGGCCCATGTCATGGAGGATACGGGTGACACCGGAGACGTCCAGTTGAGAATTCGCGGAACATCACCGAGGTTGTCCATCGGCACGGCAATATTCCAGGCGGCAAGCCGGGAAGGCGGGCAGCCGACCGCACGCAGGGCTCGCGCGTCTTGACTGTGAGCATGTGCAATTTGAACGTGACAACATTGCCGCTTGACCAGCCTGCACCTCGAGCGTCCGGACCCCATGCCGTTCACTTGCGCGGGGGCGTGTATGAAACGAGGCGTGGTGGCGATGGTTGGAGGAGTCCTCCTCTCCTGTTCAGAGGGTGCTCGACAGACAGAGCCTGCGGTGCTGAGGGCGTGGGACCCGCTAACGGTTGCTCAGCAACCCGCAGGAGCGAAGAAGTCAGCGGTCGGCGAGGAGTGCACCACGACCGGGCGCCTTGGTTGCGGCGAGGGCGTATGTCTGCACATCGAACCGCACGCAAACCGGGGCTACATCTGTTCGAGGACGTGCACTGTCGATGATGACTGCCCTGAGAACTGGGGCTGTCGCTCCATGGTGCCAGGTGACGTCATTTCTTACTGTGTGCCACCCAAGGGCTGGGCCGCGCAGGTCGCAATCGCTCGCCGAGTGGCGAGCACAGCCCGGGTGCCGCCTCCGCCAACTCTTCCACCACTGCCAGTCGGCCGTATGGACGGAGGTCAGCGATGAGAATGCCCACGATGGCAGTGATCGTCTTGATTTGCTGCCGAAGCGGAGTGGCTGCAGCTCAGTGCATTGAACGCTGGGCCTGCGGACCACCCACAAATTCTAGTATCTCATGCAGTCTGTGCCGCTTTGACTGCTCAGGAAATCAGGGCGGGCAATGCACGACCTGCAGGGGTGGCTGCTTCTTCACAGGATCAGGAAGGGAGGTGCCGTGCCCTCGAAAAGTGCCGTGGTGTTCATTGATAACGGTGGAATGTTCTGCGGAGATCCGGGGAGCGGAACACCTGATGCTGGGCCAGGTAGCTTCGATTGCAACCCGTCGCGCCCTTGCTCGAGTGGCAGCTCGTGTGTCCCAAAGCTGAATCCTGATGGCACGATGGCCGCTGGTACTCAGTGCGTACCAGACAGCTGCCGGTTGACCCCAACGCCAGGCACCAACCCAGGCACCTATTCTTATCGCTGCGGTGGTGGTGAGGGGCCAAGAGGACCCGGTGGGCTCGACCATCCCAACCGCCCGAGTTCTGGATCGGGTCGCAATCCGACAGGTGGGCCGAGCGGCAAGAGCCCCTCACAGAGCAACACCTGCGAGGTCGGCGGATCACCTACCACGGGCGACCCCGTCTCGATTGCCGACCAGCGAACCGTCATGAACTTCGTCGATGTCACATTGAGGTCGACGACCGAACCTCTCTCTCTTCATCGCTCGTACGAGTCAGACCCCGTGCAATGGAATGTTGCCAATTCTCTCGGGTATCCAGACGGCGGTTTCGTTGCGCTCCCCTTTGGTACGGACGACGTATCAGGCGCGCGAAGTGTGCGCTGGTGGCACTCGCTCTTCTCATTCGCGTTCAAGCCATCCTTCTCGAGCATCTGGCAGGTTCGGTTGCCCGGTGGTGAGGTTGTCACATTTGATTCGTGTACCATTCAGAGCGGCCAGACGAGTTGCATGGCTTCAACAACCTACGATGCGATGGAGGCGAGAGCTCGGCTCGAAGCGCATTCGAACGGAACGTTCACCTACCACGCCGTCAATGGGAAGCGGTTCATCTACGCCTCCCCCCTCGTTACGGCCGGCTCAGCTGGCGCGAATGACACCCGCTACTTCCTGACCGAGATTCGCGACCGCCTGGGGACGCGCATTCTCGCGACGGTCAGCTACGCGCCACCTGCCGCTTGCACGGCTGGCAAGCCAGGAGGCGACTCGACTTCGGGTGTTCCCTTCATTCGCACCATCACCAACAGCGAGGGTCTGACACTCTACTTCAGCTACGTGAACCGCCTTCCGTCGATCGGAGGTCAGCAACAGTGCGTCTTGCAGTTGCTACGGCTGGGCCAGGACTCGTCGACCGGAAACGCAGTTCAGTACGTCTACGACTCATCCGACACGATTGCAGGGCGACTGTCGGCAGTGAAGCACTTCCTGAAGCCAAACCCTGGGAGCACCTTCTCCACACAGTCCTATCTGTACCCGGCGGCAAACGACTACCTCTTCAGAATTCATGAGGGCAACACCAGCGACCTCCAGACTGCTTCCCTCGTTCATGAGTACTACAATGGCTCGACACAGTTCGTCCGCGCCTCATACATCGGGGTCGGCGGCTCGAAGCAGTCCCTGCCGGAGGCCTACCTCAACGCTCCCTCGCCTGTGAATTGCCCTGCGGGAACGCCGAATGCGCTGTGCAAGCCTGGCTCTGCATACTCGACACCAATCGACGTGATGAATCGAACTGACGGGCGAGGCGCTGGAGTGCCGGACACGCAGTTCCAGTTCGCAACTCAGGTCATCATCGACGCGGCGCCGGCGCGTCGAACGACGGGCTTGGCATCACTCAGTGACGCTGGCACGTTGTCGACCGAGGGTTACGTACTGGGCACGACCGCGAACGGCCCGTTCAACCAGAGCATCATCAGAGACAGGACAGACACGGTCGCAGTCGCCTCGGCAGGCCTCGGCCCACATATTGAGACGACGAGCGTCACCACAGGTCGTGGTGGCGAGGTAGAAGTCACCAACTATCAGTACACGTACCTCGATGCTGGCCAACTCCAGGGACCGCTGGTTCAGCTCGTGAGCCGCGAGGAGCGAGATTCAGTCGTTCCAACTCAGACAAACGGCAAAGCCAGAACACACTTCAAGTACGACACGAGTGGTCGGCAGACGGCAGTCATTCAGGAGGGGTGGACCAGACTCTCGAGTGGAACACCACCCAACCTCACGTGGAGCGATGCTCAGCGCTTCATTGGGACGTTCTACCTGAAACCCGACTCGCTCGGCCGACCGACGAGGGTTGAGGGGCCCTGCGTCGTCTCGGGGACTTCGGCGACTACCTGCACGGGCTCGTTCCCGCTGACAGAGTTCAGCTACTACTCGACCGCCGATGCCAACAACAAACGACTCTACCAGATGAAGAGGTACCCGACTGGCTCAGGAATCGCGCTCACCACCACCTATTCGAACTACGATGTCCGAGGCAACGCGCAGACCGTCACTGACGAAAACGGCGTCGCCACGACCTACACCTTTGAGGCGGACCGGCCAATCACGATGCAAGTCAACGGCCTGAGCTGGGGCTACAGCTACGACCGAGGCCACCTGACCAGGGTGACACGGCCCGAGGGTGACAGTGATGTCACCTGCTACCGGAGGCTCACTTCGACCGCCCTCGCGCTGAGTGCCGGTTGCGCTGCGGGGGAGAACCCCTCTGACGCACCGACGGCTATCTTCAGGTACGCCGACGGTGGCACGGGTGGCAATTGGACGGAGGCGACCCTCTTCACGTACGGCATCGATGGAGAGATTCGCGAAGAAGCGGTGTACCAGGCGGGCAACACAACAACCCCCTTCCGACGAACCACTCGAGAGCGCAACGCCCTCGGCTACACCACGTTCGAGAAGACTGGGCCGCAGCCGCTCGCAACCGACGGAGGTATTGAACGGACAACGCGGCAGTACGCAGCCGATGGGTTGGTCACCGCGCAATCGACCCCGTACTTCGCAGCTCCTGATTTCTGCGGCACCCCAGGGGCTCCGAGCGAACTCTGCACCCAGTTTCAGTACTGGGCGACAGGGCGCCTGAAGCAGATGACTGTCAAGCCGCTCGCCGGGGCTGCCGACATCACGGTCTGCCTCGACTACGACGCGCACGGCAATGTCATTGGAGTGAAGCCCGGCTGCACGACGACAGGCATGCACAGCTACGTGTGGGACGACTTTGGCAACGTCATTGAGGCCAAGTTGGGCACCTCGAGTGCTCCGATTCACATGGAGTACGACGAGCGCGGGAATGTCACGCGGAAGGCCATTCTTCAGTGGAACCCGACGTCGACGATTCTGGAGTGGGACTACGACCAGCTGAACCGGCCGACCCAGCAGCGCGAGAACGGCACAGTCGTTCTGCGCTGGTACTACGACAACGTTGGAGTTCCGACTCCAGCCGCGGGGTGCACAGCACTGGCCTCGACGGCGAACCAGAATGGACGACTGACACTCGCCTCCGACCCGGTCTGGCACACATGGTACACCTACGATGCCCAGGGGCGGGTGACTCGCGAAGCCCGAATTGCGCGAAGCCTCGACTCCGGTGGCTCGTGCGTGTCGATGGGCCTCGACACCAATCAGTTCGTCGAGCGCACCTTCACCCCCAACGGCAACGTCGCGACTGAGACGTATCCATCAGGAAGACAGGTTGCCTACATGTATGACGGGGCGGCGCGCCTCTCGGCCATCGGCATGAAGACGTGGAACGGAAGCTGGTCGTCGACGCCACTGACGATGGTGCAGAACGTGGCCTGGTTCCCCGGCGGAGTGCTCAAGGGTTACGATGTTCTCGCCTATGAGACGCTCGGTGGCACCCCTTCGACTCTCAGCGTCTCATACCGCTACGGAGCCAATGGCAGCTCGCCGACTGCGGCAATACCCACATCGTCATGCACGTGGACTGCGGAGAATGCAGACGGTAGCGGCGACTCGTCAGGGCGGCTGCGGGCCATCTATGTCACCCGAAGTGGAGTTGACGTGATGCGCGTCTTCTACCGCTGGCGTGGCGAGCAGATTGGAGAGACGAGCCGCTGCTATGTCAATGCGACGGTGCCGCTGCGGGAGAACATGGACAGCTCGTCGTCCGCTGACTTCCAGTACGACCGGGCCGGCCGTCTCGGGGGCGCTGATGTACCGAACTACGACTCGTCTGGAGGCTACGGCTACAAGCGCAACTACCGCTACGACACCCGAGGCAACCGCACCAAGATGGAGCTCTATTTGAACACCGGCTACGACTTCGTCTACGACGACGGAGGGACGCCCGACAGGCTTGCCAGCATGGTGATGAACAACGGCACTGCGAGCGACCCGATTCTTGGCTACGTCGGCGGCAACCCCATTCATACGGGCCGCAATCGGTACTACAGCTACGACGAGGCTGGCCGCGTCTCTCAAGTCTCGGGTGACTTCGGCAGCATGCTGCTATTCGACTATGACTCTCAGTCGGGGCCAGTGGCAGGCAGCGACTCTGTGATGCGCTACGCCGTCATCTCGGACCCAAGCGCAAACACAGTCAGCCTCTTCAACTATTTCTACGACACGCAGAGTCGGCGCACCCGCAAGCAGTACCCCAACGGCGACCTGGACGGGTATTTCTGGAGGCCTGAGAAGCAGCTCCTGATGGAGACGTCGCCCACGAACATCGGGCAGGCGAAACGCACGATGGATGAGTACCTCTGGCTCGCAGGCAGGCCGGTGCTTTCCATTCGCTCGAAGTTCGACAAGGACCCGACCTGGGCGCGGATTGTGGGTATCAATGACTGGTACTCGAAGTGCGAGCGGCGCGACGAAGCCGGCAGCTGTCGGCCCAATGCCATCATCACCGATGTCATCGGCAAGCCCATCGCCACGGTCAGTTCCTCTCGAAAGCTCGCAGGCGTCATGGAGTACGACCCCTATGGCCTCGTCAACCGCACCGAGCACTGGGCCGACCTTGCGCCCGCGCCCATCAACTGCTGGTGGGCTGTCTACGGCATGTACCAGGGCGATGGCCCGCTCGTGCGGGAGCTGCGGCTCAATGCCCCTCGCGTCGACATCGACCCGATTGCCTGCATTGCTCCGTACAAGGCGACGCCTGAGGTTTCGCCGACTGGGTATTACACCTGCGGTCCGAAATCGAACTACTGGACTCCGTGGATGCAGCTCAACAACGGCGAGGGCATGCACTTGCTCTATTGCAGCAATTCCACGGTCGACCCTCAGCGCAAGGGCATCTCCGTTCGTGGCTACGAGTACAAGAAATACGAAGCGGAGACTGTCTCGTACATTCCGCCGTTCCGCTTCCCCGGGCAGTACTTCGACCCTGAGACAGAGTTTCACGAGAACTGGAACCGCTATTACGACCCGATGACCGGGCGGTACCTCTCTCCTGAACCCATGCTGCAGGACCCGCCGTGGGTCGCATCTGAACTTAAAGGTGGTCGCAGTGTGGTTCCCTATGCCTACGGCAACAACAACCCGTCCACCAATACGGATCCCTCAGGGCTTTACACGATTCAGGGAAACTGCGGCACAACCCTTCCTGGACTTGGTCGAGATAAGGCGGCGATCGAGGCCAAGGCGCGGGCATTCGCACAACAGATTCAGGATGGGGACCCGCTCACCTGCAAGCCGGAACGACAGGGGTTGCGGCAATGTGTCCTCTCGCTGATCGACTCGATCGGTGTCCGGTGCAACGCAGCGTCGCAGGCGGTATGCGCCGCTGACCCACTCCATCCGGTAGCGAGCACACCAGTAGGAACATGCAGTGCGAATGGTGGACCGATTGACTGGTGCCGGTTTGGGCGTGCGAACCAAGACTGTATCGCAAAGGTGCTTGTCCACGAAACGGCGCACGCGTGCGGTTGGATGGAGAGGCAAGGGCTAAATGTCCCGTTTGATAGCGGGGTAATCAACTGTGTTCTCTAGCACTTTGTCGTTGTTGGTTGCGGCTGTGCTCGCCCAAGTGCCAACGGGCGAGTCTCGTCGAACCGAGCCAAGCGTTGCCGTGTATGATGCTGCATTTGATGGCCGTGTCTTGACGGGCCTGTTTATTGTGTGTGCGTCATCAGAATCGCTGTTCCTCGATTCGAGCCTCTCACTGGAGACGTTTCGCATCACGCGTGTTGCAGCTTGTGGTTCGACGGAAACGCGATCGTTCCGAACCTACGACTACGGGCCGGCCAAGAAGAAGCCACGCAGCATCGAAGTACCGCCGAGTACCTGCGTTGGGAGACGTGTGACCGTTCGTCTAGCGGCAGAAAGTGACCCGGAACTCACCGGGCCTTGCTTCGATATGGAGATCAGCGCGGGCCTACTGACTTCGAAAGGCCAGCCAAGTGACTTCATTCGGTCGAAGACCGTTGTTCGGGGCCAGTAGCTCCGAGGGTCGCTATCTCTCCCCAGAACCTCTTCTTCAGTCGCCGACGTACGTACGACGCATGGCGCAGATCGGGATGAGCGTGCCACCATATGCGTACGCGGCTCACAACCCCATCCGATACGTCGATCCTGACGGTCTGAGGTTTCTTGGCCTCAGGTTGCAAAGTGAGCCCACAAGCAGGTGTCGGTGTCGAAGAGCTGAGTGTTGGCGTCGATCCGGAAGCTGCGGACACTTCTGTCGGAGCGGGAGGACCGCTGTCTTTTTCTCAAGCTGTCCGCGTGATGCTGGCTCTGTCCTTGAGCGTCGGATGCACTCTGCATGCGCGACAATTCCTGCCAGCCACAGGGCACTACATTCTGACCTCGAGCGAAGGTCGTCTCGATAGCGGTTGGGAAGTCCCGATTCTGATCGTCACGGATGAAGACGGCCCGGTTGCGGCCTCTGTCCGGCTCTCGAGCGTCGATGGTGGTTCCCCTTCTGGTGCTGGATTCGATGATTGGATGCAGAGCACGGCGGTTCACGCGTCCGTCATCCGGGTCAACCCTCAAAACGGTAGATTGGAGAACGCACGCGGGGCGATACTGATGCCTGAACCTGTCGTGGTTGGGGCTCGCTGGCAGATCAGAGATCAGGCCGACTCTGCGTGCTTCGTCGAGGAGGAGGTTGTTTCCGTCACCGACCGCGTCGCGCAGATTGCACACCGCTTCGCCTGCGAGAACGATCGCCCGACGCTCTTCATGAACAGCACCTGGGAAGTTGGGGCCGGGGAGACGGAGTTCAGGACTGCCGACGGCGGGGCAGGGGTTCGGCTGATTCGATTGCGATGACTTGCGGGCCTGCGTGGCCGCATGCGACACCGCCCGCGTGTCACGACTCGCTTCGTTGCTCCTGCTCCTCCCGGCGCTCGCTCGCGCCGACTACATGGATCACTTCGCCCAGCGCGATGACGTCGGGCCCCGAAAGGTCCCGTCACTCGGCGACACGCGCGTGCTGCTGATCCCCGTGGAGGTGAAGGGCTTCCCGCCCATCGATCGCTCGAAGCTCGAGCGCTTCTTCTCTCCCGACGACCCGAACGGCTTCGTTCGTTTCTACGAGACCGCCAGCCTCGGCCGTTATCGCCCGCGCGTCACCGTCGGCCCGACCATCGCGTACGACACCTGCCCGCTGCCGGCCGCGCAGTTCCCCACCTGCCGCGTCGCGCGAGGCGACATCAACTCGTTCTCGGCCGGCATCGACCTGCTCCGCGACGCGGTGAAGCGCTCCGACGAGCAGCTCGACTTCACGCAGTTCGACGTGACCGGCCGCGCGGGCACGCCCGATCGCTGGGCCGACGGCGTGATGCTGCTCACCAACGTGCCCTTCGGCGGCATCGCGTTTCCCATTGGGTACTTCAACCGCGGCGACAACCTGGCTGGCGGCTCCAACGGCCCGCTCATCGCCGATGGCATTCGCATTCCCCACGTCGCCGTCGCCGGAGACACCGACGTCTTCGTGATGGTGCACGAGTTCGGGCACCTGCTCGGGCTGACCGATCTCTACGACGAGGCCGGCAACTACGCGGGCCTGCAGCTCTCGTTCATGGGCGCGTGGAACTACGATCAGAACATCGTGCTGCCCGACGCCGAGACGCGCTTTCGGCTGCGGTGGGCGAACTGGCTTCAAGTGCAGGGGCGGCAGCGGATCACCCTGCGGCCCGTCGAGACGAGCGGCGACGTCGCGCGCGTGGGCATCGGAGACGAGTACTTCCTCATCGAGAACCGCGGCCCCGGCGCCTTCGACAAGTCACTGCCCGTTCGTGGCCTGGCCGTCTTTCACGTCGATCGCGCGGTCGCCTCGGTCACCTCGCAGGGCAGCTTCCCCAAGCTCGGTGCGAAGGAGGGCGACTTCGTGAACCGCATTCTCGACTGCGTGAACTGTGACGCGTGGCACCCGTACACGCGCCTCGTGCAGGCCGACAGCGCGTTCGATCTCGAGGCCAATCGCCGCTTCAAGGCCGAAGACGATCTCTTCCGCCCAGGTTCGATGCTGCTCAACGACGCGTCGAACTCGGTGCGCTCGAAGACGAACCCGAGCAACGGCTCCAATTTCTACTCGGGCCAGCCGTCGGGCTTCGCGCTCAACGACGTTCGCGAGCTGGCTGACGGGTCGATCGAGGTGACGCTCGATGCCCCTGCGTCAGGTCAATGCGCCGAGCGGATCTGCACTGAGGGCGACGGCTGTGCGCCAGTGCAATGTGGAGAGCCACCCGCGAAGACCGGCTGCACCAGCACCGACGGAGCGCCCCTGCTCGCGATGCTGCTACTTCTTGAACAGCGCTTCGGCCGCCGACAGCGCCGCTGATTTCGACGCGTTCCCGCCGCGGTCGACGCCATCACCGATCTGGTACAGGTCGCAGAAGTTGCCGGATTCCTTGTCGCCAGGCACCTCCGCGAAGGGCTCTTTGCATTCCTTGGCGACGTTCTCGTCGTAGTGCCGGCAATGCACACACGCGTGAAGGTCGGCTCCGCACGAAGGGCACGTGTCCCTTCGGCCGACGGCGGCGATTCCGATGTCCAGCTTCGCTCCGCACTTCCCACAGCCAGCCATGTTCCGGTTATACCGCAGCCCCCCGTTGGAGGTCTCTTGCCGATGCGTTGGTTCCTCTCTGCTCTCGTCGCCGTTTCGCTCCTGCCCACGACCGCCTTCTCGATGGAGAAGGTCGAGCTCACCGAGGAGGAGTTCAAGATGTTCCGCCAGGCCACCCTCGCGCTCGCTGACCCGCGCGTGCAGGCGATGAAGCCCGAGGCGCGCCTGCCCGCCATCGCGAAGGACGCCGGCTTCAAGCTGAAGGATCTGCAGAAGGCCATGGAGCGCGCCGAAGCCGCGGGCGACGTGAAGGCCAAGTGCGAAGCCAACGTGAAAGAGGCGCTTGCTGGAACCGATCTGAAGGACAAGCTCGGCCGCCTCGAGGTCGACACCGACGCTCCGCACGCTGTCATCTACGTGCAGTGGTTCAACGAAGAGGCGAAGGACCTCGCCGTGCAGGCCTGCACCGCCGCTGTCACCGTCGCAAACGTGTGCCCCATCGCCGCCACCGTCACCGTGTACGCGAACGACAAGGCCGCTCCGAAGTCGCGCGTGTTCCAGGCGCTCATTTCGAACCAGGGCGCCCGCCGCATCAACGCCGAGAAGGTGAAGGACTACGCCGAGACCCGGTACATGAAGCTCTTCGAGAAGGTGAAGAGCGTCGCCAACGGGGACGATCTCTCGGCCGAGAGCGGCGCGCCCACCGCGCAGCACTGACGATGGCGAACCGGCCGTATCAGCCCAAAGATCGCTTCTTCAAACAGGCGAAGACGTCGGGCCTGCGCGCGCGGTCGGCGTTCAAGATCGACGAGATCGCCAAGCGGTTTCGCATCTTCGAGCGCGGGCAGGTGGTGCTCGACATGGGCGCCGCGCCCGGCGGGTTCCTGCAGATCCTGCTCGATGAAGTGGGGCCCAAAGGGAAGGTCGTCGGCGTCGATCTCGTGCCGATTCGGCCCCTCAACCGGCCCAACGTGAAGACCGCCGTCGCCGACGTGCTCTCGGCCGAGTTCGATGCCCTGTTGCTCTCACTGCACGACGGCATCTTCGACGTGGTGGTGTCCGATCTCGCGCCGAAGACGACGGGGATCAAGGACACCGACGAGGCGCGCTCGATCGCGCTGGCCGGCAAGGCGCTCGAGGTGTCGATTCTGCGCGGGCGCACCGGCGGTCACTTCGTCGCGAAGCTGTTCATGGGGCGCGACTTCGAGTCGTTCCGAAACGAGGTTCGCAAGGCGTACCGCGAGGTGAAGGTCGTTCGCCCCGAGGCCACGCGCAGCGCCTCGATGGAGATCTACCTCGTCGGGCTCGACCGCAAGCCCCTCACGCCTTGACGATGGGCGTCTCGCCCGTGCGCCGCTTCTGAGAGAAGGGGCCGCGCTCGCGACCGGGGTGCTGCTCCATGCCCGGCGCGTAGCCCGTCACCTTGTTCCGCCCGCCACGCTTCGACGCGTAGAGCGCCGAGTCTGCAGCGTCGACCAGCTTCGCCTGCTCCGAGGCATCGTCGGGGAGCGTCGCGACGCCGACCGAGATCGTCACGCGCCCACCAGGCTGCACCTTGCCATGCTCGAACTCGGTCTCTTCCACCGCGCGCCGCAGCTTCTCGGCCACCTCGAGCGCCTCGGTTCGACCCACCTGCGGCAGGAGCACGACGAACTCTTCACCGCCGTAGCGCGCGAGCGTGTCGACCTTGCGCACGCTGTGTTTGAGCGCACCACACACCTGCTTGAGCGCCACGTCGCCAGCGCGATGCCCGGCCGCGTCGTTCAGGTGCTTGAAGTGATCGATGTCGATCATCACCAGTGAGACCGGCGTGCCGTAGCGGGTAGCGCGGTTCACCTCGGCCTCGAGCTGCTGGAAGAGGTGACGGCGGTTGGGCACGCCGGTGAGCGGGTCGGTGATCGACAGCGCGACCGTCTGCTCGTGCAGCCGCGCGTTCTGAACGGCGATCGCGGCCTGATCGGCGACCGCGGTGAAGTACTCGATCTCTTCGCGATCGAAGTTCGCCTTCTCCTTGCGCTCGAAGTTCAGCACGCCGAGCAGCTCGGCGCCGTGCAGCATGGGGATGGAGAGGAGACAGCCACGTCCACGCATCGCGGCGGGGTTGATCAGCTTGAACCGCTTCTCGACCTCGAGATCTGGCACGTAGACCGACTTGCGGCTCATCGCTGCGTGCCCGGCGATGCCCTCACCGATCTCGAACAGCAGCCCCTCGGAGCCCTCGTTCGGAGGAAAGGCCTTGAGCACCTCGAGCTTGGCTTCCTGGTTCAGCAGCATGACGGAGAACCGATCGACCTTGAGGCGCGGCGGCAGCATCGAGGCGATGCGCTGGAGCACCTCGTTGAGATCGAGGGTCGAGGCGATGGTGCGCGCGATCTCGAAGAGCACCTCGAGCTCGTCGACGCGTGTGGCGAGGCGGGTGTTGGCGGCGCCCAGCTCGGTCTTCAGCTGCAGCTCGGCGCGCGTCCGGTCGAGATCTCGCTGCGTGTCGATCTCGGTCACCTTGAGCTCGGTGATCTTCGCGAGCATTCGATTGAAGGAGTTCGCGAGCGAGCCGAGCTCGTCATTCCCCAGCTCGGGGGCGCGCACGACGAGATCGCCGCTCTCGGCCCGCTGCATCACGCGCGCGAGCCGCTTCAGCTTCTGTGTGAGCACCAGCCGCAGCGACAGCGCGACCGCCGCGACGAGGGCGATGGTGAAGACGAGCACGCTCCACAGCGCCGACGCGAAGACCTCTGAGACCTGCTGACGCAGCGAAGGCTCCTCGACGGTGAGCTGGAGCACGCCGGTGCGCAGCGTGGAGTCGCCCGTGTGACAGCCTCCGCATGACACGCCGCCGAGCGGGTAGAGCACCTCGCCACCGCCACCTTTGCCCCACGGCCAGAACGTCGGCGGCGTCGTGAACGTCGCCTGGCCCTGGGTGATGTCCTTCACGCGCGCCGCGTCGCCGAACGACTTGTCCTCTTCTTCGATGCGCCGCGACCAGCGCACCAGGCCCGCCTGATCGACGATGCGAATGTCGCTGGCCACTTTGAGCCCCGACCAATCACTGCGCACGATAGCGGTGACGCTGCGGTGGGCGACGCGCGCGGTGGTGCCGGGTGGCGTGCGCTCGACCGTGCCGAAGCTGGTGGCGATGAACTCTGCGAGCCCCATGGCCTGACGCCGGCTCTCGTCACGCACCGCGAGATCAGTCTGTCGCCAGACGAACGTGACGCCGAGCAGCGCCACCAGCGCCGTCGGCAACGCGATCGCGACGAACAGCTTTCGCCCGATCGATCTCACGCGAGGTTCCCCACGGGCCTGCTCGTCTCGCTTCTGGGTTCGGTCGTCAAGGTGAGAGCATGAGGGATGTGGGATAGCGTTGAGACCCCGTGGAGTTGATCCGTTCGAAGCTGATCAGTGCGCCGCACGCGTTTCCAACCCGTGACGGAGGCGTCTCGAAGGGCGCGTTCTCGTCGCTGAACACGTCGTTGGCGGTCGGTGATGATCCGCACGACGTCGCTGAGAACCTGAGCCGGCTCGCCAGGTCTTTCGGGCTGGAGTCGAGCGTGCTCTGCACCCCGCATCAGGTGCACGGCGTGACGGTGCTCGAGGCGACAGGGCAGGGCGCGCTCGGAGACGCCGACGCCGTCTTCACCGCGACTCCCGGGCTGCTCGTCGGCGTTCGCACGGCCGATTGTCTGCCGATTCTGATCGAGGACCCTCGCTCGGGCATGGTGGCGGCCGTTCACGCGGGGTGGCGCGGCGTCATCGGAGAGATCGTGGTGCGCGCCATCGAGCGGTTGGAGGCGCGAGGCAGCAGCCGAGCCGAGCTTCGCGTCGCGCTGGGCCCTGCGATTCAGGCCTGCTGCTTCGAGGTCGATGGTGATCTGCCCGCGAAGTTCTCGGCCGCGTTTGGAGAGGGCGTCGTTCGACCGCAGCCCGGCAAGACGCGCGTGCACCTCGACCTGGGCTGGGCCGTCGCCCGCTCACTCGAACGGGCAGGCGTGCCATCGAGCCACGTGGACGTGCTGCCGCACTGCACGCGGTGTGATCAGCGCTTCTTCTCGCATCGCCGTGATCAGGGCGTGACCGGTCGTCAGCTCTCACTGATCCAGTGTGTGCGTGGCACAGCGATGTAGCAGTGCCGCCGAGGGCGATTTCTTGACCCTCCGAGAGCACGGTCCATACACTTTGATCGTCATTCGACTCCTCCTCGCCAGCGTGTCCGCCGTGCTCTGCGCGTGCGCGACTGATCAGGTCTCACGCGCCGAGCACCACGAGCTGCTCGCGTCGGTGCGTGCCCTTCGCGCTGACAACGCCCGGCTCGAGGCGCGGCTCGATCGCATCGAGCAGGAGCAGAAGACCGCGAAGGCGATCGCTCCGAGGGCCACGCAGCCCGCGGTGACGGTGGCCTCATCGGGCAGCACCGCAGCGTCGGTCGCCCAGCCCGCACCCGAGCTGCCGTCGCTCACGGTGGTGAAGCTGAAGCCGAAGAAAGAGGCCGCTCCGAAGATCTCGACCGAGGTCGAGGTCGTCGAGCCGCCGCCCACCGTGCTGACCAACGAGAACGTCGCGACTGCTGACGCCGACCCGACGGATCCGATGGAGCTCGCCGCCATCGAGCAGCAGTACCAATCGGGTGTCGAGCTGCTGAAGACCGGAAACCCCGAAGGCGGCATCGCGGCGCTCCAGCAGTTCGCACGTGACTGGCCCAAGCACCCGCACGCAGACAACGCGCTCTTCTATTCGGCGGTGGGCCTCATGGCCGGCCGCGAGTTCAAAGAGGCCGAGAACGTGCTCGAGCAGGCCATTCGCCAGTACCCGGCCGGAGACGCCACGCTCGAGGCGCTCGTGAAGCTCGCCGAGTGCCGCGCGCGGCTGAATCGCCAGGCAGAGGCCCGCGCCACCTGGGAGAAGATCGTCACCAATTACCCGGGCACGCAGGCTGCCACGCTCGCCCAGTCCAGACTCGCCTCCGCGTCACAGAAGGAATGAACCCATGCGTCACCTGATCCTCGCAGTCGCTACGTTGTCGCTCGCCTCCACCGCGTGGGCGCAGGCAGAAGACGAAGAGTCGACCGGAGGCGCGTCGGAAGGCTCGGCGACGGTGAGCCCCGGCCCTGCAGAGCCCTCTGGGAAGGGAGGCGAGGCTCCGAACGCGTCGCACACCGTCGAGCGCGGCGACACCCTGTGGGATCTGTCGCGCAAGTTCCTCGGCAGCCCGTGGTACTGGCCGAAGGTCTGGTCGTACAACCCCGACATCGCCAACCCGCACTGGATCTACCCGGGCAACATGGTGCGCTTCTACGGGGCCGACGAGCAGCCGACCCAGGTCGAGGTGGGCACCGAGGTCCCCGACGTCGAGCAGGGCGCCATGTATGACGAGGGCGAGGGCGTGACGAAGGCCGGTCAGATCGGCTACCGCCCGAAGAACTCCGTCACCGTCGCCATTCAGTCGTTCGTCACCACCAAGGAGCTCGAGCAGACCGCGCGCGTCGTGGGCTCGTTCGCAGAGAACGAGATGCTGACGTTCCCGTACTCGGTCTACGTCGACATCTCGGGCAAGAAGAGCCTCAAGGTCGGTGACTCGACCGTCGTGTACCGCAGCGCCGGCGAGATCCAGCACCCGAACACGAAGGAGTTCATCGGCTACGTCACCCAGGTGGTCGCGGAGGGGAAGGTGACCGCCGTCGACACCAAGAAGAACATCGCCACCATGGCGATCACCCGCAGCGTCGACGAGCTGCACCGAGGCGACTCGGTGAGCCCTGCCGGTGAGTCGATCATTCGCACCATCGCGCCGCGCGTGAACGATCGCGAGCTCAAGGGCGCCACGTTGGTGAAGGGCGCGAGGCGCTTCACGCTCATGCAGGTCGAGTCGTTCATCGTGATCCTCGACCGCGGTGCGGACGACGGCGTGAAGGTCGGCAACACCTTCACCTTCTTCCGCTCGGGCGACACGTCTCCCGTCGAGCGCCACTTCAACCCGCAGCACTCCGACGACGCGTTTCCTCGCGAGGTGGTCGCGACGTGCATGATCGTCGACGTGAAGTCGAAGGCCTCGACCTGCCTGCTCACCTACAGCCTTCGCGAGCTGCTGCCGGGCGACACCGCCGACATGCTCCTCAGCGCCCCACGGACTGCTGGCCGCTAACCGTCTGAGAAGACGAGGCTTTGTCCTCGGGTAGCGCGCAATGTCAGCCTGACCTGATAGGGTGTTCAGTAT
>JBEOKA010000427.1:0-4652 GCA_040275325.1 Myxococcaceae bacterium | reverse complement strand
CGCTGCCCGGGGCTCCGCATGAGGTGTTGCTCGTGCTCGATTCGACGATGGGCCAGAACGCCATCGCGCAGGCGAAGCAGTTTCATGAGGCCGTGGGCGTGACGTCGATTGCGCTGACGAAGCTCGATGGCACCGCAAAGGGTGGCGTCATCATCGGCATCTGTGACGAGCTGAAGGTGCCCGTGTCGTGGGCCGGGGTGGGTGAGAAGGTCGCGGACCTGCGAAAGTTCGAACCAAAAGAGTTCGTCGAAGCGTTGTTCGACGTGTGAACGCCCTCATGGGCTCTGAGCACTGACGAGGCCAGATGGTTGCTCACGAGTCCCAAAACTGTTCGTTGCCACCCCGTTCGATGGTTGAGTATCAAAGCACGTGAGCGTCTCGGCGAGCGACATGTCGTATCGCAGGGCGGTCAGCGGCGACCTCCCCGCCATCATCGACCTGTGCCGGGTCGCGTTGCGCTGGCCAGACGACCCCCGCAACGAGCAGCTCTTCCGGTGGAAGCACCTCGAGAACCCGTTCGGGGCCTCACCGATGTGGGTGGCGGAGTGCGACGGCCGCCTCGTCGGCTTTCGCGCGATGATGCGGTGGCAGTTTCGTTCGCCTGCTGGCGTACGGCGCGCCGTTCGCGCGGTCGACACGGCCACCCACCCCGAGTTCCAGCGCCGTGGCATCTTCGCTGCGCTCAACCGCCTCGCCATCGACGCCCTCACGAAGGAGGGTGTCGACTTCGTCTTCAACACGCCCAACGCCGAGAGCCTGCCCGGCTATCTCAAACAGGGGTGGGTCGAGCTGGGCCGGGTCGCCATCGTCGCGCGGCCGACAGGCTTTCGTGGGGTGCTCGCGATGCCCTCGGCGCTCGGCAAAGCCTCGAAGTGGTCGGAGCCACTCGACGCAGGCACCGGCGTCGACCTCGCGCACCCTCATGGCGTCGACACGATGCTGCTCTCGACCGACACCTCGGCTGCCTTCTTTCATTGGCGGTACGCCAGCGGCCCCGTGGCCTACCGTGCGCTGAGCGACTCGGGAGCGGGGCTCGTCATTCGACTGCGAAATCGAGGCAGGGCCAAAGAGCTCGTCGTCGCACATTCGTGGGGTACCGAGGTGGTGGTGGCGCGCCTGCTGAAGGAGGCGTTGCGGGCCTCTCGGGCTTCGTACGCAGTCGGAACGGCTCACGCCCCGGGTCACTCCATCATGGTGCCGCTGCCCCCCATCGGGCCGCACCTCACCGTGCGCGCGCTCGCCAGCCCGGCGCCGTCGATGGCCGAGTTCGGACTGCTCCTCGGAGACGTCGAGCTGTTCTAAGGGTGCCGCATGGCGGACTCGCTGCGTGGCAAACGGCTGGTGCACGTGCTCACGGTCGCCGACTCGCTGCCGTTCATTCGGGAGCAGGTCATCGAGGCGCGCGCGCGCGGTATGGACGTCACCGTCATCACCTCGAAGGACGAGCGCCTCGACCGCTTCGGCCTCGACCTCGGGGTGCGCACGGCCTCGCTCGAGATGCCGCGCCGGGTCTCTCCGCTCAACGACTGGCAGAGCCTCGGGCGCCTCACCGACAAGCTGCGCGCCCTCGAGCCCGACATCGTGCACGCGCACACGCCGAAGGGCGGGCTCCTGGGCATGCTCGCCGCGGCGGCCATCGACGCTCCGGTTCGGCTCTACCAGATGCGCGGGCTGCCCCACGTCACGCTCAAGGGCCCGCTTCGGCAGGTCGTGATGATGACGGAGCGGCTGAGCTGTCAGGCCTCGACCCGCGTCGTCTGTCAGAGCCGCTCGCTGTTGAAGACGGCGCTGGAGGATCGCCTCGTGCGCGCCGAGAAGGCGCTGGTGGTGCTCGAGGGTGGCAACGGTGTCGACCCGGTGCGCTTCGATGCCGAGCGCGTGAAGGCGCAGGGGGCTGCGTTGCGGGCGTCGTGGGGCGTCGGTTCCGATGGCGTGGTGCTGCTCTTCGTTGGCCGCCTGGTTCGCGACAAGGGCATTCCCGAGCTGCTCGAGGCGTTCTCGACCGTGCACGCGAAGTGGCCGCGCACGAAGCTCGTGCTCGCCGGGCCCCTCGAAGAACGCGACGCGCTCGACGCTGCCACCATCGCACGCCTCTCGAATGACGGCGTGCTGCACCTCGGGTTTCAGCGCGACACGCCCGTACTCTATGCCGCGAGTGACGTGGTGGTGCTGCCGAGTCACCGTGAGGGTTTCCCGAACGTGCCGCTCGAAGCCGCGTCGATGTCCCGTCCCGTCGTGTCCACGCTCGTTCCAGGCTGCACCGACGCCGTTGCCGATGGCTTGACCGGAGTCCTGGTTCCCGTGAACGCGCCGGGCCCACTGGCCGAGGCGCTTGGTCGCTATGTGGCTGATCCATCACTTCGATTGGGTCATGGGAGCGCCGGTCGAGACCGCGTCATGCGGTCGTTTCGCCGTGAGGCCATCGTCGAAGCGATGATGGGGCTGTATTCCCGCGAATTGTCTGTGGCCCGTTGACCCCGGGGCCCTGCGAGTGCTTTGGGGCACGTGAACGTTGGGAATGGCCTTGGGCACGAACACGACCGAGATGACCGAGTCGAGCTCTCTGCTGCTGAGATACCGCCGGCTGGTGTCGGTGGTGGTGCACCTGGCGCTCTTCATCGTCGCCCAGGCCGGCGCGTTCGCCCTGCGCTTCGAGTTCTCGATTCCCGCCGACTACCTGCCGCTCGCGACGGTGTGGCTGGCGGTCAGCCTCGGCATTCACCTCGCCGTGTTCGCCGTCTTCGGCATGTTCTCGGGCATGTGGCGGTACACGGGCGCGAACGACCTCATCGCGCTCGCGAAGTCTGCCGCGCTGTCGACGCTGGTGTTCGCCGGCTTCATCGTGCTCGGCGGCTTCCGCAGCTACCCGCGCTCAATCCTCGTCATCGAGTTCCTGCTCACGATGATGCTGGTGGGCGGCTTGCGCTTCGGCGTGCGCTCGTTGTGGCAGCTGGCGTCGACGGTCGCGCAGAAGCGTGAAGGCAAGGCGCGCCGGGTGCTCATCGTCGGAGCCGGTGACGCCGGTGAGATGCTCGCCCGCGAGATGCTCAAGACGCACGGCGGCCGCTTCGAGCCCGTGGGCTTCGCCGACGACAACGCCGCCAAGCGGGGCGCACGCATTCACGGCGTTCCGGTGCTCGGCACCATCGCCGACGTGCCCGGGCTGGCGAAGCGCCACTCGGTCGAAGAGGTCGTGGTCGCGATTCCTTCGGCCACGGGTCGCGACATGCGCAGCATTCTCGAGGCGTGCAAGACGTCGGGCATCTCGGTGCGCACGATGCCCGGCATCGACCAGCTCATCGAAGGCCGCGTCACCATCAACCAGCTGCGCAGCGTGAACATCGAAGACCTGCTGCGACGTGAGCCGGTGAAGCTCGACATGGAGTCCATCTCGCGGCTCGTCGAAGGGCGTGTCGTGCTGGTGACGGGCGCTGGTGGCAGCATCGGCTCGGAGCTGTGCCGTCAGGTCGCGCGCTTCAAGCCCGCTCGCATCGTGCTCGTCGAGCGCGCCGAGAACGCCCTGTTCGAGATTCACCGGGAGCTGGTCGCGAAGTCGCCCACCGTACCCGTCTCTCCGTGCATGGCCGACATCTGCGACGAGGCCCGCATGCGCCGCGTGCTGATGGAGCACCGGCCGTCCGTCGTGCTCCACGCCGCCGCGCACAAACACGTGCCAATGATGGAGGAGAACCCCGGCGAGGCCGTGAAGAACAACGTCGGGGGTACGCGCCTGCTGGCCGATCTGTCGAGCGAGTACCAGGTCGAGCGCTTCGTGATGATCTCGACCGACAAGGCCGTGAACCCGACCTCGGTCATGGGCGCCACCAAGCGCGCTGCTGAACTCTACATTCAGGGGTTGTCGCAGAAGTCGCGCACCCGGTTCGTCGCCGTGCGCTTCGGCAACGTACTCGGCTCGGCGGGCTCCGTGATTCCCATCTTCAAGGAGCAGATCGCCAGCGGCGGGCCCGTGACCATCACGCACCCCGACATGCGGCGGTATTTCATGACGATTCCCGAGGCGAGCCAGCTGGTGCTTCAGGCCGCCACCATGGGCAATGGTGGCGAGATTTTCGTGCTCGACATGGGAGAGCCCGTTCGCATCGTCGACCTCGCCAACGACCTCATTTCGTTGTCGGGTCTGGTGCCCGGCAAAGACGTCGAGGTGGTGTTCACCGGCCTGCGCCCTGGTGAGAAGTTGTTCGAAGAGCTGTCGACCGAAGAGGAGCAGGCCGAGAAGACGCGGCACCCCAAGATCTTCATCGGCAAGCTGCCCTCGCGCCCCTACGACGAGGTCTCGGGCATCGTGAGCGACATGGTGCGCAACGCGACGGGCGCGACGCTGCGTGACGTGGTCGAGCGCCTGCGCGTGCTCATCCCCGAGTTTCAGCGCCCGCGTCAGGAGCAGGCCGACGTCATTCCCCTGCGCAGCCGAACGTCGTGAGCGTCAATGCGTGGGCGTGCCCATGAACTCCGGCATCGTCGCGTGCTGACCGGCCGAGATGCCTGCGGGCCGAACGACGCGCAGCACCGTCATCGCCAGAATCTTCGTGTCGAGCCACAGGCTCTGGTTTTCGACGTACCAGACGTCGAGGTCGAACTTCTCTTCCCACGACAACGAGTTGCGGCCGAGCACCTGGGCCCAGCCGGTGATG
>JBEOKA010000426.1:0-10106 GCA_040275325.1 Myxococcaceae bacterium | reverse complement strand
ACCAGGCGCTCTTCACCTTCGCGCGCTTCAACGGCTACGTGACGCCGGGCTCGGTTGCGCCGCACGCGCAGGCAGCGGCCCCCGGCCCCTCCGCGACCGCCGCGCCTGCCGTGGCCCAGCCGCTCGCCTCGCCTCCCAACGCCGTTCGCCGCGCCCAGGAACAGCCTCCCGCGCCGGCCCCCGCAGAAGAGCTGCCACCCCCTGGAGGCCGCATGGCGACCGGCTCGATCGCCGCCGTGTCGTCGCCGCCGCAGCCCGCGAGCACGCCGCCCTCCCCGCCTCCGGTCATGACCGAGGCGCCCGCGCCAGAGCTCAGCAGCCCCGCGCCCACCACCGATCCCCAGACCGTCGCCCAGGCGGGCTCGAACCCGACGATGCAGCAGCCGGCCGCTCCCGCCGCGCAGACTGGTGCCAACGAAGAAGAAGAACCGGTCGAACCGCCCGAAGACGAGAACCTCGAAGACGGCCTCGACGACCTGCCCGAGAACGGCGCCATCGAGTGGAAGGTGCCGCCCTTCATCCTCGCTGACAAAGCGGTCGCGCTCGTGAAGGGCACCGTGAAGGGCCACGACTTTCAGGGTGCGGTCCAGGCCTTCGACAAGAAGGGCACGCTGCTGCGCACGCTCGAGCTCGGTGGGCCGGTCGAAGACGAGCGCGTCGAGGCCGTCCTGGTGCACGAGGTGCGTGAGACCAAAGCGTGGAAGCAGCTCTCACAGCAGCTCGCGAAAGAGGGCCACATCGGCGAAGCGACGCTCGCCCTGATCCGCGCCATCGGCGCCGGCGAGCCGCTGCAGACGCTGAACGCGTGGTTCACCGAGCACACCATCGTCCGCTCCGAGCGCGCCGCCCTCGAGCGTGCCCAGAAGGCCGGGTTCGTGCTCTCGAACATGAACCGCTTCGGAGCGCCCCCGCCCCGCAAGGCGTCGTACCTCGTCGAAGAGCTGCTGCAGGGCGCCTTCCCCGCGTCGATCTGCCGCGAGCTGGCGATCGATCAGGACCAGTACGCGAGTTCACGGGCCGCCGGCGATCTCATTCGCGCCGCCAAGGCGCTCAACCCCGACGACAAGCCCTACTACGCGTACACCCAGGCGCTCATCGAGATGAGCCTCGGCAACCCCGACGCCGCGCGCGTCTGCGCTGACGAGCTGCGCGAGCGCTCCGAAGAGCAGGCCGACTTCCTCACCACGTACCTTCACGGGCTGTTCCCGAAGTTCGGGTTCTGGGCGGGTGAAGACGGCGTCACCAGCCTCGAGCTCGACGTCGAGGCCACGCCGCCCGCGCGCAAGCTGGCCGACTTCCGCAACGCGATTCTCAAGGCCGCCCTGCGCGTGAAGACGGTGCGTGATCACCTGCTCGCCCTGGTGCCGGCCGAGACCGAGTGGCTCCCGCCGTCGGTCGACTCGCTGCTCACCCGCGGCAAGGTGACGCTCAGCGACGAAGAACAGGTCGGGCTCGAGGACTGGCAGCTCAAGAGCATTCCCCAGCTGATGCGCTTCATGCGCAACGAGTGGTCGCGCCTGACGTGGCTGTGCTGGCTCGCCGGCCTCGACGCCGTCGGAGTGCCCACCGCGACGAGCAAGCCCCGCGCTCCGTCGATCGTTCACCGCGCGCTCGGACTGCGGCTGCGCCTCTTCGCCATCAAGAGCGAAGAGACGTCGCTGGAAGAGGGCGTCGAGGCCGCCGATCAGGAAGACGCTCGCCGCGTCTCGACGATCGCCTGGTGTGACACGACGCCCGCCGAGATCGACGGCGCGAACGCGAGCGAGCTGGCGATTCCCGAGGTGACAGCGGTGCTGGCGGCGGTCGAGTGGGCTGCGAACGCCGAGGTCGCATCTCCGTTCGCCGAAGCAGCGGGCGAAGACGACGAGGCCGAAGACGAGGAGGAAGGCGACGGCGAGGAGGGCGAAGACGAAGAGGCTGATGATCAGGAGCAGGCCGAGGCTGGCGACGACGAAGCCGAGGAGCGACCGGAGGCCGAAGCGCCCCAGGCCCCCGAACAAGAAGAAGAGCGTGACGTGCCAGAGCCCGTGGCGACCGCTCCGTCAGCCAACACCATGCAGCAGCCCGCCGCCGACCCTGGTGGCGAAGACGGCCCCTCCGAGCCTGCCGAGCGCACCGCCATCGTTCGCCCCTCGGGCCGCAAGATCTGGGTGCTGCGCGAGAACCACGAGACCATCGAGCTCGTCGGCCTGCGCTTCACCGTCGGCCGCGACCCGCGCTGCGAGATCGCGATCGCCTCACCGCGCGTCTCCAGAGAGCACGCTGCGATTCTGGTCGACGCCGACACCGTGCTCGTCACCGATCTCAACTCGTCGAACGGCACCTTCTTCAACGGCGAGCGCGTGATGCGCCACGTGGTGAACGACGGCGACGTGGTGCAGTTCGGCAACGAGAAGGTGACGTTCCGCTTCACCGAGCCCGAGTGATCGGCGCATGAAAAAAGGGCCCGGGAGCCGTCTCCCGAGCCCTTCTTCACGGCGTTCGCGCGGCGCCGATTACTTCTTGTGCGCGTACGGCGCGAGCTCGGTCGAGCGGAAGAAGTAGGCGACCTCGTTCTTCGCGTTCTCGAGGCTGTCCGAGCCGTGCACCGTATTCGCGTCGATCGACTTCGCGAAGTCAGCGCGGATCGTGCCCGGGTTCGCCTTCTTCGGGTCGGTGGCGCCCATGAGGTCGCGGTTCTTCAGCACCGCGTTCTCGCCCTCGAGGCACATGATGACGACCGGGCCCGAGGTCATGAAGCCGACGAGGTCCTTGAAGAAGGGGCGCTCCTTGTGAACCGCGTAGAAGCCCTCGGCCTCGTGACGGGCGAGCTGCTGCAGGCGAATCGCGATGGGGGTCAGGCCCGCGTCTTCGAAGCGGGTGATGATCTTGCCGATCACGCCCTTCTCGAGGGCGTCAGGCTTGAGGATGGACAGGGTGCGTTCGATGGCCATGAAGGACTCCGGAAAAACGTGAGGGTTGCGCGCGCCGGGTACACCGCACGGTGGGCCGACGCAACCTCAAAGGGCGCCCAGCCCGTGAGGTGCGCTTGCAGGCAAACCTGCCTGCAGGCAACCTTGCCTGCACCTCATGTTCTTCTCGAGCACGCCCGCCACCGCCGACGCCTTCTTCGATCGCCAGCAACAGCTGACGCAGCTCGAGGGCGCGGTGAAGCGGCTGATGAAGGGCGCGCCGCAGTGGGTCGCCATTCTCGGCAGCCGCAAGGTGGGCAAGACGAGCCTGATGCTCGAGCTGCAGCGACGGGTCGCCTCGCCGCGCCTGCGCTTCGTGGTGCTCGACTCGTTCGAAGAGCACCCGCTGAGCTTCGAGGTCTTTCGCCGGCTCGCCCTGCGCACGCTCGATGCCTTCTTCGCCGATGAGCTGGGCGTGTCGCTGCTGGCGCTGAGCCGGGCGCCCGCCACCTACCGCGCCGTGTGGACCGACTCGAAGGCGTGGCAGGCGCTCGATCGGGGCCTGCGCGCCGAGATTCTCGACGTCGCCGAGCGCAAGGCCGACGAGAAGCTGGCCGAGTTCGCCCTCGGCCTCGCCGATCGGCTCGCGACGGCCATGAAGGTGCACTGCGTCGTCGCGTGGGACGAGTTTCAGGAGATCGGCCGCCTCGACTCGAGCCGCTCGACGGGCGTGCTGCCCCTCGCCCGCGCCATCTGGCAGCGCCACAAGCGCACCACGTACTTCGTCTCTGGCTCCGAGCGCACCCTGCTGCGCCGACTCGTCGAGGCGCGCGACTCGCCCTTCTTCCAGCACTTCAGCCTCATGGAGTTGGGGCCCATGGGCCTCGACGACGCGGTCGCGCTGCTGTTGCGAAACGCGAAGCCCGCGCGTGGGTTTGGTGTTGCCCTCGCCCGCCGCCTCGCGGAGCTGCTCGGGGGCCAGCCGTTCTATCTGCAGGTCGTCGGTGAAGAGCTGATGCAGGCGCAGCCGCCCTTCGACGAGGCGACGGTGCGCGCGGTGCTGGCCGACGTGCTGTTCAGCAGAACCGGCCGGCTCTCGCTCTTCTTCGAGCGCGAGTTCCAGCGCGTGGTGGGCCAGGCCTCGACGCTCGCGGCCACGCTCGACGCGCTCGCCGATGGGCCGAAGCGGCCGACCGACATCGCGAACCACATCGACGCGTCGACCGGCTCGGTGGCGCGCTACCTCGAGCGCCTGGGCGATCTCGCCGTTCGCCGCGATGACGGGCTGTACGAGCTGCCAGACCCGACGTTCGCCCTGTGGCTGCGGTGGCGCAGGCCGGGAGGCTCGGTGGTGCCGATGTCGGTCATCGGTGACGAGGCCGAGCTCGCGGTCGCCGAGCGGCTGGCCGAGATGGGCTTCGAACTCGTGTACCAATCTCGCGCGTCACGGGGCGCGTTCGATCTCTTCGCGGCCCGCGGCGGCACGCTGCTGGGCGTGCAGGTGAAGCGGTCGCCCCTGCCCCTGTGGTGGTCGAAGGCCGCGTGGCAGCGCATGGAGGCCGACGCGCAGCGCTTCGGGTGGCGCTGGTGTGTCGCGCAGGTGGGGCCGAAGCACGAGCTCACCTTCCTCGACCCGAAGCGGGCGCGCGCGGGCAAGCAGGTGACGCTCGATCAGAAGGCCGAGCTCGCCAACGTGCTCTCGTGGCTGTCCGCGAAGTGAGGCGCGCCGTCGCGGCAGGCCTCGTCCCTGTTGCAGGCAATTCTGCCTGCAGGCAACTCTGCCTGCACGTCAGCTTCCGGGCGACGGCTCGGCCATCAACGCGAAGAACACGACCCCGGCGCCATCGGCGAGCTCGGCGCGGAACACCCCACGGGAGCCCAGCTGCACGATGATCGACCCGGCGATGGCCCACGCGAACCCCTCATCGCAGTGGAACTCGGAGCGCCACAGCGCCGACAGCCCCGGCTGCGTCACCTCGGGCGCGCAGATGCGCTTCACCCGCTCGACCGTGTGAGGCGCCCGCTGCTCGTACGCCCAGCCCCACGCCCAGGTGAAGGCGTCGGGGAAGTACTGCGCGATCACCTGCACGGGGGCGCTCAGCGTGGGCCCGTCGGCCTGCTGGAGTGACAGCACGCCCGCCGAAGGATCGAACGAGAACCCCACCGTGCGCCGCAGCTTCGCCTCGAGGCCCAGCTGCAGATCGTGGAACGCCCGCTGCGAGCCGTGGAGCAACGCAAAGAGCGCGTCGGTCATCAGCAACGAGTCGAGGTGCTCCTTCTGCAGGCGGGTGAACCAGGCCTGCTGACGATCGGCCTGCAGCAGGCGCCAGTCGGCGAAGTCGGCAGTGCGCTGCACGAGAACGCTGCCCGGCTCCCAGCGGCCCTTGAGGTGCTCGGCGAGCTCGGCGACGCCCTCTGACAGGCGCTGCGCTTCGGCCCGCGGGTCGATGTTCAGCTCGGGCTTCGGCTTCGGCGCGGTCGAGCCTTCTCCGCGCGTCTCGAGCTCGGTCAGCTTGAGCCCGGCGCCACTGCGCACGAACTTCAGCTCGACGGCGGTCCACCCACCGGGAGCGAGCACCATGACGCTGTCGTGCAGCGTCTGAATCAGCGGCGTGAGCGACTCGGCCATCGTGAGCCGCCCTCTATCGCCGTCGACCTCTCGAAGTCACTGAATGCCGAAGCGGCACGAACAGCTTCCCGAGCCCGAGCAGGGGAAGAAGTTCGAGTCGTAGCAACCCAGCCCCGCGCAACACGACTGCCCGCCCGCCGTGCATGTCTGCCCCTGGGCCACGCAGGTCGAAGCGCTGCACGTTCCCGTCTGCTGCCCAGCGGGAATGGCGCACGTCGTTCCCGAGCAGCAGTCGGCACTCGCCCGGCACGCACCGCCCACCGGCTGGCAGATGAGGGCGGGCCCACACGTTGCGTTGGTGCAGACCTGGGAGCAGCAGTCGATCGAGAACTGACAGGTGGCTCCGTTGGCGCGGCACAGCGAGCCTGCGTCGAGGCCGCCCATGCCGCCGTCGGCGGGCACTCCCGCGTCCATCATCGTGACGGGCGGACGGCAGACATTGAGGAGGCACGAGTTTCCAGCGCAGCAGTTGGCGTCGGTCGCGCACGCGCCGCCGGCCTGTGTGCACGAGAGGCCCTGGCAGCGCAGCACGCCGCCATCGCCGGGCAGACAGAGCTGGCCGTTGCAGCACTGATCGCGGAACTGGCAGACGTCGCCGGTGCCGATGCAGCACGGCGCCTGGCCCGTGTAGCCCGAGGGGCACGTGTTGCCAGGAGGCCCACCAAAGCAGCGCGGAATGCCCGAACGATCGAGCTTGCACGCGTCGTCGCCACCGCAGCAGTTCATCGAGGCATTGATCATCACCGAGCCGCCATCGGGCAGGTTCGCGCGGCCGCAGATGTTGCCCACGCCGTTGCACGAGCGGCCGTTGTCGCAGCGGCCGTTGTCACAGACCACGCTCCCGTTCGGGTTCACGCCGCCGCCGCAGCACTCGTTGTCGTTGTTGCACCACGTGCCCGTGAGGCGGCAGCCGCCCGCAGCCAGACACACCTTCGCGCCGGTGCCGGGGTCGAAGCAGATGCGCGAGCAGCACGTCGAGCCGTCGTTGCACGGGTTGCCCTCCTGCACGCAGCTGCCAGCGCCACCGCCCGTGATGAAGAGACACCGGCCCACGCCGCCGTCACCGTTCACGGCGCACCGCTGCCCGCAGCACTCGGCGTTGGAGCGGCACACGTCACCGTTTGCCTGACAGGAGAAGGCGCGACGGCAGACTCCGCCCTGGCACAGCGTCGAGCAGCACTCAGCGTTGCCGGTGCAGGCGTCACCGACGACCTTGCAGGTGCCACCAGGAACCGTCTGGCACGTTCCGTTGCACAGCCCGCTGCAGCACTCGCCAGCGCTGGTGCAGGCCTGACCCGTCGCGACGCACTGCTGCGCGGAACAGACGCCACCGGAGCATCGAGCAGAGCAACAGTCAGTCGAGGCGTTGCACGCGACGCCGTTCTGCGAGCAGAACATCGGCGCCCGACACAAGCCCGCGACGCAGGTTCCGTTCGAACAGCAGCTGGAGCCCGCCCCGCACGGCTGGCCCGCGGGCGTGCACACGCCACCATCGCTCAGCGTGTTGCCACCACCCGTCGCGCCTCCGCCTGTGCCGGTCCCGCCCGCCGTGGGCGAACCTCCGCCCGTGCCCGTCGAGCCGCCCCCGCCGACCGCCGAGCCCCCTGCGCCACCATCACCAGCACCGGGCAGCGGTGGATCGCACTGACAGCCCAACATGAACGCGAGTGCGGCAGAGGCGACGAGCAGACGATTCACGGAGCGCTCCCGGAGAAAGGAGCCATCACGTTATCGCGAGCAGCGCCGCGTCAGGGGCACGAGATGGGCTTGACGTCCCACTCCCGGCGCGGGCCCGACGAGCCCTCGAGTACGACATGGTAGGTCTGCCCCGCCACGGGATCCCACCCCATGCGAACGAGGGTAACTGCCGCGAGCCGGCCGTACCCGCCCTGCATGACATCGACTCGCACGGGCAGCGTCGTGTTGTCAGACAGCCGCGTCACCGTCGCCGTCGGCATCGACTGGGGAATGTCTCCGTGCACCGACCACGTCCAGCGGGCGACCGACTCGGGAGAGAAGCCCGCAGGTGGAAACGAGAACCACGGCGGGTTCGGGCCGGGGTTTCCGCCACCGAACACCGCGGAGCACGACGCCGAGCCGTAGTTGTTTCCTCCCCGATAGAAGCCGATGCCGACGTCATCGAGAAACGGGTACAGGAACCAGCGACGGTGCCCGAAGGTGGTGTCGTTGCCCCAATCGATCATCCACTGGTCGATCGCGTCGGCGGCGTTGGCGCTGCCCCACGCGATGTTGCTCGAGCCTGCACCACCAGCGCCTGTTGGCGAGTAGCAGGTCGCGGTCGTGGGCGGAAAGTGCGCTGACGGGCCTGCCGGGTTCCACGCAGAGATCACGCTGCACGCCTGCGCGGCGGTGTTCTGGTTGGCGTCGTCGTGCGCCGGCCCGAGGCCTGCGAGCCAGCGATGGAAGTTGAGGCGCGCCAGCGCGTCGTCGATGGCCGGCCTCGTCAGCGTGCCGACGTCGCACATTCCCGCGCCAGGCACGAAGTCCATGCCCGTCACCCGGCTGCGGTACCCCTCGGCGTAGGCCGCACACACCTGAGCCTGAGAACGCAGCGCGGGAACGCCGGGGTCGCCGGGCAGACACGAGCCACCGTCACTCACGAAGCCGGGGTTGCAGACGCACCGCGCCGGGTTCGGAGTGCAGATCGCGTTCGCGCCACAGCGCACGTTCGCGCACGGGTCCGTCACGCCCGCGTCGATCGGTCCCGCGTCTCGAGGCATCTGGCCCGCGTCGATGATCGCGCTCCCACCCGCCACGAAACCGCCAGCCGCCACGAAGCCACCCGCCGTGCTCGCTGCCCCGCCCGCGCTTCCGCCTGCTGCACCTTCGACCCCTGCGTCGACGATGAGCAGCCCCGCCCTGTCGTCGATCGAGCTCTCGGCCACGCCCATGCACCCGGCGCTGATCGAGATCACGGCAACCCAGCCTGCGCGCATCATGCAGAGTCATCGGAGAGACGCGTTTTCTGGATTGTTCTTCTCGATTCGTGGGAACCCCACTGTCTCCATCGCTTGACGCCTGCGCGGGGCTGCTCTCTGAAGCCGCTCCATGCTCCCAATCGCCGACGTCGCCCGCCGTCTCGAGCTCACCGCTGACGATCTGCTCTTTCACGGCCCGCATCTCGCGAAGCTGTCGTGGAAGACGATGGCGAAGCTGAAAGAGAAGCAGAGCCGCGGAAAGCTCGTGCTCGTCTCGGCGATGACGCCCACGAAGTACGGAGAAGGTAAGACGACGACGACGATCGGCCTCGTGCAGGGCCTCGTTCGCAAGGGGGCGAAGGCGATGGCGGCGCTGAGAGAGCCGTCGCTCGGGCCCGTCTTCGGTGCGAAGGGCGGCGGCACCGGCGGAGGCCAGGCCACGCTCGAGCCCAGCGCCCGCATCAACCTGCACTGCACGGGCGATCTCCACGCCATCACCGCGGCCAACAACCTGCTCGCGGCCCTCGTCGACAACGCGATCAACTTCGATCAGAAGCGCTTCAAGCAGGTGACGTGGAAGCGCTGCATCGACATGAACGATCGGTTCCTGCGCAACACCGTCATCGGGCTGGGCGGCACGGCCAACGGCGTTCCCCGCGAAGACGGCTTCGACATCACGGCCGCGTCGGAGATCATGGCCACCTTGTGTCTCGCCGACGGCGTCGCCGATCTGAAGAAGCGGCTCGCCCGGCTGGTCGTCGGCATCGGAATGGATGGGAAGCCCATCACCGCCGGTGACTTGAACGCGCACGGCTCGATGGCGGCGCTCCTTGGTGACGCCCTGCTGCCGAACCTCGCGCAGACGACCGAGGGCGTTCCCGCGCTCGTGCACGGCGGCCCGTTCGCCAACATCGCGCACGGCTGCAACTCGGTGATGGCCACGCGCGCCGCGCTCTCGCTCGCAGACATCGTCGTCACCGAAGCGGGCTTCGCGTTCGATCTCGGCGGCGAGAAGTTCCTCGATCTCAAGTGCCGCATGTCGGGCCTGTTCCCGCACGCGGTGGTGCTCGTCGTCACCGCGCGCGCGCTTCGTTTTCACGGCGGCGATCAGCCCGGCCTCGGCGCCATCGAGAAGGGCTTCGCCAACGTCGCCAGGCACCTTCGCGCCATCAAGAGCTTCGGCCTCACACCCATCATCTCGCTCAACGTCTTCGCGCAGGACACCGAAGAAGAGCTCGCGCTCGTCGAGAAGCTGGTGCGGGCCGAGGGCGTGAAGAGCTCGCGGAACGAGGGCTACCTCAAGGGTGGCTCGGGCTCCGAGGGCATCGCGAGCCTGGTGATGGAGGCGCTGCAAGGCCCCGCGCCCAAGCCGCAGTTCACCTACCCCGACGACGCGCCGTTCGAAGAGAAGGTGCGCGCGATCGCCCGCACGATCTACGGCGCCAAAGACATCGAGCTGTCGGCCGACGCGAAGAAGGAGCTCGCCCGGCTCACGAGCTGGGGCTTCGGAGGCCTCCCGGTCTGCATGGCGAAGACACATCTTTCGTTCTCAGACGACCCGACGAAGCAGGGCGCGCCGGAGGGCTTCACCGTCACCGTTCGCAACGTGCGCGTCTCGGCCGGAGCGGGATTCCTCCTCGCCCTCAC
>JBEOKA010000425.1:0-9400 GCA_040275325.1 Myxococcaceae bacterium | reverse complement strand
CAACGTGACGCCTGCATCCAACGTGACGCCTGCATCCAACGTGACGCCTGCATCCGACGTGACGCCTGCATCCGACGTGACGCCTGCATCCGAAACGACGCCCGAATCCATCGCGATACCTGCATCAGGCGCCAGCGACGCATCGGGCACGCCGGGCGGAGCCGAACACGACGCGGCCGCGACCAGCAGAATCATGCTCAGGACTCCGCTGGCTCTCCGCCCGCGAGGGGCGGAGGCGCGGCCACCAGCGGAGCCAACTCCCACACCAGAACGTGGCTCGGCCGCGTCGGGTTCACGGAGAACCGCTCCGAGACGTCCACGTTCCTCGTGCTCGATGCCGGCTGGGCTGTTGTGTCGAATGATCACTGGGCCTCCGTGACGAAACGGACTCAGACACGCCGGCGCAGAAAAACAGAAACCGTCAGCTCGTTGCCCACGCCGCGAACGCCTCGGAGCCCACGACCTCACGAATGCGCAGGGCCAGCTGCTCGGTTCCGCGCGTCTTCACCACGGCCAGCAACCCGAGCTCATCGAGCACGTCACGCAGCTTCCGCGCGCCCAGATCCTTCGCCACGAACTCCGCGAGGCGCTTGAGCTCGTCATCAGACGCCGCGCTCGCGAGCCAGCGCTTCAACCCGCCACGCAGCACCTCGGCGCCACCGGGCACGTCTGCGTTCGCGAGCTCCCGTGCCAATTGCGGCAGCGTCAGCTCGAGCACGCCGTCGACCATGGCCACGCGCAGCTCGGCGGCCTCGGTCGCGCGCCGCGGGTCACTCACCGCGTCGGCCAGCTGCCCGAACACGCCGCTCAGCGCCGCGTCGACGAACTCGACCGCGCGCTTCTCCATCTGCCGCTCGACCTCGCTGCCCACGGCTCCGACGAGCGAACCCAGCGTGCCGGTGCGCGACTTCACCGCGTCTCCGGCCAGCTTCGCGAAGGTGCCCAGACCCTTCGCCACTCCAGCCACCGGAGCGCTCGCCTTGCGCCCGAACTCGAGCACGAAGTCGAGCAGCAGCTGCCGCACGAGGTCTCGCGTCGGCTCACGGTCGATGATGGTGAGCACCAGCTTCTTGTCGGGCGAGAACGGACGCCCCACCACGTCCTTCACCGCCGCGCGCACGTCACGGGCCACCACGTCCTTCAGCGGCTTGTGGTTCGCGTTCAGCTCGTTCACCACGAGGTCGACGCTGCGAGAGATCGCCGCCACCGCCGTCGGCGAGTCGAGCCAGCCATCGATGACCTGCCGCGTGATGCTGGTCACCACGTCGACCGGCGCCAGCTGCTGCACCGTCTTGTCGAGCCACACCTCGAGACACAGCGCCGCCAGCTCGTTCACGGCCTTCTCGTCGTTCAACTTCGCACGCAGAGCATCCACCTGCTGACTGTTACCAGCTTCCGTCCTACACCTCACGCCATGCCAACCAGTGAGCCGCGATTCGTGTGGTGCGACCTCGAGATGACGGGCCTCGACACCAACACCAACGTCATCATCGAGATGGGCCTCATCGTGACGGGCCCCGACTTGAAGCCCATCGCCGAGTGGGAATGCGCCATCTGGCAGCCGAACGAAGCGCTCGACCGCATGGAGCCCTTCGTGAAGGACATGCACACGAAGAACGGCCTGCTCGAGCGCGTGCGCAAGTCCGACATTTCGATTCGTCAGGCCGAGAAGGAAGCGACGCGCCAGCTGCTCCAGCACGTCGAGTACGGCGAGGGCATTCTCGCGGGCAACTCGATTCACACCGACCGCGCCTTCATCACCCGCTACATGCCCGGCTTCGATCGCGCGCTGCACTACCGCATGGTCGATGTGTCGAGCCTCAAGATCATCACGCGCGCCTGGTTCCCCAACGCGCCCGGTCGCTCGAAGGTCGACGCCTCGCACACGGTGCTCTCAGACCTGCGCGCCAGCATCGCCGAGCTCGCGTACTACCAGCAGACGTTCTTCAAGAAGGCGAACGAGATCTGACGAAGGGGAGCCCGCTCCATGGCCAGCAAAGCGGCGAACGAAGGCGCGAAGCTGATGCAGCAGGGCTTTCTCGACGCGGCGCTGAAGGCGTTCGAGAAGGGCGTCAGCGCAGACCCGAAAGACGTGCGCTGCTGGCTGGGCCTGGGGCGCGCTCACATGGCCGCTGGCCGCGCGGAGCAGGCGCGCACGTCGTTCTTGAAGCTGCTCGCCCTCGAGCCCGAGAACACCGAGGCGAAGAGCACGGCTGCGCTCCTCGAGCTGCAGCAGGGCAAAGAGGGCGCGCTCGAGACGATGAAGGCCGTGTCGGAGCAGAAGGGCGCCGGCTTCTTCGAGCACTTCAACCTCGGCAGCGTGCTGCAGGCGCGTGGTGACTGGGCGGGCGCCGAGGCGGCGTACGAGCGCGCGGTGAAGGTGCAGGCCGACAACCCGTTCGCGCTCACGGAGCTGGGCTTGCTGGCGCTGCAACGGGGCGACGCGAACGCGGCGCTGCCGAGGCTCAAGAAGGCGTCGGAGCTGGCTCCCAACGAGTGGGTCCCGCGGCAGGCCTGGGCGCGCGCGCTCGCGGCGGCGGGGCAGGTCGGTCAGGCCGTCACGCTGCTCTCGGGCGCGGTGAACCAGTTCAAGGACGAGGTCTCGCTGTACCTCGAGCTCTTCAACCTCTCGATGGTGGCGGGCTCGTTCCAGACGGCGGGCAAAGCCGCCATGGAGCTGCGCCGCCTCAAGCCAGACGACGCCCAGTCCATCTATCGGCATGGGCTCGCGCTCTTCATGCAGGGCAAAGCCGACGCCGCGAAGCCGCTGTTCGCCGAGGCGATGCAGAAGGCGCCGAAGGCGTGGGAGCCGCGACAGGCGTACGCCAAGTGTCTCGTGCTCGAGAAGAAGGTGAACGACGCCGTGCCGGTGCTGGAGGAGGCCGTCGCGCTCGCTCCAACGCAGTCGGGCCCCGTCAACGATCTCGCCTCGCTCTACCTCTCGAAGAAAGAGGGCGCGAAGGCCGAGCGCATTCTGAAGGTGGCCCTCGGCGAGAATCAGAGCGACGACGCGACCAACCTGAACCTCGCGCTCGCCTACGTGCAGCAGGGCAAGAAGCAGCAGGCGGTCAGCCACGTGAAGGTCGCGCTCCAGAGCCAGGACGCCGACGTGAAGGAGCAGGCGACGCGGCTGAAGAAGCAGGTGGGGGCATGACGAGGAGCTGGAGAGGTCTCGAGGCCGACGCGAACGCGGCGCTGCAGAAGGGTGAGGTCGGCAAGGCCGCGCACCTGCTCATCGACGCCATCGATCTCGCGCCCAACGAGGCGGGCCTCTACAAACAGCTCGTGCAGGTCGCGCTGATGGCCGGCGGCACCGAGACGGCGGTGAAGGCGGGAACCGAGCTGCGCCGCCTCGAGCCGAACGATCCCGAGGCTGGCTACCTGCTCGCGGTCGCGGCGATGGCGCACGGAGACTTCGTGCTCGCCGAGTCGACGCTCGAGGCCATCGCGAAGCTGGCGCCGAGGTCGTGGCAGATCAAACAGGCGCAGGGGCAGGTCGCGCGCGCGCTGAAGAAAGACGGCCAGGCGCGCACCGTGCTCGAGCAGGCCGTGGCGCTCGCTCCGACCGAGACGGCGGTGGTGAACGACTACGCCGTGCTGCTGCTCGAGCTCGACGAGCCGGCGAAGGCGAAAGACGTGCTTTCGCGCGCCCTCGGAGCGCACCCTGACGATGCTGGCCTGCACCTCAACCTCGCGCTCGCGTACGGAAAGCTGAAAGACGTGCTCAAGGCGAAGGTGCACGCCGAGCACGCGAAGACGTCAGGCGACGCCGACGTTCGGGAGCAGGCGGCACGGCTGCTCGCCCAGCTCTCACCGCAGTAACCACCCCCACAGGAGTGATGACATGCAGAAGCTCATGGCTGCAGGCGCAGTGCTGCTGGCGACGTGCGTCTTCGCTGAGCCCGCCGATCTGACGAAGGTGGGCCCGGCTGCCCGCAAGGTGACCGACGAGAAGAAGACGAAGCTCGAGCTCGAGACGTTCTTCAAGGCCGCCGACGAGGCCGACAAGAAGGGCGACTTCGACGCGGCGGTCGCGGGCATCGACTTCCCCGTCTTCATGGCCACTGACGACCTCAAGGGTGTGCCCGAAGCGCGCACCTACTCGAAGGACGAATACGTCGCGATGATGAAGCCCATGCTCGAGGGCATGCCGAAAGACCTCGTCACCACGCACAAGCGAACCATCGTGGTGCTGTCCGACTCCCTCGCGAACGTCATCGACGACTGGACGCAGACGATGGGCAAGGTGAAGACGACCGGCAAGAACGCCACCCTCGTCGTGAAGGTGGGCGGTGCGTGGAAGCTGAAGTCGATGGTCGAGGCGGGCTGGGGTGGAATGGCAGAGCCCGCGCCCGCGCCTGCGAAGAAGTAGTTACTGCTTCGGTGGCAACCACTGGCAGCTCCAATCGAGCTGGCAGGTGTCGAAGTCGAGCTGCTCTCCGTTGGTGGCCACGTAGCGCGTCATCTGGTTGATGAGCAGCGAGCCGAGGTCGAAGTTGCGCTCGGGCGTCGGCAGCGGGAAGCCGTGCGTGCCCAGCGGCTCCATCATCGGGAAGAGCATGCCGCTCTTGCCGCCACCCTGCGCCGCGGTGTTCTGCCGAACCAGGCGCAGCGCCGGCGTCAGGCGCGGCACGTCGAAGCCATCGCCACCCTTCGTCGAGAGCCGCTGCAGGTCGTCCACGTCCATCAGCACCGGCCGCCCCGTCATGTCGAGGTGCCGGCGCGACGACTCCACGCTCTCGACGGTGCCCGTGTCGGTCAACACCTGCTGCACCGACTTGCCATAGCGCGCGTCGACCGTGCGGAAGTCGATGAGCCCCGCCGCGCGCCCCAATGCCACGCCCGTCGCCGTCGGCACGCCCGAGTCACCCATGGTGTTGATGTAGAAGGCGCGCGTCGAGACCTTCTCACCCGAGGCGTACACGAGCGTGCGCTCGCCGTGCATGAAGGGCGCGGTGTTCGACGGGTCGGCCCCTTCGAGCGCCACCTGCGCGAGCCCCACCATACGGCGCAGCTCGGGGTTGCCGCGGCGCAGGCCGAAGCCGTCACCCAGCGCGATGAAGGGCGAGCCCGCCGCGAACGTCTCACCCATGAACTTCACCTCGTCCTGGAAGGTGGTGACGCGCTGGGTGGGCTCTCCCTGCGGCACGCAGCCTTCGCGGTGCTGCGAGGCGAGCGGCCCGTCGTAGAACGCCAGCTCGAGGCGGTGCCCCTTGTCGGAAGGCACCGCGATGCGGAGCCGGCCGTTGGGCTGAACGCGGCCGCAGCGCCACTCCTTCGAGTCGAGGTTCGTGAGCACGGCGATGCTGCCCGGCTTCGGCGCCGTCTTCAGCGTCGCCACCTTGCGCTCGCGGTAGTCGACGAGCTCGGGCACGCCTTCGTACACCGCGCCATCACGCACGAAGACGAGCGGCGCCATCATGCGCAGCACCATCGCGTCACGCACGCCGCCCAGCGAGCTGCGCAGGCCGATGTCGCCGAGGCCGCCGCCGCCGATGATGGGGATGATGGTCTCGACGTGGGGCTCGAGGCCGCCGACGTAGCTCGAGATGATGCCACCGAGCGAACCACCCACCAGGTGCACGCCCGCGGGGCCGCCGATGTCGACGGTGCCGTCTCCGTCGAAGTCACCTGCGAGGTCGGGAGCCTTGTCGCGGTTCGCGTCGAAGGCCCAGGTCTTCGTGCCATCGAACGACTTCAGCGTGCGAATCACCTGGAAGAGGTCGACCGCCGTCTGCCGCACGACGTCGCGGGTGTGGAAGAGGTACGAGGTCCAGTAGTCGACGCCGCTGTCGTTGCGCCCATCGGCGTTCTGGTCGATGGCACGGCCTTCGACGATGGCGGTGCCCATGCCGGCGAACCCACGCGACGCGAACTGGCCCTTCACCAGCTCGAGCTGAATCGGGTCGAGGTCGACGCCGTGGCTGACCGCGTCGATGCCCAGCGTGGCGATGCCCATGCGCGCGAAGAAGCCGCCCACGTTGATGGCGTCGAACTTCGTCGAGCCGTGGCCGTGCACGAAGATGACGACGGGCGCGGGGCCTTTGCGGTTCTTCGGCACCATCAACCAGAAGTTG
The DNA here is from genome assembly GCA_040275325.1 of Myxococcaceae bacterium. Lineage (GTDB taxonomy): Bacteria > Myxococcota > Myxococcia > Myxococcales > Myxococcaceae > Xiheimicrobium. The sequence goes on along the minus strand of JBEOKA010000425.1, from coordinate 3,323 downwards.
ACGCCCTCGGAGCGCAGGTGCGGCAGCGCCCCGGTCGTCATGTCCAGGCTCCACACCTGCTCGGTCAACGGCAGCAGCGCCCCGTCGGTGTTGCGGCGGGGGAACAGCTGCGGCGAGTCGATGGTGCCCAGCGCGTGGAAGTCGACGAACGAGAAGTTGTCGAAGAAGAGCTGCTCCTGCGCGTTCGTCTGGCCCGAGCCGAACTGGGAGTAGAGCGTCTTGGCCATGTCGAGGAAGTCGACGCCCGGCACCAGGCGCGTGTTGCGGGGCGTCGTGACGCCACGGTCGCGCACCTCTTTGAGCTTCATCTCGGGCGGGTACTCGGTGGCCAGACGGGAGAAGACGCCGGTGCCGTACAGCCCGTCACGCAGGGCGACGAGCGGCTTCGTCCACATCTGGGTGGTGAACGTCCACGCGAAGGCGACGTCGTCGACCTGGTAGCCGAGCGTGCCGAGGCACTCGTCGGCGAGCGGCTGCAGCGCCTGCGTCTGGCTCGTGTGGTTGACGTACTTGAAGGGTGAACGAATGGGCGCGCCGTCTTCGCCCTTCAGGTTCTTCGTGAGCACGACCGCGTACGTGGTGCCTTCGCGGAGCGGGTACACCGGCTTGGCGATGAGCGTGTTCGTCTCGCGTTCGTAGAAGGTGATGACGGAGGCGTCGGTCTTGCTGCGCGTGTTCGGGTGGTCGAGCACCCCGTCCATGTCGGTGTCTTCGCCTTCGTCCATCACGCCGTTGCCGTTGAGGTCCTCTTCGGTCTCTTCGAAGAGCAGCGTCGCGTGGTGGCCGCGAGGGTCGTCGGGGTAGTAGTCGGGCCGGTCGAGCCGCGCGGGAAAGAGGCCTTCACCGAGGTCCATCGGCATGGCCTTGCAGTAGTCGGCCGAGCCCTTCGTCACGTCGACGACGAGCAGCACGTCGTCTTTCGTGTCGTAGCGGTCGTTGTGGTGCCGCCGAATGATGTTCTCGACGTCGAGCGGTGCCTGGAAGGTGACCGAGATGGGGGCGAGCGTGCCCCAGCCGTCGAGCTCGTCGAGGCCTGCGCGCGTGCGCTGCTCCCACACGGTGGGCGCCACCATCGAGGCGTTGATGCGACGCTTCGTCGGCGAGAGCGCGTCGAAGCGGGTCGCGAAGTCGTTGGGCAGCGGAATCTCGGGCAGCGGCCGGTGAAAGGGGTCGAACGTCACCGTCGGGCCAGCGCCTTCCGGCGTCTTCGACAGGCCCATGCCCTCGGGCGCCATGCAGCCGGCGGCGACCAGAACGAAACCAACCCAACGATATGGAGTTCGCACGAGGGCGCGTCTGTCACGAGCGTCGGCAGGCGCGCAAGGGCAGGGCGTCAGGGGCTCGGCGCGGTGCGTTCAGGCATGAGGCCTCCGCGGGCGAGCCAGTCTTTGACGGCCATACCGGTGCCGAAGGGCCAGGGCTTCAGCTTCTCTTTGGGAATGTGCTTCGTCGCTTCGAGCTCGTCCGAGAGCGTAGTGGGGCCTTCGGCGGTGACGTGGAAGCAGATGATGAGCTCGTTGCGCAGCTCGAAGGGGTAGACGCCGACGAGCGAGACGAGCTTCGCGTCGAGGTTGGTCTCTTCTTTCACTTCACGCAGCACGGCGGCTTCGGGCGTCTCGTTCGCTTCGAGGAAGCCGGTGACGAGCGCGAAGAGCTTCTCGGGCCAGCCCTTGCCGCGCGCGAGCAGCACTGCGCCTTCGTGCTCGATGATGGCGGCGACGACGGGCGTGGGGTTGCCCCAGAAGACGAAGCCGCAGCTGTCTTTCGGGCACGAGGGCCGGAGCTTTCCTCCGGCGGTCTTCTCGACGAGGGCGGTCGCGCAGCGCGGGCAGAAGCGGAAGTCCATGTGGTCATCTTGCACGATTCGAGTGGTACAGCCGCGACAGGGTGTGTCGTCGTCGTGCCACTCGACCAGGTGACATTCCTTCAAGCCGCGATGGCTGTGCCGGCGTACGAGGCTCGGCATGAACGAACCACTTCGCCTCGACAGAGATGCCGTTCACCTGGACTCGCGCGTAGGCGCAGTGCCGTTGCCGGGCTTCGACCATGGCTACGACGCGTACATCGCAGCGCACTGTGCTCCGGGAGCGCCCGGCCGGCTGGTGAGCCTCGCCGTCTCGGACAAGTCCTGGCCAGTGTGGGAGACGCATCCCGAAGGGGACGAGGTCGTCATCGTCACGAAGGGCCGCGCGGAGTTCATTCAGGAGCTGCCCGGCGGGAAGTGCGTTCGCGTCGTGGTGGGGCCGAACGACGCCATCATCAACCCCGCTGGCGTTCCGCACACCGCGAACGTCATCGAGCCGTTCACGGCGCTGTATGTGACGCCAGCTCCCGGGACGACGCATCGGCCGCGGAGCAGTGACGATGTCTGAGCCGATTCCCGAGTTCCTCGTCGCGCTCGAAGACGCGTTCAACGAGGCGATGATCTCGAACGACGTGGAGCGGATTGCTGCGTGCATCAGCGAGGACTGGAAGTTGGTGACCCCCGAGCGGGGCCCGCTCGACCGTGAGGTGATTCTCTCGGCGATCGGCGGCGGAGCGCTCACGCACGCGACGATGACCAAGAAGGCCATCTGCGCGAAGGTGATGGGTGAGGTCGCGTACGTGACGGGGCGTGGTCAGAACACCGGCACGTTCCGCGGCGCGCCGATGCAGGCGGACGAGTGGATCACCGATGTCTACGAGCGTCGGAGCGGTGTCTGGAGATGCGTACTCACCCACCTCACTCCCGCGCGGCGTTGATGGCGAGCGAGAGCGCATCGTCGAGGGTGAGGGCGGTCGTCGTGTTGCCCGTGAAGCGCCTTACCTCACGCGCGAGGTGCGACTGGTCGGAGTAGCCCAGCTCGAGCGCGAGGCTCGCGAGGTCGCGGAAGGACTTCGAGCGCAGTCGCGCCAACACTCGCGCGAAGCGGCGAACGTCGGCGTAGCGCTTCGGTGAAAGCCCGAGCTCATTGATGAACTTCGCGTGCAGGTGTTTGCGGCTGAAGCCGAGTTCGTCACTCAAGTCGTCGATGCGGAGCGCTCCGTGGGCCGCGTCGATTCGGTTCACTGCCCAGGTCACGAGTCGTGAGGGCTCACGTGCGTCGTCGAACTTCGTCTCGAGCGTTTGCGCGACGAGCTGAAACCGCTCACGCCACGTCGACGCGGAGAGTTGGTCGCCGAGACTGCGGTGAGTTCCAAGATCGTGAAGCGCGACCACCTCTCTCGCGAGCGGTGTTCCGGCGAAGGCGAGCGCTCCGGCCACCGTCAGGTTCACCTGCACGCCCGCCTGCTCGCGCTGGAACATCGTGACCGACGGCGCGTCGTCAATGCCCGCGAAGAAC
>JBEOKA010000424.1:0-14973 GCA_040275325.1 Myxococcaceae bacterium | reverse complement strand
CCGACCTGTCTCGCTAGACGAGCCTTGACGGGCCAGTGGTCGAAGGCTCTCGTGCCCTCCATGAGACTGCCTGCGCTCGTCGTGCTCGTCGCCACCGTCGCCGTCGCGAAGCCCCCCTCGCCCGCGGTGCTGGCGACGCTCGAGAAGAACGACGTCAAGCCGTTCGCAGCGAAGGTGAAGCAGCTCTGCGGCCCCACCGTGAAGGCGACGGTGAAGCTCAGCGCGCCGCCCGACGCCGACACCAGGCCCTACGCCGTCAAAGACGTCGGGGCCTTCCTCTCGCGCGCCGCGAGCTCGGGAGACCTCACGCGCAACTCGCTCGACATGGTGATTGAGGCGCTGAAGGCCGTGACGAGCGACGCGTACGGGAAGCAGGCCGTTGCACAGGGCCTCAAAGAGGTCGTCGTCTACGCGGCGGTTGGAGACGGCTTCATCACCTTCGAGAACGGGGTGCTCACCGTCGCCAGCCACATCTTCGGTGACGGCGAGGGCTCCAGCATTCCTGCCGACCTCATCGAGAAGAAACTCGTGTGGGGCCTCGACATCGACGAGCCGCACGTCGGCCATCGCGTCGCGCTGCAACACCGCCGCGCCATCGAGACCATCGAGGCGAAAGAGATTGCGCCGTTCAAGGAGAAGCTGAAGGCCTTCGCGCCGAAGACGATGGTGACGGTGCGCTACGACCCGCAGACGCCGGCCGAAGACCCGTACTACGCCGTGAAGGAGCCCGGCCCCTACCTCGTTCGCGGCGGGCTCACCGAGCACCAGCTGACGCTGTTCACGCTCAACCTCATTCTCGAGGCGCTGAAATCGGTCGCGAGTGACGACGTGGGCAAGGCCGCGCTGGCCTCGGAGCTGAAGGAGCTCGTGGTGCTGACGACCATCGGGCAGGGCGTGCTCTCGGTGAAAGACGGCGTGATGACCGTCGGCTCGCACATCTTCGGAGACGGCCTGGGTAGCTCGATTTCATCGTCGGGCATGGAGAAGGCCCTGCGCGACGGGCTCTTCGTGAGCGACCCCGACTCGGGTGAGAAGCTGTCGCTCGGCCACGTGCAGGCGAAGCAGCGCATCGACGCGAAGCACCTCGCGCCGTTCAAGAAGAAGGTCGCGGAGGTGCTGGGGCCCTCGGTGACGGTGACCGCGAACTACGGCCCACCGCCGAAAGACGACCAGCCCGTGAAAGACGCGGCGAAGTACCTCGCGCAGGTCGCCGACTCGACGAACTTCTCCATCAACGGGCTCGACCAGGTGGTGGCGGCGTTGAAGGCGCAGCCCGGCAGCAAGCAGGTGAAGGCCATCGTCGTCTACGTGCTGGTGGGTGACTCGTTCGCCACGCTGTCAGACGGCGTCTTGAGCGTCGGCGGCCACGCCGTGATGGATGGCCAGGGCTCGTTCCTCCACCAGGAGCAGGTCGCGAAGGCGCTCGGCGCGAAGCGCTGACGTCACTGACACGCCCACGAAGTGCAGCTGCTGCGGCATGAGGGCCCCGGGCTCGACCCTGCACAGCTCATGCGTGAGGTACGTTGAGCGCCCATGCCCAATGCAGGCGATTCCCCCCAGTACTCGCTCTTCAAGGTGGAGGAGCAGTCCCCAGTCGACGAAGCAGTAACGCCAACCACGTCGAGCCGGTTCAGTGACTTCATCGTCTACGTCGATGAGAGCGGAGACCACGGCACCGAGAAACTAGACGCGAACTACCCGATGTTCGTTCTCGCGTTCTGCGTCTTCTACAAGCGGCACTACGCCGAGCGAGTGGTTCCCGCACTTGAGAAGTTCAAGTTCAATCACTTTGGACACGACTTGATCGTTCTGCATGAGCACGAGATCCGGAAGGAGACGGGAGCATTCCGGTTCACGGATCGGGCGCAAAAGGAAGCGTTCCTCAACGAGCTCACCAGCATCATCGAGCAGAGCAACTTCATCCTGATCAGCTGCGTCATCAACAAGGAGGCGCTCAGGCGCGGAAGCGGGCCGCATCCGAATCCCTACAACCTTGCGCTCAGCTTCTGTTTGGAGGCACTCCACGAGTTGATGGAGGAGAAGTCGCAGGGAACGCGAAGAACACATGTTGTGTTCGAGCGGCGTGGGGAGAAGGAAGACAAGGAACTTGAGCTTGAGTTTCGACGCATCTGCGACGGTGAGAATCGGCAGCGCAGCCAATTGCCATTCACGATCGTTTTTGGTGACAAGCGCGTCAACTCCAGTGGTCTGCAGCTCGCGGATTTGGTCGCGCGTCCCATTGGGCTGAGCGTCTTGCGACCGAATCAAGTCAATCGAGCGTTTGAAGTGCTCAAACGAAAGTTCTTCTGCGCAGGCGGACGAAAGAACCTTGGCGTGGAGTACCAAGGCAAGGGCCTCAAGGTTCTTCCGGCTCCAGAAAGCGAAAAGCCCCGGTGAGTCTCACCGAGGCCAGACGCCGACCGGGAACCCCCAGTCCACTTACGTCGATTTCTTACATCAGTGCGCTCGCATCGCAAGATGTTCGTATTGAAAGGCCGAGCCCCAGGGACGCGACATTCAACACGCGAACTTTCTTGCTGTTTCCATTCGCGCGAAGCGCTGACGTCACTGACAGGCCACGAAGTGCAGCTGCTGCGAGGCGCCTTCGCTCGCCGTGAAGTAGCCGCCGCCCGGGTTCCAGCAGACCGATTCGCCTTGCGCCTCTCCGGCAGGGAACGGCGAGACCGGCACGCGCGTGAACGGCGCCGTGAAGATGGCGTCGAATGAGCTGGCCGCAGCCGGGAGCACGAATTGGTACAGCACGCTGTACGAGCGGAGCAGCAGCGTGGTGCCGCACGGGTCGATGTCTCCGCCGGTGATGGGCAGGTCGAGGCCGTCGGGCACCGCCATCATCGCGATGCGCGTCATCGCGTTCGGGCTCACCGGCAGCAGCGGCGCCATCGCCTTGTACGCGGTGCTCTTCGTGCCGAACTGCTGCTTGCTGACGATGTAGAGGTCTCCGCTCACCGGGTGAATGAGCAGCGTCTCGGCGTCGGTCTTGAGGTTGTTCGGGTACGCGAGCTCGAAGCGCTCGGCTGGCAGCGTGACGGTGCCCAGTGACATGCCCGCGGGAATGACCGGCTCGGTGACGCGATAGACGGCGTACGAGAGGTTCGACGAGCCGTTGTCGCCGATCTCTCCGACGTAGAGGCAGGTGCCTGCGGGGCAGGGGCCGATGGCCAGGTCTTCCCAGTCGAGGTTCGTCGCGCCCATGAGGTTGATGGTGCCGATGGTCGCGCCGTTGGTGCGCATGACAGTGAGCGCCGCTGCTCCGCCGGAGTCGTTGTGGCCGTAGAGCACGCCCGGGTTCTGTCGACTCGCCGCGAGGCCGGAGATCTCGTTCAGGCTGATCATGCCCATGTTCTGCACCGAGCCGTAGCTGGAGCAGCGCCCGCAAATGGAGCCGCCATCGGGCAAGGTGAACCCCGCGTCCATCGTCACGCCCGCGTCCATCGTCACGCCCGCGTCCATCGACACGCCTGCGTCCATCGTCACGCCTGCGTCCATCGACACGCCTGCGTCCATCGTCACGCCCGCGTCCATCGTCACGCCCGCGTCCATCGTCACGCCTGCGTCCATCGACACGCCCGCGTCCATCGTCACGCCTGCGTCCGTCATCACGCCTGCATCCATCGTCACGCCCGCGTCCGTCATCACGCCCGCGTCCGTCATCACGCCCGCGTCCGTCATCACGCCTGCGTCCGTCATCACGCCCGCGTCCATCGGCACGCCTGCGTCCATCGTCACGCCTGCGTCGACCACGCCCGCGTCGAGCACGGGGGAGCCCGCGTCCTCCACCACCGGCATCTGCCCGCAAGCGAGGCTGATCAGACAACCGAAGACGAGAACTCGACGCATTCGGCCCTTCAATCACTCACGAGGCGCGTCGTCGACGCTGTAGCGTTCGCAGCCATGGCGAAAGAGAAGGACCTGCTCTCGGAGGCGACGTCTTCATGGCGAACGACCCGTCACCCACGATGGGCTGCGATTGCCGCAGCAGCCGCGCGGGCCGAGCTCGCGAAGCAGCCGGAGCGGCCGGTCGTCGGCGCTGGGAAGAAGCAGGCTGACACCGACGCGTGGCACGAACTCGCCGAGCAGAACGACCCGCTCGACCTCGCGAGGCTCTTCGCCGCGCTGCGCACGACGACCGCCGAAGAGGCGACCCATCGGGTGAAGCTGCTGTGGAAGCGCAACGACCCACGGGTCATCGATGAGCTGCTCGCCATTCTCGAGGCTCCGCCGTGGCGCGCGAACGTCTTCAAGAAGTTTGTGCTCACCGTCATCGAGGTGTTCACCGAGGCAGCCGACGTGCGCGCCCGTGACGCCATGGCCGACCTCGCGCCCCGCTACAAAGCGATTCTCGAGACGACGGTCGGCGACTGGACCAGCACCCACCTCGCGCGCGCCGCGAAGGCGATGGCTGCGGTGGAGCCGAAGAAGGTCTCGGCGAAAGACGAAGCGCGCCTCGCCGAGCTCGAGCAGACGTTTCAGCCCGCGCCCGCGAAGCAGAAGGGCAAGAGCCAGAGCGACACCGAGCTGCTGAAGCTCATCTACGCCGCGCCAGACGACGACACGCCTCGCCTCGTCTTCGCCGACAGCCTCTCGGAGCGCGGTGACGTTCGTGGTGAGTTCATCTCGCTTCAGATTCAACGCGCACGCGGCCAGGGGACGCCCGAGTTGCTGCAGCGTGAGCGCGAGCTCGCGAAAGACCGCAAGCGCCTCACGGCCTGGGCGCTGCCAATCGCCAACGGTGGCACCTTTCGCATGGCGCGCGGCTTCCCGGTCGCCATCACCTTGAAGCCCGCGGCCGCGAAGAAGGTGCTCGGCGAGCCCGCCTGGGCGACGGTGAAGGAGGTCGACTGGCTCGACCGGCTCTCGACGAAGCTCGCGCTGGAGTTCCTCGAGCACCCGACGTTCGCGCACCTCACCCGGCTCAGCGGCCTCACCAGCGCCATCGTCGCGGGCCTGCGCCCCATCGAACGACGCTGGCGAAACGTCTCGGTGACCACGCCCACGAAGGCGTTCCTCTCGAAGCTGACGTCGCTCTCGACGCTCGCGGTCTACACGGAGGAAGGCGCGGCGCTCGAGCCGGGGCTCTTCGAAGGCCTTCGACTGGAGGAGCTGTCGCTCGCGTTCTCGTGGCTGAAGACGCTGCCCAACGACCTGCTGCGGCCACTGACGTCACTGCGCTCACTCGCCATCGAAGACCACGCGCACCTGCCGCTGAATGCGTTCGAGACGCTCTCCGAGTTGCGAACGCTGAACCTGCGCATCACCGGTTCGCCAAGGCCGGCGCTGCTCGAGCCGCTCCGCCTGGAGCACCTCGGCCTCACCGGCTTCGTCCTCAGCGAGCCGCAGGTCGACGCGCTGCTCGCGACCCAGCCCGGCCTCAAGCACCTCACGCTGTCGACCGACCAGAAGTTCTCTGGCGAGGCGATGGCGAAGTGGGCCACCACCCTCGGACGCATCTCGGTGGACTCGTACGTCAGCCGCTACCAACTCGAAGGCGGCACGCTGGACTTCACGTCGATTCCGTCTGAGCTGCCGAAGACCTGGCTCGCGACCGAAGCCGCGCGCGCGGTGGTGAAGCGCGTTCGCCTGCTGGAGCGACGCTTCGACGACGACCCGCTGCGCTTCTTCGACCAGCGCCTGGATTCCGAGCAGGTCGCCAGGGTGGTGACGTTCTTCGAGCAGGAGCGCGGTATTCCCGTCGAGCGCTGACGGCTACAGTGCCCCGCGATGACCGCCTCGTGGAAGGTGAGCGCGAAGTACCTGAAGTCGATGGCCGGCGCGCTGCACTCGCTCGGGCTCGATGACACCGTGGCCAGCTGGTCGAACGAGACGCGAGCGGCGCTGAAGACGCCACACACCCAGTCGTGGTGGCCGGGCGAGCTGCTCATCGAAGTCGTCTCGCGACTGGGCGTCGAGAAGGCCCGCGAGGCGAGCATTCGTGCGTCACGCGACGGCATGGGCCCGCTCGTGCGCCCGCTCGCCGGCGTCGTGCTCGCGCTCACGCGGTCGCCGTTCGAGGCGCTGCTCTCGAAGTTGTCGGCCTTCGTCGGCGCGGGCGTGCAGGGCGTCGAGTCGCGCGTCGTCTTCAAAGAGGGCGGCGGCGGCGCGACGGTGAGCTTCGAGTTCCCCGAGCCCGTGCCCGTCGAGCTGGCCGCGGTGTGGATTGGGCTCTTCGACGTCGGGTTCAGCCTCGCCAGGGCCGGTCGGGTCGTCAGTGAGAACGCGGAGCCGAAGACGCACCGCTTCGAAGTGACCTGGTAGCTTCAGCGCCTGCGCACGCGCACCTTCGCGAACGCGGCCCACACCTCGTGACCTGACTGGTTCAGGAAGCAGAGCGCGCCGCCGAGGCCGCGGCTGATGGTGCAGCGCTCGTACGAGTTCTCTCCGCGCAGGTCGACCTCGACCTCCATGCCCGGGCGCAGGTCGAGCGGCCGCAGCAGGTCGTCGTGCACTCCAGCCGTGTTGCCGCCCCAGTAGATGACGAAGGCCTGCTTCGAGGTCGGGTCCACGCCGAGCACGATGGCCGGGTAGAGGTACGGGTCATCGCCCCACGGGGCGAGAATGTCGGTGCCGGGTTGGAAGCGTCCAGGGTTCATGAACGCTTCATGCGGCGACCGGCGCGGGTGGATCACGAAACACGCACTGGCCATCAAACGCGCCCGCGCGGCGTCTCGTACGACGAGCCCCTCACCCCAACCGAGGAGCACCATGACGACGACGTTCGACGCGTTTCACCTCGCCGGCTACGCCACGCGCATCACGCCCGAGAAGGCGGCCGAGCAGCTCGCCCAGGCGTGGCACCACCTGATGACCCACCCGCTCTCCATCTCGCCGCCCGAGGCAGACCCGCATCTCTACGCGGCGTACACGCAGTACGACTCCGACTTCCGCGGGCCGTACACCTTCGTGCTGGGAGTTCGCGCGGCGCCATCGACCCGCATCGCCGGCCTCGAGCTCGTCAGCGTGCCGCGCGGGCCCTTCGAGTCGTTCACCGCCGAGGGCGTGCCGCAGCAGACGCTGTGGAAAACGTGGAGCGAGGTGTGGCAACGCTGGCCCGCAGGCGCAGAGGGCCGCCGCTACGCCGTCGACTTCGAGCGCTACACACCCGCCGCACTCGCCGCGCTGGCGAAGCACCAACCCACGCGCGTCGACGTCTTCGTCGGCTTGAAGTGAGGCTCACGCGCCATCGGCGATGCGCACGCAGACCTCGGTGCGCAGCCGTTCTTCGGGCACGTGGCGCGGGTCGTCGAGAAACCGCTCCACCACCGCAGCCTCGGGCGCGAGGTCGTAGCCCGACTCGGGAAACCACCGGCCGATGACGTCGAGGTACGTCTCGTGGAGCTTCGTGTAGCTCCCGACGTGCATGCCCACGGCCCAGTGAGCGGCGGGCACCACCTGCTCGACGAACTCGCCCTCGGCCGTCACCTCTTCGCCCACCTCCTGCATCGTAACGGAGCAGCGCCTCGGGCGTGACGTCGGTGTCGTCTGGGCACAGCCCCACCATCGCCCCACCGCCGAGGCCGCGCGCGTGCGTCCAGGCCATCAAGCGCTCCCACGTCTCACCGACCCGCGCGTAGCTGCCGCGGTGCCGCAGCGTGAGCAACCGCGTCGGCCCCTGTTCACGCACCGAGACCTGCACGACGACCGGCGTCGCCACCAGCGCGCGAGGCGTCTCACGCCACGTCGACGGCGCTACGCCGAAGCGCGCCTGGAACGCACGGGTGAAGGCCTCGTGCGACTCGTAGCCAGCCTCGAGCGCCACCTCGAGCAGCCGCTCGGGCGCCGAGGCCGTTCTCAGCGTTCGTGCGGCGCGCTCCAACCGAAGCCGGCGAACGTGCTGCATCACCGTCTCGCCCGTCTGCGCGCGAAAGACGCGATGAAAGTGGTGGAGCGCGAGGTTCGCCGCCTTCGCGAGGTGCGCTGGCTCGAGTGCGTCGTCATCGAGGCGCTGGGCGATGAGCTGCTCGACGCGCCCGACCCTCGCCGCCCAATCAGCCCGGGTGGTGCGACGCAGCGCCATCGCCTACTTCTTCGCGGCGGGCGGCAGCAGGCGTGACAACAACCCGCGCACCGCCTCGAGCTTCATCGGCTTGGTGAGGAAGTCGGTGGCGCCCGAGGTGCGCACGGCATCGGCCAGGCGCGCTTCACCCATCGCCGAGAGCAGCACCACCGGCAGCCCGCTCATCGACGCGTCGCTGCGAATCGCCTTCGCCACCTCGAGGCCGTCGAGGCCGGGCATCAGCACGTCGAGGAACACCAGCTGTGGCTTCTCCTGCCGCACCAGCTCGAGCGCCTTGTCGCCGCGGTCGGTGCGCACCACGCGGTGGCCGGCCTTCGTGCAGACGCGCGTGAGGAAATCGAGAATCGACGGGTCGTCATCGGCCAGGACGACGGTGAGCCCCGACATCGGCGCGGCCTCGGCCTTCGTCGCCGACAACGACGTCACCGTCTTCTCGAGCCGGACCTCGGTGATGGAGTCGAGCCCGATGAGGCGCAGCCCGCACAGCTTGAGCTCGGGGCGAACCCACATGACGGTGCCAGAGAGCGTCGCGTCTCCATCGGGCAGCGTGACGACGAGGCCGAGCACCTTGCCGGGGCTGGTGGTGAACGGCGCGCGCAGCGTGATGCCGTGGGGCGAGATGGACTTCACCGCGCAGTCGGCCACGGGCTGCGGCGTCGTCACCTTCGCGGGGAAGTCACAGTCGACGCGAGGCTCGGTGCGGCCAGCGATGCGGGCCTGCTCGTCTTTCGAGGCGGCGCCGATGAGTGACTGCAGGCGCGCCACCGTGGCCTCGTCGACCTTCACCCAGACACCGCCGCGCATCATCGGCATGGCGGGCCGGGTGCCCTGCACCGTGACGACGCAGGTGATGCTCGTCGGCAGCTCGGGCGCTTCGAGTGACAGCCCAATCTGCGAGCCCGTCGCCAGCGTCTCTTCGGTGGCCACGAAGACGCGATCGCCGCGCGGCATCACCACCTCGGCCCACAGGTGCGCCCGCGACGGAAAGGTGAGCTTCAGGGGCATGTGCGAAGAGCTGCCGTCATCCTCTCAGGAGGTGACGTTGAAACGGAAGTGCATGCAGTCGCCGTCCTGCACGACGTACTCCTTGCCTTCGATGCGCAGCATGCCCTTCTCGCGCGCGGCGGCCTCGCTGCCGAACGAGATGAGCTCTTGCCAGCCGATGACCTCGGCCTTGATGAAGCCCTTCTCGAAGTCGGTGTGAATGACGCCTGCGGCCTGCGGCGCCTTCCAGCCCTTGTGAATCGTCCAGGCACGGCACTCCTTGGGGCCGACGGTGAAGTACGTCTGCAGGCCGAGCAGCTTGTAGCCAGCGCGCACGACCTTGTTGAGGCCAGGCTCGGTGAGGCCAGCCGACTCGAGGAAGGCGGGGCGCTCTTCCTGCGGCAGCTGCTGAATCTCGGCCTCGAGCGCGGCGGCGAGCACCACGACCTCGGCGTTCTCCTTCGTCGCGATGTCCTTCACCTGCTGCACGTACTTGTCGTTGTCGGCGGTGGCGAGCTGCGCCTCGGCGACGTTCGCGATGTAGAGCACCGGCTTCGAGGTGAGCAGGAAGAGCTCACGAATGACGGCCAGCTCGTCTTCCGACAGGCCGTGCGCGCGCACCGGAATCGCGTCGTCGAGCTTGGCCTTGAGCTTGTCGAGCACCGCGAGCTCGATCTTGGCGAGCTCCCCTTCTTTGCCCGGCGCCTTCGAGCTGCGCTGCGTCTTCTCGCGGCGCTTCTCGACCGTCTCGAGGTCCTTCAGGCACAGCTCGGTGTCGACCGTGTCCTTGTCGCGCGACGGGTTCACGCTGCCTTCGACGTGGGTGATGTTGTCGTCGACGAAGCAGCGCAGCACGTAGAGCACCGCGTCGACCTGCCGAATGTTCGCGAGGAACTGGTTGCCCAGGCCTTCACCCTTCGAGGCGCCGCGCACGAGGCCGGCGATGTCGACGAACTCGAGCGTGGTGGGCAGCACCTTCTCGGGCTTCATCTGCGCGGCGAGCTTCTCGAGGCGCTCGTCGGGCACGGGCACCACGCCGACGTTCGGCTCGATGGTGGCGAAGGGGTAGTTGGCAGCGAGCGCGCCCGCGTTCGAGAGCGCGTTGAAGAGCGTCGACTTGCCGACGTTGGGGAGACCGACGATTCCGATGGAGAGACCCATGGCGGGGCCCTGTAGCTGAAAGGCTCGGCCAGAGGCTACTTCCGCGCGCCCAGCTCTTTCTTGAGGCGCATGACCTGCTGGTAGAGCGCCTTCTGCTCGGCACGAATCTGGTTGCCGGCCGCGTCGGCTCCGGGCGGCAGGGCCGTCAGCTCGTCCTGCAGGGTCTTGTGCTGGGCCTTGAGCGCGTCGATGTGCGCGGTGAGCTGCTCCTTCGAGAGGGGCGCGAGGTCTTTTGGCGGGTGCAGCAGGTCGCCCGGCTGAACCTTCAGGTACTTCGCGAGCGCCGGGTCGATGCCTGCGCGAAAGTTCGTGCCGTCGTCGGCGAAGCGCACATAGCCCTGCTTCTTCATCTCGGCTTCCCACGCGCGCGAGTCCATGCCGTTCCACTTGCTGCCGTCGGCGCCCGTGTATTTCCCGCCGTTGTTCACCGCGAGCTGCCACGCATCGAAGAAGTGGAACTTGCCGTCGTACGAGATGCCGAGCGCGCCGTGGTCGGCGTTCGGCGTGGGCAGCGCCGAGTCGGCGTCGGCCGAGATCATGCCCATCGGCTCCTTGATGCCCATGCCGTGGAAGACGGCCTCGAGGTTGTTGGCGTGGTCGCCACACGTCCACTTCGTCGCGTCCCAATTGCGGGCGAGGTTCTGCAGGCGCGTCCACAGGTTCGAGTTCACCGACACGCCGTTCTTCGCGAGCAGGTCGCAGTACCGCGCGAAGCCGTAGCGGGCCTTGTCGATGGGCGAACCGCTCTGGATGGAAGCAGGCGCGTTCTTCAGCACGTCGGCGCCGAACTCCTTCAGAAGCTGCGCGTCGGTCTTCTCGGCGAACGCGGAGCCAGCGGTCAGGGAGACGGCGAGCACGATGGAGCGGAGCATGGGCGCAGCTCGTTCGAACGCCGTGCCAGCAGGCGCTCCGCCGGAAGGGGCCACCAGCGCCGCGCAAGCCTTGCGGAGCAGACGGTGCCGCCCTGCACGACTGCCGTCGCCTTGCTCGCGCTCACGCTGGTCGCCTCGCCGGGCGGCACTCCGCGCAGCGCGTCGAAGGCCGGCGAAAGAGCCTCCTGCCGCTTCGGCAGACGCCGACCACGATCGGGTTGCACCGACGCACTTGCGCCGTGACGAGCGAGACCTCGATGCAGCGGTGGCGGGTGATTGCCAGTCGCTTCGCAGCGAGACGCCCCGTCGCGTGAGTTTGCGTCTTCACGACGACGGCCCAGGTCGCGTTGCTCGCGACGGTGCTGCCCCTTCGCGTCAGGCCTGGTCGCGAGACTGGAGGGGCCGGGGCGCGTCGGGCCCTGCGAGTGGAATGGTGCCGCCCATCGCGCGAAACCGCTCGAGCGCGCGCTGCAGCGCCATCGTCTTGAGGCGCTCGTCGTCGAGCTCCGAGGTGAGCTCCTTCACCTCGTCACGCAGGCGCTCGAGCTCGGGCGTCGCGCTCGCCGCCGCGCGCAGTGACGCGAGCTCGGCCTTGAGCGCAGCCTGGGTGGCCACCCACTCCCGCTCCTGCGCGGCCCTCGCCTCGGTCATCGCGGCCAGGCGCTCTTCGTCGGTGCGCAGGCGCTCGGCTTGATTCGCCTCGAGGGCCTTCGCCTGCGCGCGCTCGGTCTCGAGCCTGCTCAGCCGCTGCGCCGACGCCTCGAGCCCCGAGCGCAGCCGCTGGTTCTCGGCGCGCAGCCCATCGGCCACCTTCTGCACTTCGTTCAGGCGCTCGATGACGACGGCGCGTTCGAACTCGGCGAGCTCGGCCCGCTGCACGGCCTCCATTTCACTCTCACGCAGCAGCGCGAGGTTCTCTTCGTACGCCTCGATGACGCCACGGGCCTCGGCGAGCTCGGCCGTCGACGAGACGGCGGAGTCACCCGCGAGCGACCCGAGCCGCCGCACCGCCTGCTGCTGGGCTGCATCGAGCGCGTCGAACTTCACGCCGAACCCCTTCTCTTCGACGCGCACCACCGTGCCGGGAAGGCGAACGAGGTGCGGTCCCACCGAGAGCTCGACCACCACGCGGGTCTGCACCGGCAATGGCTGGCGGCTGCGAACGAAGAGCCCTCCGTCGGAGACGTCTCGGAGGTAGCTGGCGCGCCACGCCTCGGGGGTCGCGACCTTCACTTCGACCCGGTACGTCTTGTGGCGAAAATGCTGACGGCGATCCTGCGACTGCATGGGCGTCAGTGTGACGACCTCGGCCCGGTCAGACCACCAACTTCCGGTTGACCGAGGGCAGTCAGCGAAAACAATTTGAAGTGAGGGCCGGGTTGATCAGAGCGGCGCACACCCGGTCAGCTGACAGCTCTTCTCGTAGAGCGCCTGCTCGAGCGCACGGTCGTTGGCGTGTGGCGCGCAGGCCACCTCGCGGGAGTCGGAGTAGTAGGTACCCGACGCTCCCACCTTCGACGACGTCGCGCAGAAGACGCTCGTGCGCGCGCCCGACTCGACGCTGGCGCCGCCCATGCCGAAGCCCGACTGGAGCAGCTTGGTGGTGATGACGCCCGGGTGCAGCGCGAACGTCGACACTGTTTTCCCCCGCGCCGAGAGCCGAAGCGCGAGCTCGTGCGTGAAGTACACGTTGAGCAGCTTCGAGGCCGCGTACACGCCGTAGCCGTCGAACGTCTTCGGCACTGGCAGGTCGTTCGGCGTCACCCGGCCGCGGTTGTGCGCGA
The DNA here is from genome assembly GCA_040275325.1 of Myxococcaceae bacterium. GTDB lineage: Bacteria > Myxococcota > Myxococcia > Myxococcales > Myxococcaceae > Xiheimicrobium. The sequence goes on along the minus strand of JBEOKA010000424.1, from coordinate 2,140 downwards.
TGGACGAGACGTTCACCACGCGCGCCGTCGGCGAGAGCACGGGCAGCAGCTCGTGCGTGAGCAGGAACGGCGCGAAGTGATTCACCGCGAACGTCAGCTCGAAGCCATCGGCGGTGCGCTGCAGCTCGTGCACGAAGACGCCGGCGTTGTTCACCACGCCATCGAGCGACGGCGCGAGCTGTTTCACCTGCGCAGCGAGGGAGCGCACCTCGGCCATCACCGAGAGGTCACCCCACACCGCCGCGGCCTTCAGACCGTCTGCGGCGAGCCGCTTCACCACGTCGCTCGCCTTCGCCTCGTTGCGAGCATGGACGAGCAGCGACACGCCGCCCTTTCCGAGCTGCAGCGCCGTCTGAAAACCAATGCCATCGCTCGCGCCGGTGACGAGCATCGTGGGGGTCGACAAGGGGAGAGACTCCTGTGCGAAATCGGTGCAAGAGACGCCGCGCACCATGTCCGAGAAGCTCATCTTCGCCCAGACCATCGAGGGACTGCTCCGGGGAATGGGCCAACTGAACGAGCAGGACAAGGCTCACCTGCGGGCGCTCGGCATCGACGTCGACAAGCGCCTGCTGCCCGCCTACCCGCTCGACCAGTTCGTCGCCGCCCTCGACTTCGCCGGCGCGCGGCTCTCGCCGAACGCTTCCCGCGACGAGCAGAACCTGCACATCGGCCGCCGCTTCATGGACTCGTACCAGGAGACGATGGTGGGCCGCGCGATGGTGGCTGGCCTGCGCGTCATCGGCCCGTGGCGCACGCTCGAGCGGCTCTCGAACAAGTTCCGCACCGGCAACAACTTCTCCGACACCCGGTTGAGCCGCATCGGCGACGCCGAGGCCGAACTCTGGTGCAACCAGGTGTCTCGCCCCGGCTGGTACATGGGCATCATCGGCCGCGGCCTCGAGCTCGCCGGCGCGAAGGACGTGCAGGTCTCGCTGATCAGCGCCGGCCCCTCGCTCGAGCTGGGCCCGCCGTCGGACGACACGGGCGCGCGCTTCTCGGTACGCTGGAAGTAAGCGCTTTGGCCACCCAGCAACCCATGCGCGACGCGGCCGATAACCTTCGGTGGTGCCCAGCAGGTCGCTGGTGTTCAATGGTCGCACCCCGTTCACCATGAGTCAGGGAGCCGCCAAAGAACGCCTGAGGCCGTTCAAGCCGCAACGCTTCGGCCGCTACACGCTCTTGCGACCGCTCTCGACGGGCGGCATGGGCGAAATCTTCCTCGCGCGGCTCGAGGGCGCGCAGGGCTTCGAGAAGCTCTGCGTCATCAAGAAGATTCTGCCGCACCTCGCGCAGGACAAAGACTTCGTCGACCGCTTCGTCGACGAGGCGCGCATTCTGGTGAAGCTCTCGCACGGCAACATCGCGCAGGTGCTCGACATGGGCCTGCACGAGGGCGCGCCCTACATCGCGCTCGAGTTCATCGACGGCAAAGACCTGCGCCGCGTCGTCGCCCGCGCCCAGGAGCGCGCGCTGCAGCTGCCGCTCTCGTTCATTCTCTACGTCACCACCCGCCTGCTCGACGCGCTCGCCTACGCGCACCGCAAGCGTGGTGACGACGGCAAAGAGCTGAACCTGGTTCACCGCGACGTGAGCCCGCAGAACATCCTCATCTCGTACGAGGGTGAGGTGAAGGTCATCGACTTCGGCCTCGCCAAGTCGGCGCTGTCGTCGACCCGCACGCACCCGAGCATCGTGCTCGGCAAGTTCCTCTACATGTCGCCCGAGCAGGCCCGTCACCAGACGGTCGACCGCCGCAGCGACCTGTACGCGGTGGGCCTGTGCCTCTACGAGCTGATCGCCGGAAAGGGCCCGTTCGACGGCGTGCCACCGGGCGAGCTGATGGCGACGGTGGCGAACCCGAAGATTCTGCCGCTCAGCCAGGCCGAGCCGTTGTGCCCGCCCGCGCTGAGCGAAGTCGTGATGAAGGCGCTCGCGGCCGACCCGACCCAGCGCTTTCAGACCGCCGAAGAGCTGCGCGGCCGGCTGCTCACGATTCTGCTCGAGGTCGACCCGTCGGCCGGCCCCGAGACCGCGACGCGTTTCATGACCGAGGCCTTCGCCACCGAGTACCAGGGTGAGCGCAAGCTGCTGGCCGACCTGAGCGAGCAGGCGCGCGCCCTGGTCGAAGCACCTCACG
>JBEOKA010000423.1:0-6308 GCA_040275325.1 Myxococcaceae bacterium | reverse complement strand
GTCGTCGCGGTAGGTCGCCTCGAACATCGACATCACGATGCCCGGCGTGCAGTAGCCGCACTGGCTGCCGAGCGCCTTCGCCATCGCGACCTGCGCCGGGTGGTAGTCGTCTCCCTTCAGCGCCTCGACGGTGACGACGTGTTTCCCCTGCACCATCGGCATGAGGACGAGACACGAGTTGATGGCGCGGTACTCGGGCTTTCCATCGGCGCCGAGCTCGACGACGGCAACGGAGCACGCGCCGCAGTCGCCTTCAGCGCAGCCCTCCTTCGTGCCGGTGAGCTGGCGGGTGTCTCGCAGGTACCGAAGCAGCGTCGTGGTGGGCGCGAGGTTGGTCTCTTCGACCCATCGACCATTCAAGTTGAAGCGCAGGGTGTGCATGCCGGCGCGCAGATTGGCGCAGCACGGCCCGCGGAGCCATCACGCCGTGACGCACCGCCGCTCCCTCACGGGCAGGGCGTGATTGGAGCGACCCATGACGTCTGGCAGAGGCTCGTGACGGCCTGGTCGGTGAAGAGCGCGTCGACGAGCATCGTCATCGTGCCGGTGCCCGTCGCGTCCCAGGTGAGCCGGTACTCCTGGTACTGGCCCGGCCGCTGCCCCGTGAATGAGGTGACGCCGCAGCCGCTCACGTGCGGCACGCCGATGTTCCACTTGTCGGCAGCCACCACGGCGTTCTTCTCTGCGAAGGCGAGCGCGCCCCGCTCGTCGAGCCGAATCGAGAAGCGGTCTTGCCCGAAGGTGTCGACGAAGCGGCGGCACGGGGTCTCACCTCCGCCGAGGAGCGTGCCCTTGCCGGCGAACGAGGCGACGAAGCAACGCGGCGCTCCACAGGCTGCGAAGGCATCGAGCGTTGGTGCAGCGGCCGCACGTTCGGCCTCGGTCGCGAGCCGCTGCGACTTGACCTGCACGCGCAGCGTTCCTTCGCCCTGAATGATGTCCTTCGCGCGCAGCTCCTGCCACTGGCCGCGCAGCTCGACGGACCCGGTCTCGGTGGCGGCCGCGAGCCGTGGGGTGAACGACATCGGCTCACGCAGCGAAAAGCGCACGTGCCCGTTCGTCGTCGGCACCTCGCACAGCCCCGCCGTGAGGTCGGCGCGCACCTGATTCGAGGTGCCCGTGAAGCGACAGGCGGCCTGGGTCTCGCCCGGCGCGCGCTCGAACACCACCCGGCCGCTCGCCTCGTCGAGGTCGGTGCGCCAGCAGTCGCTGCCCAGGTCGAGCCCCAGCCCCGAGGGGAACGGCACCGTCGACTGCAGGTTCGACGACACCAGCGAGGTGAGCCCGCACGTCATCTTCGGCCACTCGCTCTGGCTCTTCGGCGCACCACAACCGCAGAGCAGCGCCAGGACCAACGCTCGAGTCAGCTTCATGGCTTCCACACCTCGAGGCGGCTGGTGGGCACGAGGAACCGGCCGTTGCTCAGCGGCAGCAACCGCGCCTCGATGGGAATCTGCGACTGCACGGGAAACGGCGTGGCCAGCAGCGCCGCGCGCGAGACGGTGGTGCTGCCCGGCGCCCACTGCCAGATGGCGTCCTGCGTGAGGATCGCGCAGGCCGCTCCCGTGTGCTTCGTGTCGAGCGCCTTCGTCTGCAGCTTGCCCATCACGTCGACACAGCGCTCGGTCGCGCCCATGTGGCAGACGGAGCGGCCCGCGTCGCGCACCACGCAGGCATCGGTCTCGAGCGGCGGCATCGGCACCGGGCCGGTGAAGTCTTCGAACACCCCCGGCGTCGCGAACATCGACGAGCGCGTTCTCAGCGCCACGCGGTCGTTCACGATGACGCGGGTGTCGTCGATGGCGAGAATCTCGGGCACGCGCATCAGCAGCCGCTTCTCGCTCAAGTCGTAGACCGCGTAGTCGAGGTCTTTCGCGTGCAGGCCCAGGTAGCGCTTGTTCGGCGAGAGCCACGCCTTGAAGACGAGGCCCGCGAACTGCTCGTCGTTCGTCACGCTCTGCGCGTCGCTCTTCGAGAGGTCGACGACGGCCAGGTGTCCGTTGGGCAGACCAATGGCCAGCTTCGTTCCGTCGGGCGACCAGGCGACCCGGGTGGACAACGGCAGAATCAGGCTCGAGCCGTCGTAGCCGGGCATGGGCGCGACGAAGCCGCGCGTCGTCTTGAACTCGCCGGTCTCGAGCGCCGAGCCCGCCCGCACGTCGAAGAGCGTGAGCTGAACACCGCCGACCGCGTCTTCGACCCTCGCGAGCGTCGCGCCGTCACGCGAGAGCGCGAAGCCCAGGTGGCCGCCACCGACCCTGTTGCGCCCGCGCGCGGTGCACGACGGCACGTCAAAGACCGAGAGAAACCCGTTCGCCTCCACCTTGGCGAGCGCGCTGCCATCACCCGAGAAGACAGGGCGCGGTGCCCAGCCGAGGCGGTCGTCGTCGCCGCAGCGAAGCGCGCTCTTCGTCGCCACGTCATAGAGCCCGTTGGCCGGCTGCGAAGGCGAACAGCCACCCACGCCATACGCGACGTACTTCGCGTCGGCCGACAGCTCGACGTACGTCTCGGGCAGGAACGACCCCATCGGGCGCGCGATGCTGCCGGGGCTCCAATTGAAGGCGTCGCGGGTGTTCGCTCCGAGCTCGAGCAGCGTCATGCGACACACGGCCGCGTTCTGCTGCGTGCCTTCGAGCCACGACACCGCGCGATTCGCTGCCCAAGACGACGCCACGACATCGTTCGGGTTCACCACTTCATACGGGCCCGACGTGTGGTGGTTGAGGTCGTCGAGCCCCAACGAGATGAACCACGACTCCATCGTGCGGGAGCGCTCGTCGAAGATGGCGTTGCTCGCCTTCCGCAGCCTGAGGAACCATTTGCCGCCACCCATCGGCACGGCATCGGTGAGGCCGGGGACGAAGAAGGCGCCCTTCGGCTGGAGCGTGCGGGCGTCGAAGCGCAACACGCTGCTGTCACTCGACACGGCCCAGAGGGTGGTGTCGCTCTCCCAGCCGATGCGCAGGAAGGCGGCCGTCGCCGGCCCGAGAATGTCGGTGATGGGCGCCGTCTCGTCGGTCGGCTGCGGCGCGAGCGTCGGCACCCCCACGGTGACGGTGCCGTCGGCGAAGAAGCCCTCTTTGCCCGCGAGCTGCGCCTTGAACGTGAAGCGGCCCGTGGCTCCACCTGCGCAGAGCTTCACCGTCGAGGTCGCAGGTGACGCGGCCGAACCAGCGAGCGTCGAGACGGGCCGAACCTCGAGCGCGGGGTTGGCGACCCACTCGATGGTCGCCGGGTCGGTCGGCGGCTCCGACTTCACCTTCATCGTCACCGACTCGCACATGTACGGGCGCACGATGACGCTCGCGGGCTCGACGGCGAAGAGCTCGTACGTCGTGCCTGCATCGCGCTGAGTCGGGTTCGCCGAGCAGCAGAGCACCAGAGTCGACACCACCAACGCCACCGCGTGACGACGCATCACCCGACGATAGTCACAACGCTCGCTGGGCTTCACGAATCTGCCATTCCCAGACGTCGAGGCCGTCGAGCGTGAGGTTGGGCAGCAGGTCTCCGAACGCGTTCGCCTCGAGCACGCGGTGGCCCACGAAGTCGGGCTCGAACATGAGGTCGATGCCGACGTGCAGCGAGCGGTACAGCCTCGCGACCTGGCGACACGTCTCCATCGCGGCCTCCCACGCCGCCGGAGCGACGCGCGCCTTCAACGCCTGCAAATCTCCGCGAAAGCCGCCGAGGTGCAGGTTGGTGATGGGCAGCACGTTCTGGCGCACGACGATGAAGCGTGGCTCGTGCGCGATGCAGAGCACGCGGCAATCGAAGAACGCGTCGCCGAGCCTCGCCTTGGGAATGCCCCGCTCGACCTGCGCGCCCTGCGAGAGAATGAAGCGCAGCGCCCGGTCGATGTCGGCTGGCCGCTTCAGGTGACGGACCTTGAGGTTGTTGAACCAGCGCGGCGCGTCCCACTCCAGGGAGGTGCGCACCAGCGGGCCGTCGGCCTCGAACGTGACCTGCGCGAGACAGCTGGCCGAGGAGCCACTCGAGAGCTTCACGAAGGCTTCGTCCCAGCCGAGGCCGCGAACGCGCTCCAACAACGCGGCTGGGTCGGCTGGCAGGTCATCCATGAACTCGGGAACAGGAAGGCCTTCGGCGTGGTACCGGCGAGAGGTTCGGCGCTTGTCGAAGAGCTCGTCGATCTCTTCAGGCACCGCGAGCACCCGCCATCGTGGATGCGCCGCGAACGTCTGCGACAGCTCCCGGAGCACCGCGCGAAACCCATCGTGCGCCTTCGCGGGCTCGAGCACTTCACCGCGCCGGTCCTTCACGGTGAGCGCCTTCTCGAAGCCACCGCGACGCCACAGCTGCTGCTGCACCGCGAAGCTCTCTCCGAACGAGTCGACGCGCACGAACGCGGGCTCGTCACCGAAGGGAAGTTCTCCGCTCGTGAGGTACTCGAGCCACGACACCACGCGCGCCTCGGGAAGGCCCTGCTTCGCGAGCGCCTGTTGGAACAGCGTGACGCGCCGGTTCTCCGGGTTGCCGAGGATGACGAAGCGACGGCTCATTCGGCGATGGTCGTGTAGCGGTACGGCTCGTCGCCGTCGAAGTCATCGGGCGTCTTCTGCTCGCCGAACTCGACGTTCTTCAGCGCCGCCTTGATGGCCGCGACGTGCGCCTCTTCGAAATAGTTGTCGTCGAGAATGAACTTCTTGAGGTGCTCGAAGCTCGACGCGTGCTTCACGATCGCCTCGGCGCCTTTCCGCCAGAGAATGCCCATCGACAGGTCGAGCACCTCGAGCTGCTGAACGATGGACGACTTCGCGACGGCCTCGATGAGCTCTTCTTCCCACTCGCTGTTCTTGAGCCCGAGCACCTTCAGGTTGGGCAGGCCCTTGCCCGCGAGCAGGCCTTTGAGCGACGCCATCGTGCAGGTGTTGCCGTAGTTGTCGCTGCCGAACATGAGCTCGAGGTGGGTGAGCGACGGCAGGACCGCGGCACCGATCTCCTTCGGAGCTGCCTCATCGAGACCACCCGAGAAGATGATGAGCGTCTCGAGCGCGGGAGCCTCGATGGGCGCGAGCTTGATGGGCGCTCCGCCGTCGCTGCCGCTCGAGCCGCGCAGCTTGAGCACCTTCAGGTTCGGAGCCGCTGCCCAGATGCCGTGAATGTCACCCACCCGCCGCCACGACTCCTGGTCCATGTGCTCTGAGGGCGAACTGAGATCGAGCGTCTCGAGCAACGGGAGCGGTCCGGCCGCGGCGATGGCCTTCGCGAGATCTTCCATGTGCCACTCGGTGTCTTCGTGGGGCGGAAGACCGAGGTCGAGGCTGCGCACGAAGTGGCCGGCCGGGTGTTTGAGCACGCGCTCGAGCACCACGTGCATCGGCGACTCTTCATCGGGGTCCATCGGCGCGAACGAGAACGAGTCGATGACCCCGTGTTTCCACGTCAGGTCGGCGTTCTCGGCATCGGCGAGCAGCGCGGCCCTGGTGTCGGCCTGCTTCTTCGAGTCGGGCGTTCCTCGTGCGGCGGCGCCGATGACCTCGCCCCACGGCTCTCCCTGCTCGAGCAACCAGTCGGCGTAGACCTGCCATGACTTTGTGTCGTCGGGCGAAGTGCGCAGCGTCGCGAGCAGCGCGTCGTTGTCGGGCACCTTCGCGGTCAACGGCCGTGCGGCGACGTCATCGGAGCCGACCAGCCGGTAGCCCTTCTTCTCCTTCTCGGCGACGAGCTTGTCGTGGGCCTTTCGCGCATCGGCGGGGGAGTCGAAGTCCTGCGTCTTCTCCTGCCCGTCGGTGCCAATGCGGCCCCAGCGCGTGGTGAAGGACTCGCCCTCGAGTTCGATCTCCCAGAACTTCTTCGACGTTCCCTCGACGAACTCGTAGCGACGCATGCACGGCTCCAGTGACGACGAGACGACGCGAACTGTGACGCAACCTGCGTCACGGCAACAGCACGGAAGGCGTCAACACCGGGCCGGTGGGCGTCTGCACCAGCGCGCGCACCGAGCTGCCGCCGAAGCCCGTGGTGCCAAGGGGCATCTGCCGGGTGATGAAGCACTCCTGTGCGGCCTCACGCAGCATGTCGGAGCCTGCGCGCGCGCACTGCAGCGAGCCCAACGGAAGTTGCTTGCCGTGGGTGTCGACGAGCACGCCGCTCCCGAAGTCCTGCGCGACGATGAGCACGCTCGACGGGTTCTCTGACCACGGCACGAGCGCGGGCAACTCGGGTGGTTCGGCGATGACGAGGTCGGCGCTCTCGACTCGAACCCGATTGCTCTCGATGACGCCGCCATCACGCGCGAGCTGAAGGTAGATCTTCCCCCTCGGCATCGAGGTGGTGACGATGAG
>JBEOKA010000422.1:0-18446 GCA_040275325.1 Myxococcaceae bacterium | reverse complement strand
CGTCGATGAACCTGCTCGACGTGCGTCGTGACGGCGCGCAGCTGGTGGGCCAGGGCTTCACGCTCGACGCGGTGGGTGACGTCTCGGGTGACGTGAAGCTCGGTCTTCGCCCGCAGGATCTGACGATCTCGAACGACGGCCCCTTCGCAGGCGAAGTCGAAGCGGTCGAGCGGCTCGGTTTCGATGGCTACGCGTTCTTGAAGACCGCGGCCGGCCCGATGGCGGCGCGCTTCGATGGCACCGTGCCCGTCGATGTCGGTCAGACCGTGAAGGTGAAGCCGAACGGCGACATTCTGCACGTCTTCTCTGCCGACGGAGCGAAGGCCCTTCGTCACCCCGAGGCGCGCCGGTGAGGCGGTGGGCGTGGCTGGTCGTCGCGTTCGCGCTCTCGGCGCAGGCTGCAGAACCGCTCAAGCTCTGGCACGCGTACCGAGGTGGTGAAGAGCAGGCCATCGAAGCGGCGGTGAAGAAGTTCACGGCTGAGACCGGCATTCAGGTCGAGCTGCTCTCGGTGCCGTACGACGCGTTCTCGTCGAAGCTCACCAGCGCGATTCCGCACGAGGCCGGCCCCGACGTCTTCATCTTCGCGCACGAGCGGCTGCGGCAGTTCCACCGGCTGAAGGTGGTGGACCCGTCGACGAAGCGCATCGATCGCTCGAAGTACTTCAAGAGCACGGTCGACGCGCTCGAGGTCGATGGCGAGTTGTACGGTTATCCCCTCTCGTTGAAGACGCTGGCGCTGTTCCTCAACACCGAGCTCGTGTCGGAGGCTCCCGCGACGACGGACGACCTGGTGAAGGACCTCGCGCGCACCACCGACGCGTCTCAGCACCGCTTCGGCCTCGCCTACGCCGCGGGAGACTTCTTCCTTCACGCGCCCTTCGTCTTCGGCTTCGGCGCGAAGCTGTTCGATGAGACCGGCCGCGCCTCGTTCGACACGCCGGGCATGGCGAAGTCGCTCGCCTTCGTGAAGTCCCTGCAGGACCGCGGCTACATGCCGCAAGAGGTCTCGGGCGCGTTGGTGAAGTCGCTCTTCAATGAAGGCCGCGCCGCGATGGTGATCTCGGGCCCGTGGTTCACGGGAGAGATCGAGCCGAACGTGAAGTACCGCATCGTGCCGTTGCCGACGGTGAGCGAGACCGGCCTTCCGTTGATGCCGTTTCTCGGGGTCGAAGCCGCGCTCGTCTCGTCGCGCACGAAGCAGCCCGATCAGGCGCACGCGCTGGCGCAGTACCTGTCACTCGGAGAAGCGACGACCCTGCGCGTGAACCCGGGCCGCCAGATTCCCGCTGAGCTCGCCGCGTACGACCGCCCCGAGGTTCAGCAGGATCCCGTCATCTCGGCCTTCAAGGACGTGGCGACGCGCGCGGTGCCGACGCCGAACACGCTCGAGATGGCGAAGGTGTGGGAGCCCATGAAGCTGGCGCTCCGAGGTGTGCTGCAGGGAGAAGTTTCGCCCGAAGCCGCTGGCGCCCTCGCAGAACGCCGCTACCGCGCGCTCAACCGTGATCGCCCCGAGACCGCGAACCCGCTTCCCTACGTGGCGTTGCTGGCCGTGGTCGCGATCGGCTTCGCCGCCTGGCACTGGAAGAAGCGTGGGCCTCCGCAGTCGTTCGCGCGCCGCTACCCCGAAGCTGCTCGTGGCCTCGCGTACGTGGCGCCCGCGGCCATCGGGATCGCCGTGCTCGTGGTGATTCCTTTCGCGGTCGGCATCTCGCTCGCGTTCTTCCACCACGACGCAGGCGACTACTCGTTCGTCGGCCTCGCGAACTTCGTCGATATCCTCACCTCGAAGGGCTACCGCATCACCGAGCCGCTCTCGTTCTGGTTCACGCTCGTCGTCACCATCGCGTGGACGTTCATCAACGTGGCGCTGCACCTCGGCATCGGCCTCTTCCTCGCGATTCTGCTGAAAGACCCGCTGCTCAAGCTGCGCGCCGTCTACCGGGTGGTGCTGATCGTCCCGTGGGCGGTGCCGAACTACATCACCGCGCTCATGTGGAAGGGCATGTTCCACAGACAGTTCGGCGCCATCAACGGGCTGCTCTCGGCGCTGGGGCTCGAGCCGGTGAGCTGGTTCACGCAGTTCTCGACCTCGTTCGCCGCGAACATCATCACGAACACGTGGCTCGGCTTCCCGTTCATGATGGTGGTCTCGCTCGGCGCGTTGCAGTCGATTCCGCAAGATCTCTACGAAGCCGCCGAAGTCGACGGCGCCTCGAAGTGGACTCAGTTTCGTCGCATCACGCTGCCGCTGCTGAAGCCCGCGCTGCTGCCGTCGGTGATCCTCGGCTGCGTGTGGACGTTCAACATGTTCAACATCATCTACCTGGTCTCTGGCGGTGAGCCCGGTGGAGCGACCGACATTCTCGTGAGCGAGGCCTACCGCTGGGCGTTCCATCGCAACGAGCAGTACGGCTTCGCCGCGGCGTACTCGGTGCTGATCTTCTTCGTGCTGCTCGGGTGGACTCGCCTGACCCGTAAGCTCACCGGCCCGGAGGCCGCATGAAGCGCTCCGGTTGGACGGTGGCGTTGATTCACATGGGCCTGGTGCTCGCGTGCGCGGCGTCGCTGTACCCGGTGCTGTGGGTGGTGAAGATGGCGCTGTCGCCGACGCAGTCGTTGTCGCTGTCGATCAACCCGTTCCCCGACGCGATCACGTTCGATCACTTCCGCGACGTGTTGTTCTCGCACGACTCACAGGGCCGCTGGCTGTTCGGCCGCCAATTGCTCGCCTCGATCGTCGTCTCGGGAGCCACCACGCTCGTCGGCCTCTCGCTCGCCGTCACCGCCGCCTACGCGCTCTCGCGGTTCCGCTTCCCCGGCAAAGACGCCGGCATGCAGACCCTGCTGGTGACGCAGATGTTCCCCGCGACGCTGATGCTGGTGCCGCTGTACTCGTTGCTCCAGAAGCTCGGCCTGCTCGACTCGTGGGGCGGTCTGGTGCTCGTGTACTCGACGTCGTCGCTGCCATTCTGCGTGTGGATGTTGAAGGGCTACTTCGACACGATTCCCCGTGAGCTCGAAGAGGCCGCCGTGATGGACGGTGCGTCGCCGTGGCAGGTGTTCTGGATCGTGGTGTTACCGCTCGCCCGCCCTGCCCTCGCCGTGACCGCGCTCTTCTCGTTCATGACCGCGTGGAACGAGTTCATCTTGTCGGCGACGCTCATCAACGACGCCGCGCGCTTCACGTTGCCGGTCGCCCTTCAGCAGTACGTTGGCGAGTGGAAGACCGAGTGGGGCCATTTCGCCGCCGGAGCCCTCATCGTCTCGGCTCCCGTGATGGCGCTCTTCTTCGCGCTCCAGAAGTACCTGGTCGGCGGGCTCACCGCCGGCGCCGTCAAAGGCTGATGCACGGTTGGGTCGGGTGCGGCATCTTCCGTCACGCCATGACCAAGCTCCTGCTTCCCCTTCTGTTTCTCGTTGGTTGCGCCACCGCGAAGTCCGCTGCGTACGCCGATCTGCGCGCGCTCGATAAACAGCAGAACTACGTCGAGATGATGGGCCGGTTGAAAGACGTCGCGCCGGCCGAGCGTGACGAGGAGTGGGAGGGCTACGTCGAGCGCGCCTGCATCGAGGCGATCACGAAGGCCGAGATCAAAGACGGCCGTGCGGGCGAACACGTGCTCGCGATAATCGACGATCAGCTGGTTGCGTTCCCGTCGCTCAAGAAGTCGACCGCCTGGTTCCAGGCGCGCGCTGACAAGGGCGTCGAAGCCTTCAAGTGGACGTACTCGAACTACCGCCACTCGACCGGCGATGAGCAGTGGGTGCCGAAGATCGTCGCGTACGTCGAGAAGGACACGCTCACCAAGGGTGTCGTTCAGCGCTTCGCCAAAGACGTGGTCGCAGCGCGCCTCGTCGCGTCGTCTGCCTGGCCGCTCTACGACCTCGCGTTCAAGCGTGATGGCGACGCGGTGTGCTCCGACTCGAAGCTCGTCGACGTGGTGATCGACGTGATCGACTACCAGAGCTGGCTCGACGTGATGAAGCCGCTGGTGACCACGCGGTGCGCCGCGCAGTTGAAGAAGCCGGTCGCCGAGAAGCTGAAGAAGAATGACAGCACCTCGTTCCGCAAAGGTGCCTGCCAGGTGCTCGCTGGGCAGGCCGATGTCGCCGACGCACTGAAGATCTGTGAGGGCTGATTCGCGTCTCACGGCACCCACCGGGGCGCTCGAGTGACCAGGCCACGTTGTCCCCGAAGGGACGCCTCTCTCACCGTCACGTCGATGCGCTGACGTGATGGCAGCGGGAGCGCTCGTGGATCTGCGAGAGATCGTCGGAGCGTCGCTGACCCGGTCGCCCGGGGTCGCTACCTTAGGGCCGTTATAGTTACGGTTGGCGTGTTGGGCCGAGTCGGCCGAGCACCCCGGCGCGTGCCGTGAGGTTCACGTGGCTTCGGGGGCGGCAGACTCAGACAAACATGAACCTGACGACGAGCGCGTCTTCGTTCACCTGACATCGATGGTGCACGAGGGGTCGAATCCCGCGACGGGCTCGTCGGGATACCCACGTGGATTGCTCACGACGCGTGTGCCGTTGATCGTCTGATCGAACCGCACGTGCGAGTGACCGAACACCCACGCATCGAGGTGCGGCCCGAAGAGGTGCTCGGCGTCGGTCGCGTCATTTCCCGAGAGCGGTCCGCCCAGCTCCGCGGGGTTCAGGCCCTTCAGCGTGGGCACGAAGTGCGTGACGACCACCGTCGGCCCTGAGAACGCCTCCTGCGCCGTTCTCGCGATGAAGGACTTCGAGCGGTGATGCCACTTGAGCCGATCGGCCGGCCGCAGCCGACTGAACGCGGGCGACACCCGAATTCGGGAGAAGTCGTTCACGCGATGTCGAGCGGTCTCCATCGCGACGTCGGGAGCGAACAGGCCCTCGCCCACCCAGTCAGTCCAGAACGTCGCGCCGATGAAGCGCACGCCCGCCAACTCGACGACCTCGTCATCCAACACGTGCACGTTCGAGCCCTCACAGGCCGCGCGCATCTTGTCGGTGAGCCGCGGAATCGCTCCGCCGTAATACTCGTGGTTGCCCGGCACGTAGACGACAGGGCACGGGAACCGCTTCGCGAACGCGACGCCACGGCCCTTCACGTCGATGTCTCCCGCGAGCACCACCACGTCGACGTCGGCGCAGTCAGGTGGCGCGAACGGCGCGAACTCGAGGTGCAGGTCTGAGGAGATCCGCAAGCGCATGGAGGATTGACGTCGAGACCTTCAGCGCCTGAACTTCCCGCATGATCCACCAATACAGCAACGCGACCCAGACCCGCTGGGACAAGGGCGAGTTCAAGGTGCAGCTCAACACCGCCAGCTCGTCGCGCCCGATGGGCTTCTGCGATGGCACCGCCGCCGATCTCGCCGAGCTGCAGCAGATCGCCGATGCCGAGAACACCTCGCTGCGCATCGAGAAGAAGCTGCTCAAGACCGGCCGCGAGATCTGGACCCTTCACGGAGCCTGAACATGATCACCCTCTGCCTCGCAGCGCTGCTGTCTCAGACCCCCGCCGCCGCCGGTGACGGGCCCCTGATTCCCCTGGAGCAGGCCATCGCGAAGGCAAAGGAGCACGCGAAGGTGAAGAAGGTCGACCTCTCGCGCCAGTACCTCGAGGCCGCGGAGTTCGATCGCAACGGCGCGGCGCCAAAGAAGACCGGCCGTTGCTGGAAGCTGCGTTGGCAGGTCCCACATGCCAAGGGCGGCACCACCTTCATCGACGTCTGCGAAGACGGCCGAATCGACGTCAGCTACGGGGAGTAGCCCGCCGCAGCGTGTTGTCGGCCCACGTCTCGATCACGCGCTGCAGGACCTCGCGGGTCGAGATGCCGTGCGTGATCGTCATCTGGCGAACGAGTTCGCCTGCGCGGGCTGACAGGCCGATCGAGTCGACCAGTTCGGGCCGTGGCAGCGCAGGCGCAGGCTTGACGGGAGTCACCACCGGCAACTTCCCTCCCTCGGGGTGAAACCGATCGAGCGCGCGCTTCATCGCAGCATCACTCGCCAGCACCACGCGCAGCCGCGAGCGCCCGCTCACCGAACGAACAGCATCTTGCGTCGCGAGTGAAGCCGGCGCCGTCATCGCGACCATCAACTCGCGGTCCTTCAGCTCGATCGCCACCACGCGGTGCTCGCGCGCGAACCTGTTCGTCAGCAGGCCGAAGACCTCGGGCGCTTGCGACATCGCGTCGAGATCGACGATCGGCAGCTGCGCCTGGAATGCGAGGGCCGAGAACATCTGCTCCTCGGTGCACAGACCGGCTTCGATCACCACGCGCCCCAGCGAACGACGCGCCTGCCGCCCACGCAGAATGAGCTGCTGCAACTGCTGCTCGTTCACGTGGCCAAGCTTCATCAACACTTCACCGAGACGAAGGCGGGGGCTGTGCGCTGGCATCATCGTGGGCCCTCTACGCACCGACCGGGGAACTGGTTTCCCCACGCGCGCGTCTCACCGCAGATGCGCGCACTCGTCACCCTCATCGCCGCCAGCACCCTCGCGCTTCCCCTCTCGCTTTCGGTCCTGGCGCCCTCGATCGGCTGGCAGCTCACCTGCGCCAACCCTTCGCTCACGAAAGAAGACTGCTCCGAGACGGGTCGAGCACGGGCGACCAGCTCGAAGAACGTTCGGCGCGCCTTGAAGGACCCGCTGGGCTCGTCGAGTCGCGCGCTCCAGGGCCTCGTCGTGCTCGCGACTCAGCCCAGCGCGGTGCGGTAGTCGACGTCGTATTCCTCTTCGGGCGCGTGAGCGTCGTGCTCGGCCCCGAGGAAGAACTGCTCGACCGCGCTCTCGACCTCGGCCTTCGTCTCGATGCGGTTCACGTTGTTGCGAAACGCCGACGCGCCCGACAGGCCATGCGCGTACCACGCGAGGTGCTTGCGGAAGTTGTGCACCGCGGCCCGCTCGGCGCGCACGGCCTCTTCTTCGGGCGACAGCTTCTCGCGCGTCACCCGCTCGTGCGACACGAAGTGCAGGTGCTCACGGAAGTGGCGCAGCACCAGCGCGCACCGCTCCTCGCGCGTCGGCTTCGGGCCACCCAGCAGCTCGCGGAAGATCCACGGGTTCCCCAGCGCGCCGCGGCCGATCATCACGTAGTCGCAGCCCGTCTGTTCGAGCATGCACGTGGCGTCGGCGACGGTCTTCACGTCACCGTTCCCGATGATGGGGAACCGGTTGCCCACGTGCTTCTTGAGATCGGCGATGACGTTCCAATCGGCCTTGCCCGAGTAGCCCTGCGCGCGCGTGCGCGGGTGAACGGCCAGCGCCGCCACGCCGGCAGCCCCGAGCGAATCAGCCATCTCGCGAAAGTTGCGGCTCGACGCGTCCCACCCGGAGCGGATCTTCGCCGTCACCGGCAGCCCCGTCGCCTCGCGCATCAACCGCACCAGCTCACCCGCGCGCGGCGGGTCGCACATGAGCGCCGAGCCCGCGCCGCTCTTGGTCACCTTCTTCACCGGGCAGCCCATGTTGATGTCGATGATCTGCGCGCCGTGCTCCTTGCCGATGACGGCCGCCTTCGCCATCACCTCGGGCTCACCACCGAAGATCTGCAGCGAGTACGGGCGCTCGATCTCGGGGTTGAAGCGCAGGTACCGCAGCGTGCGCGTGTTGATGCGAAAGAGGCCCTGCGCGCTCACCAGCTCGGTCGGGCACAGCGCCGCGCCCAGCTCGAACGCGATGGAGCGAAACGGCATCTCAGACACCCCAGCCATCGGCGCGAGAATGAAGCGGTTCTTCAGGGTGTACGGGCCGATGGGCAGCATGAGGAGCGCTCCCCTATCGGACAGTTGGAACCGACCGCAACTGACTGCTTCATGACGATCACCAACTGCCGCGTGTTACGAGATGCAGGTGTTCCAGTTCCGGCTCGGCGGCATTCCCGTGCATGTGCACTTCAGCCATCTGCTGATCTCTGCCCTGCTCGCCTGGAGCTTCGCGCAGAGCGAACGCAGCCCCACCGACTGGCCCGGCGTCGTGCTCACCAACCTCGCCCACCCCGATCGCGGCCAGACGATGGTGATCGTCATGCTGCTGTGGGGGCTCATCATCTCGGTGTCGGTGCTCGTTCACGAGCTCGGCCACGCGCTGAGTTCACGCGCCTTCGGCTACACGCCTGCGATTCAGCTCATCGGGCTGGGTGGCCGAACGCTGCCCAACGCGCCGGGAGAGATTCCGTGGCATCGAGAGGTGCTGCTCACGCTCGCCGGCCCCGGCGCGGGCCTCACCCTCGGTATTCTCGCCGGAGCGCTCCTGCTCGGCCTCGACGCGGCAGGCACCTCGAACCACGTGCTCGAGTACGCCCTCAAGGCCGCCTTCACCGCGAACCTCTTCTGGGCGCTGGTGAACCTCATTCCCGTCTCGCCGCTCGACGGTGGCCACATCGCCCGCGCGATCCTCATGCACCTCTTCGGGCGAAAGGGGTTCCTCTACGCGCAGTTCATCACGCTGGGCTTCGCCGCCATCGGGCTCGCGTTCGCGCTGTTCTTCAAGGCGCCGGTGCTTGGGCTATTGTTCGGGCTCTGGGGGTTCCGCTCGGTCTCAGTCGTGCAGGCCTACGCGCGCGGCGAGCTGCCCGAGGGCTCGAGCGCCCACCCGATGCACCAGCAGCTCGAGGCGGTGGCGGCCGACGTCAAGGCCGGCAGGCTGAACGAGGCGAAGCAGAGCGCCGAGCAGGTGCTGCGCAGCATCGACGTGCCCGCCGGCGTGAAGGCCCGCGCGCATCAACTGCTCGGGCTCATCGCGGTGAAGCAGTCAGACGGCCACGAAGCGCTGCGCCACTTCCGCAACGTCGAGGGCCTGCCCGTGCCTCCGCACGCGCTCGCCGCCGCGTACTCGCTCGCCGGAGACGACGCCTCGGCGACGCCGCTCTGGGCCGAGGCTGCGCGCACCATCGACGACCCGCTCATTCGCGCCGAGCTCGCTGGCACGTTGCTGAGAACGGGCCGTGAAGCCGAAGCGCGTGCGCTGCCGGGTGTTCGACTCGCGCATGCCTGGCTCGCGGCCGAGCGCGTGCTCTACCTGCGCGGCGAATACCCTCGCGCTGCGCAGATGGCCGAAGGCGCGTTTCAGGCCGAGCCCACCGCGTCGGCGGCCTACACGGCGGCGTGCAACTGGGCCCGCGCTGGCGACGCCAGCAACGCCCTGCGCTGCCTCACCCTCGCGTCGCAGAACGGCTTCACCGACGCCGCCGAAGCACGCGCTGACCCCGACCTCACCTCGCTGCGCGGAAACCCGTCGTTCGAGGCCTGGCTCGCGACGATGACGCCTGCGTGACAATCGCCGCTTCCCTTCGACTCGAAATGTCGGGAGCGCTGACGATCGGATGACCGCTCGGCGTGTTGATCGTGTCGAAGAAAGACACGACACCATGACCACGACCACCACGACGAAACAGCCCGAGCAGAACGAGTGGAACCTCGTCGCCTCGATTCCCTTCATCGGCATTCACTTCCTGCTCCCGCTGGCGGTGCTCTTCCCCTTCAAGTGGGAGTTCGTCGCGCTCGTGGCCGTCAGCTACGTCGTGCGCATGTTCGGCGTGACGGCCGGGTACCACCGCTACTTCTCGCACCGCGCCTTCAAGACGAACCGCGTCTTCCAGTTCCTGCTCGCGTTCCTCGCGCAGACGAGCGCACAGAAGGGCGTGCTGTGGTGGGCCGCCAATCACCGCCACCACCACCGCTACAGCGACATGGAGGAGGACATTCACTCCCCCGCGCGCAAGGGCTTCTTCTGGAGCCACATGGCGTGGATCCTCGTGAAGAAATACGAGCCGACGAACTACTCGGCCATCAAGGACTTCGCGCGCTACCCTGAGCTCGTGTGGCTGAACGAGAACTTCATGGTGCCGTCGATCGTCGGCCTCGTCGGGCTCTTCGCCATCGGCGGGCTGCCGTGGGTCTTCTACGGCGGCATCGTCTCGACCGTGTTGCTGTACCACGGCACCTTCACCATCAACTCGCTCACGCACATCTTCGGCAAGCGCCGCTACCTGACGACGGACACCAGCCGGAACAACTTCTGGCTCGCGCTGATCACGCTCGGTGAGGGCTGGCACAACAACCACCACTTCCACCAGAACACCGCGAACCAGGGCTGGTTCTGGTGGGAAGTCGACGTCACCTTCTACGTGCTCAAGGTGCTCTCGTGGGTCGGACTCGTGAGCGACCTGCGCCTGCCGAGCGAGCAAACGAAGAACTGCTACCTCAAGTACACCGACGAGCAGCGCGCGCAGCTGAAGGCCGAGACCCGCTTCAACGCGTGGCGCACGGTGCCCACCAAAAAGCCGATCGAGACACCCGAGAGCATGCCGGCGATGGGCTTCGCGACGGTGCCGATGATCAAGCGATGAGGCGCTGAACACACGCAGCCGCGCGGCAACGTACGGCCATGTGGCGAATCCCGCGAGACAGCGCGAGGTGCAGAACCTCGCGAACGAAGTCGTGATGGACCCGCGTGTTCGAGCTCGAGTTCGCGAAGCCGAAAGCGCAGCGCAGGCACGGTGATGGGCCTCGCGGGTCGACCGTGCACGTGGTGATCAGGCTGGACAAGCGCCTGCGTTGCGGACGCTGAGGCATACACCTGCGACATGAAAACGCCCACCCCGGAAGGCTCCGGAGTGGGCGCTCGTTCAGCAGGTCGACTCTGGCGTTACATCGAGCAGGTGCCGACGCCCGAGCCCATGTTGTTCTGGCACATGCCCGCCGCGCAGCTCGGCATGCCGCCGTCGACGTTGCAGAAGGCGCGGCAAGTGCCCATCTGCGCACCAGCCGCGGTCACCACACACTGCAGCCCGCGCGCGCAGAACGCCTGCGCCGTGCAAGCCCCACCCGCCATCACGGTGCCTGCCGGGACACAGCGGGGGCCGGCGCTGCCAGCGAAGAGCTGACACGCCTCGGCCGCAGGGCACGGCATCTGATCGAACGGCGTGCAGCTCGTCACCTGCGAGCAGACGAGGTGCAGCTCGCTCGAGCCACCCTGCGTCGCGGCGAACTGAATGCCGAAGTTGCACTCGGAGCCGGGGTCACACATGTTGAGCGGGCCACAGAAGCGACGGCAGGTCGGCGTTCCACCACCCTGCAGGCCAATGCACTGCGCGCCACGCTGACACGAATCGGGGATCGCCTGCTGGCAGGCGCCGTTGTCGGGCGTGCCGCCATCGCCGAGACCGAAGGGCGAGCAGACCCGCTCGACACCGCCATCACCGACCGGTGCCACGATGCACTTCGTGTTCGGCGCCGTGCAGTTCTGCTGCAACACGCTGCACGCGCCGGGGATGCAGGTGCCTGCGCTGCCGTTGACGTCGTTGAGCACGCACTCGGCGCCATTGGGGCACGTGGGGTTGGTGAGAATGTCGCAGGGCTGCCGCGTCGCCGAGCCGCCACCCGTCGCCGTTCCTCCACCCGTCGCCGTTCCGCCACCCGTGCCGCCCGAGCCCGCGGTGCTGCCGCCCGCCGTCGCCGAGCCTCCGCCCGTTCCCGACGTTCCGCCGCCCATCACGTTCGAGCCGATGCACGACTTCGTCGACATGTTGCAGGTCTGCTGCGACGCCGTGCAGTTCGAGCACGCGTTGCCCGAGCTGCCGCACGTCGCGTCAGTCAGCTTGTCGGCGGGGACACAGACGCCCGCGTTGCAGCAGCCCGTACAGTTGTTCGGGCCACAGGAGGTGGTGGGCTGACCACACGAGGGGACGACGGCGAAGACGAAGCCGAGCGCGGCTCCGAGCGAGAGGGCCTTCAATTTCATGGGCGAGACTCCAGGTGACTTCCGCGCGGTCCGGCCCGCGCTGTGGGGAACAAGCGGGCGCGCACCCAAACCCACACGTGCGTGGCCGTCAAGCAGCGCGACTGACGTCCTGCGCCAGCTCGAGATTCACCTGCGCCAGATCACGAACCGCCGTCTTTCACGGGCGCGAAGAACTGCAGCGCCTTCGGCTTCTCGAGGCTGCACGCCGTCACCGTGCTCGAGGGATCGAGCGCGTCGCTGCCTTCCTGAATCGCGAGCACCTTTCGACCAGCGCCGATGACGAAGGTGATGCGCTTCGCGACGGTGACGAGCGGGTACTTCACGTCGAAGCGCCGCATCAGCGCGCCGCTGTCATCGCTCACGAACGAGTAGGGAGCCTTGAGGCTGTCGCGAAACTTCTTCGCGGTCTCGGCGTCGTCGCCCGAGACGGCCATCACCGTGCCCTGTTGCTTCTCGATGTCGGCATACCGGTCCCGGTACGCGGTGAGCTCGCGCGTTCAACCCGCGGTGAAGGCCTTTGGGTAGAAGGCGACGACCACCGGCCCACGCTCGACCAGCTTCGACAGCGTCAACGCTTTGCCGTCGACGTCCTTCACGGAGAACTCGGGAGCGAGGTCTCCGACGACGGGTGTGGCTGCGAGGACGAGGAGGGCAGCGGCGAACATGCACGCGACCTAACGAAGCGTGCCAGCGCGCGCCAGTCTCACTGCGCGAGGCGAGCCCAGACCGCTGCAGCCGCTTCACGACTCACCCGCGCCTGCTCGGCCACGTCGACCGAGAGCGGCTTTCGTTTCCACAGCCGCCACATGCCATCGACCATCACCGACTCGACGTGCTGCGACGCCATGCCGTGGAGCAGATGAGCGGCGAGCGTGTCTGACGTGAGCGGCGTCGGTGGCTGGTAGTCGAGCACGACGAGATCGGCGACGGCCTCTTCTCGCAGCGGGCCGATGGTCTGGTGAAAGGCCTGCGACGCGAGCCGATGCCCGTTGGCGATGACGCGCAGAATGTCGATGGGCTGGGCGGCGTCACGGCTGCGCAGCGAAGCGACCTGCGCTTCGGCGAGCGTGTCGAGGCTCATCACGTCAGTGCCGAGACACGCGCGCACGCCGAACTTCGCGGGCGCCGCCATGCCCGTCTGCGTGTTCATGTTGCTGCGGGCCGCGTGCACCAGCCACGCCCCGCGCGTGAGCAGCTCGGACAGCTGCGGCCACGAGAAGTGAACGCCCTGCGCGAGCACCGTCTTCTCACCCACGAGCTCTTTCTCGAACAGGCGGTCGAGCGGCGCGGCCCCGAAGGTCGCCTGGCTCTGCGACTCCTCGCGCGCGTCTTCGGCGATGTTCACCAGCAGCTGCGCTCCCGTGCTGGTGGTGATCGCCTTCACCGACTGCAGCGCTTCGTTCGAGGTCACGGCCAGGTGGGAGAGCCCGACGGCTCCGCGGAATCGGCCACGCGCCCGAGCGATGAAGCCCGTCATCTCTTCGAGGGCCTCTTCACGGCTCACCACGCCGGCGCGATCAGAGAGCTCGTAGGCCAGCACCCCGCGAATACCCGTGTCGTTGAGCCCGTGCGCGACCTTGCCCAGCGAGCCTGCGACCACCTTCGGGGACGCGTGCACCGCGAACACCGTCGTCGTGCCCGAGCACAGCCCCTCGAGCCCGCCCGACGACGCGAAGGCCTGAATGTCATCGAGGCTCAGCGCCTCTTCCACCCGCTCGAACAACGCCTGCTCGGCTGCGAAGCCGCTCTGCGCCCGAGTCAGCCCCCGCAAGAGGCTTCCGTGCAGGTGGTGGTGGGCGCTGACGAGGCCGGGCATCACCACGCGGCCAGACAGGTCCGTCACCTCTTCGTTCGGCAGAGGCTCCAGCGAGCTGCCGCGGGCGGTGATCTTCCCCTTCTCGATGCGAAGATCGGCGCGCTCCACCGACGGCGGTTCGATCTCGACGAGCGTTGCCCCTCTGAGAAGCGTCGACACGAGGGCGCGCAGGCTAGCCGCTCAGGTCCGCTCCAACCCACCCAAAAACGCGTCATGACTCGTGACAAGTCGCTGGTGTGCGCACTGTCCCGTTCCCAGTCAGATCAGGGCCCTGCTGTCGGAGGCAGGTCTCCCCTTCACTGACAAGTGGCTGGATTTCCGTTCGACGCGCCGCGGGCACACACCTTGCTCACGGCGCGCACCATCGCAGTCCTTGTCGGACGACGTCTCTGGAGCGCCGACAACGCAACGCAGCACAAGGGAGTCGACATGAAGTCACAGCTTCTCTCCACGGTGTTGGCCGGCGCCGTTCTTGGGAGTGCCTGCGGCCAGGTCGAGCTTTCAGCAGCTGAGCCCTCGAGCAATACCCAGCAGGAGATCATCGGCGGCACGGTCACCATGGGCGACCCTGCCGTAGTGTCTCTGGTGGTTGGCTTTGGCGGTCGCTTCTCGAACTACTGCACGGGCTCCCTCATCGGGCCAAAGACGGTGCTGACGGCAGCTCACTGCATCTACGCGCAGGGCCAGAACGCGCCGTACTCCATCGCCTTTGGGACGTACGCTTCGAGCCCCACGTCGACGGTGCGTGTGGTGTCGCAGACCCGGCACCCCGCCTACGGAGGCCAGTCGAACGACTTCGGCCTGCTACGCCTCGAGCGCGCCGTGACGAACGTGCCGTTTCTGCGATTGAACGAGACGCCGCTCACGCAGTCGATGCTCGGTACGGCGGTGCGGCACTCGGGCTTCGGCGTCACCGACGGCGCGGCCCAGTCGGGGAGCGGCACCAAGCGTGAGGTCTCGACGCCGCTGCGTCGCGTGATGGCGACCAGCTTCGAGTCCGGCGCGCCCGGGAAACAGACCTGTCAGGGCGACTCGGGCGGCCCGGGCTTCATGGTCCTGCCAGGCACCACCGAAGAGAAGCTGATCGGCGTCGTCAGCTACGGCGACCAGGGCTGCACCAACTTCGGCGTCGACATGCGCGTCGACACGGTCGTCCCGTGGATTCGCCAGACCTCGGCCGCCTGGGAGGAGCCGACCTGCGAGCTCGACGGGCTGTGCAAGCAGGGCTGCGCCGTCATCGATCAGGACTGCGCCTGTGCAAGCGGTGATGGCCAGTGCTCGATCGAGTGTCTCGACTTCGCGCGCGACACCGATTGCCCCGTGAACTGTGGCGCCGATGGCATCTGCGCGACGCAGGAATGCCCCCGCGCCGACGGCGACTGCGTGAGCGAAGGCGGGCTGTGCAGCGCGGCCACCCAGTGTCAGGGCCGCCAGTGCGTCAACGACACCCAGAACAAAGACACGTACTGCAGCCGCGCCTGCTCGCAGAACGGCGAGTGCCAGTCGGGCATGCAGTGCCTCAACGGAGCCTGCCGCATTCCTCCCCGCCCCGAGCGCCAGCTGCTCGACGCCTGCTCACCGATGCTCGACTTCTGCGTCACCAGCACGTGCAACGGCCCCACGAACGGCATCACCCGCTGCGTGCAGTCGTGCAGCGTCACGGCCGATTGTGGAGACGCCGCGAACTGCGAGGGAGGAAAGATGGGGGGTCGCTATTGCCGCCCGCTCAACGTCGACTTCATTCCCAAGACGGTTCCGGGCGTTCTGCCACAGCTGGGCGCGGTGCCGAAGGGTGGCTGCACCTCAGCGCCTGGTGGACTGTTGGGCGTGCTCATGCTGATGGTGCCGATGCTGCGCCGCCGTCGGAACTGAACTCATGAAACTCCGCATCCTCTCGTCGTTCGTTCTCTTCACCGCCGCTTGTGGGTTGACGGTCGAAGAGGGTGGTACCTCTGAGCTGCCGCCGGTCGCCTACCAGCGCGGCGCCATCGTCGGCGGCACCGTCGCGCCCGCCACCGACAACAACGTCTTCCAGCTGATCATGACCGAGATGAGCGGGCAGATGGGCATCTGCACCGCCACGCTCATCGGCTCACGCACGCTGCTCACCGCGGCCCACTGCGTCGACTCGGCGCGCTCGGTGATCGCGCACAACGCGCCGAGCGATCAACAGATCCGGTTCGGCGTGAACACCTACCGGGCGCTGCGCTGGAACACGCACCCGCAGTGGAACCCCAATGGGCAGGATCTTCGCAATGACATCGCGATCATCCTCCTCGAGAACGCTCCCGCGAACGTCAACCCCAAGCCGTGGAACAACCAGTCGATGAGCGGCACCCAGGGGCGCCCGATTCGCGCCGTCGGCTACGGCAACACCATGCCCGGCTCGGGCAACGGAACCCGCCGGCAGGTGAACCTCACCGTCGCCCAGCTCACCCAGCAGCTCATCTTCATGGGTGACAACCAGTCGAAGGGCATCTGCCAGGGCGACTCGGGCGGCCCCACGTTCTACACGTTCCCCGACGGCGTCGAGCGGCAGGTCGGTGTTCACAGCTTCACCACCTCGCAGACCTGCACCTACGGAGCCGACACCCGCGTCGATGCCTTCGCGTCATTCGTGCAGATGTACCTGACCATGTACGAGGCGCCGTCGTGCGATCGTGACGGCCGCTGCGCGACCAACTGCGCGACGCCCGACTTCGACTGCGTGTGCGCGAAGGACAACATCTGCAGCTCGGTGTGCCTCGGCCTCATGGGCGGCGTCGATCCCGACTGCCCAGACTGCGGCCCCAACGGCCTGTGCGCGACCACCGCCTGCGCCGACCCCGACCCCGACTGCGTTCCGCAGGGTGGTGACTGCACCATGGCCACGCAGTGCGTGAACCGCGAGTGCCGCAACGACCCCCAGAACCTGCAGCCGTACTGCACCCGCGCCTGCTCAGGCCCCAACGACTGCGCGATGGGCTTCGAGTGCCTCAATGGGTTCTGCCTGAAGAAGCAGCTGCCCGTCGTCGCGGTTGGAACGGCGTGCCGCATCAACACCAACTTCTGCGCGATGGACACGGTGTGCACGGGCCCGACCGAGGGTGACTCGATCTGCCAGCTCACCTGTCGCAACCAGGGCGACTGCCCCGACAACTGGCAGTGCGCGAACGGGTGGAACGGCTTCCGCTTCTGTCAGGAGCCACCCAAGCCGCAGATTCTGCTTCCGAAGGCTGCCATCGCTGGTCCCGTCGCCAAGACGGGCTGCAGCAGCGTGGGCGGGCTCACGATTCTGCCGTTGCTCGCCCTGCTCCGTCGGCGTCGTCGTTGATCAGCTCGTGGTGACGGGCTCGCTGAGCACCTTCCACGTGGTGCCAGCGGGCGTGTCCATGATCTCGACGCGCATCGCCTTCAGGTCGGTGCGAATGCGATCGGCTTCCTGGAAGTTCTTGGCCGCGCGCGCGTCGTGACGCGCCTTGATCGCGGCGTCGACCTTCGCCACGTCGAGGTTCAACCGCGTCACCTGGCGATCGCGACGACGCAGCAGCCAATCGGCAGGCTTGTCTTCGAACAGCCCGAGCGCGAGTGAGGCTTTCTTCGCCACCTCGCGCAGGGCGAGCAGCGTACGGCCCACCACCGCCTTGTCCTTCACGGGCGGCTTGTCGGTCAGCTGGTTGAGCTCGTTGAAGAGGCCTGAGAGGGCGCCGAGGGCTCCGGGGAAGTTGAAGTCATCGGCCATCGCCTCATCGAGCTCACGCAGGAAGCGCTCGGGCGCTCCGTGTACGGCGCCCTGACCGAAGTCCTTCCCGTCGACGCGCTCATCGACCTTGCGGAGCGTCTCGTAGAAGTACTCCATGCGCGTCTCGGCGTCGGCGAGCTGCTTGTCCGAGAACGAGAGCGCCTGGCGATAGTGCGTGGTGAGGAAGAAGAAGCGCAGCGCCTCGGGGTCGACCTGCTGGAGCGCGTCACGCAGCCGCACGACGTTACCGAGCGACTTCGACATCTTCGCGCCCTCGAGATCGAGGAAGCCGCCGTGCATCCAGCAGTTGCACAACGTCTTTCCGCTCGCGGCCTCTGACTGGGCGATCTCGTTCTCGTGGTGGGGGAAGATCAGATCGAGCCCACCGCCGTGCAGGTCGAACGTCTCGCCCAGGTACTTCGCGCTCATGGCCGAGCACTCGATGTGCCAGCCCGGTCGGCCCTTGCCCCACGGAGAGTCCCATGAGGGCTCGCCCGGCTTCGCGGCCTTCCACAACGCGAAGTCCATCGGGTCCTTCTTCGAGTCGAGCACCAGCTCGCGCTCGCCGGCGCCCGAGACGAGATCGTCGAGGTTCTTCTTCGAGAGCTTGAGGTAGCCGGGGTACTTGCGAACCTCGAAGTAGACGTCTCCGCCAGCCGCGTAGGCCGCGCCGCGCGCGATCAGCTTCTCGATGATCGCCACGATCTCGGGGATCGTGTCTGACACCTTCGGAGAGACGTCGGGCTGCAGCAGATGAAGCGCCTTCGCGTCGGCTTCGAACTCACGAATGAAGTGAGCGGCGAGCGCGATCGGGTCCTCCTTCGCTTCGTTCGCCGCCTTGATGATCTTGTCGTCGACGTCGGTGTAGTTGCGCACGTACCGCACCTCGAAGCCGCGGAAGCGCAGGTAGCGGACGATGGTGTCGAAGGAGGTGAAGGTGCGGGCGTTACCGATGTGGACCCAGGAGTAGACGGTGGGGCCGCAGACGTAGATGCCGAGTTTCCCGGGAGTGAGGGGAACCAGAGGAACCTTCGTCTGCTGCATCGTGTTGAAAATGCGGATGTCTGGGGGCGCCATGGGGAGGGGACTTTACCTGGAGGAAACTCATGGTGTCAGATGTGCGATACCTCGTCAGCCAAACGACTGTCTTCTGGAGTTCACATGCC
>JBEOKA010000421.1:0-5519 GCA_040275325.1 Myxococcaceae bacterium | reverse complement strand
GCAGTCGCAGTCGATCACCGTCGACCGCCAGATGAAGCGCTACCGCGTGCCGCGCATCGCGTACGTGAACAAGATGGACAACCCGGGCGCGAACTACGAGCGCGTCGCGGACATGCTCAAAGAGAAGCTGGCCCACCACCCGGTGAAGCTCCAGGTTCCGATCGGCGCCGAAGACAAGTTCGCGGGCATCATCGACGCGATCACCGGCAAGGCGTATTACTTCGATGGCGACAACGGCGAGAACATTCGCGTCGAGGCGCCCCCGGCCGACATGGTCGATCAGGTGAAGGCCGCCCGCGCCGAGATCATCGAGCGCGTCGCCGACGTCGACGAGACGCTGGCCGAGAAGTTCCTCGCCGAAGAGCCCGTCAGCGATGACGAGCTGCGCGCCGCCGTTCGCCGCGCCACCCTCGCGCTCAAGATGACGCCGGTGATGTGCGGCTCGGCCTTCCGCAACAAGGGCGTGCAGCTGCTGCTCGACGCGGTGTGCGCGTACCTGCCCAACCCGGCCGAGGTCGAGAACGTCGCGTTCGACCAGTCGAAGGGTGAAGAGAAGCTGGTGCTCGAGTCGACGCCGAACAAGCCGTTCGTCGGCCTCGCGTTCAAGCTCACCCAGGACAAGTTCGGTCAGCTCACCTACGTGCGCATCTACCAGGGCAAGATCCAGAACGGCGACACCCTGGTGAACACGTCGAACCAGCTCCGCAAGGCGCGCGTTCCGCGAATGTTCCGCATGCACTCCGACGAGCGTGAAGAGCTCACGGAAGCCGAGGCCGGTGACATCGTGGCCTTCTACGGCCTCGAGTGCTCGTCGGGCGAGACGTTCACCGACGGCAAGCTCAACGTGACGCTCACGTCGATGTTCGTGCCCGCCGCCGTGATCAGCCTCTCGGTCACGCCGAAAGACCGTGGCAGCGAGACGAACTTCTCGAAGGCGCTCAACCGCTTCACGAAGGAAGACCCCACCTTCCGCGTTCACCAGGACGAAGAGAGCGGCCAGACCATCGTCAGCGGCATGGGCGAGCTCCACCTGGAAATCTACATGGAGCGCATGAAGCGCGAGTACAACTGCGAGGTCGTCGCCGGCAAGCCGCAGGTCGCCTACCGCGAGACGATCACCCAGCGCGGTGAGTACGCCTACACGCACAAGAAGCAGACCGGTGGCTCGGGTCAGTT
Organism: Myxococcaceae bacterium; assembly: GCA_040275325.1. Lineage (GTDB taxonomy): Bacteria > Myxococcota > Myxococcia > Myxococcales > Myxococcaceae > Xiheimicrobium. The sequence goes on along the minus strand of JBEOKA010000421.1, from coordinate 4,343 downwards.
CGCGCGCGTGTGTGGCTTCCTCGAGCCGCTGCCCAACGACGCGGTCGAGCAGTACGAGTTCGTGAACGAGATCGTCGGTGGCTCGATTCCGCGCGAGTTCATTCCCGCCTGCGACAAGGGCTTCCAGGAGGCCGTCAAGAAGGGGTCGCTCATCGGCTTCCCCGTCGTCGGCATTCGCTGCGTCGTCAACGACGGCCAGTACCACGACGTCGACTCGAGCGAGCAGGCGTTCAAGACGGCCGCCATCATGGGCTTCCGTGAAGGCTACGAGCGCGCCAAGCCGGTGGTGCTCGAGCCGATCATGAAGGTCGAGGTCGAGGCGCCCATCGACTTCCAGGGCTCGGTCGTCGGCCAGGTGAACCAGCGCCGTGGCGTCATTCAGACCACGACGTCGGCCGATGGCAACGTCACCGTCATCGCCGAGGTGCCGCTGAACACGATGTTCGGGTACTCGACCGACCTTCGCTCGGCGACGCAGGGCAAGGGCAACTTCACGATGGAGTTCGCGCGCTACGGCATCCTTCCCCGCGGTGAGCAGGAAGAGATGATGAAGAAGCACCGCGAGAAGCTCGCGGCGGAGCAGGCGGCCCGGAAGTAATCAGCCGCAGCCTCGTGAAACACGACGGGCCGGGTTCTCCACGCGGAGTTCCCGGCCCGAGTCGTTTCTGAAGACTACTTTCGAACGGGCCCGCGCCACTCGGCCGCGCGCAGCACCACCAGCGCCGCGTCGACCTCGCCCATGCGCACCTTCGTCACCGCCGCGCGCATGCGATCGCTCGTCTCGAGGTGGCCGTTCACGAAGAGCGGCAGGCCCAGCTGCACGGGGTTCAGGTAGTCCTGCATGTTGCGCTTCACGTAGCCGGCGAGAATGTTCGCCGCCTCGGCCAGCGCGTCGGCGAGATCAGACTGGCTCATCACCTCGTCTTTCGGCAGCTGCATGAGCGAGCGCGCCATCAGCTCACAGCCGGCCATCGACGACACGATGCCGACCTGCACCGACTCGTTGTCGGCGACGAGGGGAATGAAAGAGCCGGGCATGCCTTCTGGAATGGTGCCGCAGCGCTCGAGCACCTCGAAGCCCTGGAAGTTGAAGCCGTCGCGCGAGATGTCGGTCGCGCCAGCCTCGACCGCGCCCTGCCACACGTTCAGCGAAACCGAGTCAGCCATCGCTCCTCCGATTGGGCGCCGTCAACGCGCACGAGTTCCAGCTCCCAGCGCAATACAAACGTCACGCCACGACGCAGCCGGCGCCGCCTGATCCACCAGCGACTCGCCGAATCGTGAGCACCGACCGGCAGTTGAGGTGGTGTTGCGATCGATTCAGCGCCCGCGGTCCGACACGCCCCTGACGCGCCCTGACGGGGTCAATCGCACGCCCGAGGTGAAGGTGACCCGCTGGGGGCCTGACGACGCGACGTAACCGTGCGGATCAGCGAGCGCGGCAGGTGGCACGTGCGCTGCTCAAGTCGCAGTCGTTCACCCCTTTGCGAGGAACGACTCCCATGAAGGACATCCGTACGCCGATTCGCCGCCGTCGCCGCGCCCGCCGTGCCGTTCGTGCCGAGACCCGCGCCCCGAAGGGCCTGGCCGACGCGCGGCTGCCGCTCGATGCGCCCGAGCCCCGCCGCACGAGCCGTCGCAAGGTGGCAGTGCAGGCTCCGGCCGCAGCCTTCGAGCCATTGCCCTCGGCCGCCCCCACCGAGCCCGAGATTCCCTGGCGCCACATCGTCGACGCCGGCCGCCTTGCCGAGTTCTACGTCACCCCCGACGGCGTCATTCGATTCGCGAACGCGAGCGCAGCAGCCATGAGCAAGCTCGGCGGCTTCGCGGGCGAGCTCGCAGGAGCCCGAATGGACGGCTTCGGGCTGTCGGCCACCATCTTCGGCGCAAACATCGCCGAGCCACCCGCCTCGGCCGTCATGACCGAGAGCGCGCTCGGCGGCCGTCACTTCGCCACCATCATCAATGGCGTCTTCGACGCATCGGGCAAGGCCCTTGGCTGCCGCATCAACTTCTGGGACGACACCGAGGACGTCTCGCTGCGTGAGAAGGCCTCGCAGACGACCACGTCAGTCGAGAGCTCGGCGCGGCGCATCTCGGAGGCGGCTTCGAACCTCAGCCACATCGCCAACCAGCTCGCCGCCGGCGCCACCGAGACGAGCGCGCAGTCGATGATGGTGAACAGCGCCGCCGAAGAGATCAAAGGCAGCGTCGCCTCGGTCGCCAGCGCCGCCGAAGAGATGAGCGCGACGGTGAAGGAGATCGCCTCGAACGCCACCGAGTCGGCGAAGACGGCCCGCAGCGCGCGTGAGACGGCCGAGTCGGCCTCGGCGATGGTGCAGGGCCTGTCGTCGGCCAGCGCGAACATCGGGAAGATCACCAAGGTCATCAGCACCATCGCGCAGCAGACGAACCTGCTCGCGCTCAACGCCACCATCGAGGCCGCGCGCGCCGGTGAAGCCGGCAAGGGCTTCGCGGTCGTCGCCAACGAGGTGAAGGAGCTGGCGAAAGAGACCTCGAAGGCCACCGAAGAGATCACCCAGCAGATCGACTCCATTCGCGAGGTCGCGCAGAAGAGCATCGACTTCGTCAGCGAGATCAGTCGGGTGATGACGCAGATCGACACCTTCGCGTCGTCGATCGCCGCGAGCGTCGAGGAGCAGGCGTCGACCACGCGGGAGATCGCCCGCAACGCCACCGAGGTCTCGAGCGCCGTCTCGAGCGTGGTCTCGAACATCGCGGGCGTCACCGAAGCCGCGAAAGAGGCCGAGAAGAACGCCACCGCCACGCAGACGAGCGCCCAGGCGTTGTCGGACATGTCGACCGAGCTCTCGTCGTTGCTCAAGCGCTGAGGAGCCATGTCGCTCGCCGCCGCCACCCGCCTGCCGTCGGCCCACCCGCAAGCCCTGCGGGTCGTGGTGCTCGACGACGACCCCGTGTTCCGCACCTTCCTCACCCAGATGTTCACGCGCATCGGCCTCGACGTGGTGGGGCAGTGCGCCAACATCGAAGCCGCGCGAAAGCGCCTGGCGCAGGGAGACGTCGACGCCGTCACGGTCGACGTGGTGCTCAAGGGTGAGTCGGGGCTCGACTTCTTGAAGTGGTGCCACCAGACGCACCGGGGAATCATCACCGTGCTGGTGACCGCGGGCACCGAGCGGGGCGCGCGCACCGGAGTCGACGCGGTGTTCCTCGGCGCGGCGGCGCTGCTCACCAAGCCCGACTCCCGCACCATCACCGGCTTCGAGGCCGAGCTGCGGCGCATCTTCGCCGATGGCCGGCGCAGCAACCGGCCTCAGGTCGGCATCAGCGTCTCGAGGCCCGTCACCACGCCCGGCCGCACGTCGAAGGGCCTCGCGCCCGCGCGTCGCAGCGATCTGCTCGCCATCGGCGCCTCGACGGGCGGGCCTCCGGTGCTGCTCAAGCTGCTCAAGGGCCTGCCCGCTACCTTCGACGTACCCATCGTCATCACCCAGCACATGCCGGCGCTGCACATTCCGTACATGACCGAGCTGCTCGCGAGCCAGTCGGGCCGCCGGGTGGTGGTGGCCATCGAGGGCCAGACGCTGATGCGCGGCATGGCGTACGTGGCGATGGCGAAGCACCTCACCGTCGTGCGCGCGAGCGACAAGCTGCAGCTCAAGTACGTCGACGGCCCGCCAGAGCACTTCTGCAAGCCCGCCGTCGACCCGATGTTCCGCTCGGTCGCGCAGGCCTGCAAAGGCTCGGCGCTGGGCGTCGTGCTGACGGGCATGGGCTCTGACGGCGCGCGTGGCGCGGCGACCCTTCGCGAGGCGGGAAACCCCGTGCTGATTCAAGACGCGGAGTCGAGCGTCGTCTGGGGCATGCCGGGCGCGACCCACGCGCTGGGCGCCTCCGATGCGGTGCTGCACGCCGACCGCATTCCGGCGGCCATTCAAGAGTGGATGGGCTCCACGCCCAGGGGAGGCAGGCTGTGAGCAACCTGTCGGACGACGACGAAATCAAGCAGCTGTTCATCGACGAGTCCCTCGAGGGCCTGCAGCGCTCCGAGCGGTTGCTGCTCGACGCAGAAGAAGGCCGCGCGCGGCCCGATCTCGTCGACGTGCTCTTCCGTGACTTTCACACCATCAAGGGCACCTCGGCCCTGCTCGGGTACGATCGCATCGCCTCGCTCGGCCACGCCGCCGAAGACCTGATGTCGAGGCTGCGCGACAAGAGCATCGACGCCAGGCCGCATCACTTCGCGCGCATGGTCGAGGTCATCGACACCCTGCGCGTGATGATCGAGAGCATTCGCGACGCCAACACCGAGGGCAACGCCGAGGTCGAGCCGCTCGTGAAGCTGCTCCGCGACGATCTCG